>JBDLJC010000030.1:0-40573 GCA_039714535.1 Thermodesulfobacteriota bacterium | reverse complement strand
ACTCATTTCTATTTTATTGAGCCGGATAAAACCTGTTTTTTACGAGTCCATTCACCAGAAAATTTTGGTGATGAAATAACTCGATTTACTCTGAAGAAAGCTACCGATACCTCTAAAATAAGTTCTGGAATAGAACTTGGTTCTTTGGGAACCTTTACCTTAAGGGTTGTATTCCCTTGGATTGTTAATGGTAAACTGCTCGGATATTTAGAGTTGGGTGAAGAAATTGAGCATCTTACTCCCCGTCTAAGAGAAATTTCCGACCTTGATCTGATCTTTACTATCGATAAGTCGAATTTAGCCAAAGAAAAATGGGAAGCTGGAGTAAAAGCCCTGAACAAAAAAGGCGACTGGAATGAATTTGCAGATTTTGTAATTATAGATAAGACGATAAGCACTTTATCATTTGAACTGAAAAATGTTGTCCAACAAAACTATCTTCATGGAAACTCACGAAATATATCATTGAATAACCGCTCGTTAAGCATTTACTCGCACCCGTTACAGGATGTTACAGGCAAGCAAGTTGGTACTATCATTGCTATTTGCGACGTTACAAATTTAATCATTGAGACTCGAAAAGCTGTAATGTCTTCGAGTGTGGCTATACTGGCTTTGTTCCTGACAATTCTATTATTTTACTACAAATATTCAGGCACAATTGAGAATCAGGTAGCTGCCTACAGGGATAACCTAGAGAACCTTGTTAAAGAACGTACTCGTGAATTGCACGTAGCCCTCGATGAAGTAAAAACCTTGAGTGGCTTTCTGCCTATTTGCGCTTCCTGTAAGCAGATCAGAGATGATAAAGGATATTGGACTCAAATTGAATCATATATCAGCAAGCATTCGGAAGCAGAATTTAGTCACAGCATATGTCCTGAATGTACCAAGAACCTTTATCCCGATTTTGTCGATGATAATGGGGATTTAAAGAAATAAAAGCGAAAGTTTCTAGCAATATATATAAGTCTGTCCTGATTTGAGATGCTTACTGAGTATCTATAAAATTGGATCTAAATTCACAGCCAATTTGCGTGCTGACTATTAATCAAATTCGTGACAGGGCAGGGTGGTAAAGTTGGTGGCTTTTATGGAGGCTTAAGTCAAGTGTAACTGCTTTAAAACGCTTTTAATATATGATGGTAGATGTGCGCCGAAAAAGGGTCTCTTTACACCTTCAACCACCTTGCCTCGTGAAATATCTGAGCCAGTAGCTGCCATTTCCAGTAACCATTTAAACCTGCTTTGCGACTTTTTCTTTCCTCCTTTTCTTGGCCAGCGCCCTCATATCTTTTATCTGGTCGGATTCATCCATTATTTCCTCGCCGAATATCTCTTCAATTATGTCTTCCATGCTGATGACGCCGGTCATGCTCCCGTATTCATCGACTACCACGAACAGGTGTTGCTTTTTCTTGATAAAGTCGAGCAGGACAATACTCAGCGGCGCAGTTTCCGGAACAAAATGAACCGGATGGGCCAGGGCTGAGAGTTCAAGACTATCCATGTCGTCCGCAGCGGATAACAAGACGTCTTTTCTGAGGACAATGCCGGAGATCTCATCCGGCTCATCCCGATAGATGGGGATCCGGCTATGCAAATTCCATTTATCCCTAAATGTTATAGCATTGCCGACCGAGGTCTTTTCATTAAGGGCAAAAGTGACGGTTCGCGGGGTCATTGCATCAATGACATCCTTGTCCTTCAAGCCAAGAATGTTGGTGATAACCTTTTCTTCCTGCGAATCGATTTGTCCTGATCGGCGGCTCAAAGCGGCAATGGCCATGACTTCTTCAGCAGAGGTCAGGCTTTCCTCCGAATGGCGGGGGATAAGCCTGGTGACCGCCTGACACAAAAAAATTATCGGTTTAAGGATAGCCACCATCATCTTGATTGGGGTCGCTATCCAGGGCGCCAATTCCCGGCAATAGGCGACGCCGATGGTTTTGGGCAGAATTTCTGAAAAGATCAGGATTATCAGGGTGAAGGCTACTGAGAACCAGCCGAGGTTGTGACTGCCTAATACTGCCGCTGCCGCTGCGCCGGCAACTGCCGCTCCCATCGTATGGGCGATGGTGTTTAGGGTGAGGATAGCGGTTATTGGGCGGTGGATATCACTTTTAAGCTCTTTGATAATCGGGGCCGATGGGTCACCTTTTTGCTGTGATATCTCAAGATGGGAGTTGGGGACCGAATAGAGAACGGCCTCCAGGATACTGCATATTGCCGAAATTGATACTGCCAGTCCTACTGCGATGCAAAGCTGGATTAGCAAGGGCTACCTCCTGAATTAATCCGGGGAAATATTCTCGTTATTTGATTACATTTACCCTGGCAATATACCGAAATATGAGGAATATATCAGTATGCATTATAGCAGGTAAATTTGACCGTCCTGAATCCCGATCAATACAATAAGATTTTAACGGAGAATAACATGATAAAAGTCAGCAGTCGTCCCCTAGCAGCCAAGGGTGGCGATACCATAGTATATCTGGTTAGGCAGAAAAAGGGCAAGGCTCCGGTCTGTGCTGATCGTCAGGTTTCGGCCTATATCAAGCAGGCCTATTCTCTAGGAGATTTTACGGGCAAGACGGAGGAGAAACTGGTTTTTTATCGTTCCGCGGCCCCCAAAGGCAAATCCAGGTCTAAACCGGTGCGGGTTATGGTGTTTGGTCTGGGCCAGGATGATCTGGATCAGGAACTATTTCGTAATGTAGGAGGATTCATCGCCAAGGCGGCTCTCAATGTCAAAGCTGAAAAACTACATATACAGATGATTGAGGGTCTTAAAATTGGTGATGAGGAATTAGGCGTGGCCCTGGCCGAGGGGCTGGTTCTTGGCTCATACCGTTTTGATAAGTATAAAAAGGCGGACCCCGAAAACAAGCCCAAGCCCATAAAAGAAATAGTCATTCATGCCTCCAAAGCGGCCCTGCTCAACAAAGCAGTGACCCGCGGTCAGATCGCCGCAATTGCCGCCTGTTCGGCCCGCGATATGGCCAATGAGCCAGGTAATCACTGGACACCCTCCCATTTTGCCGATGCGGGCCGTAAATTGGCCAAGAAGTATGATTTGACCTGCAAGGTCCTCAATAAATCTGACATGGCGAAGATGGGAATGGGCGGCATGATCGGCGTAAATCAGGGCTCCAGCCAACCGCCGAAAATGGTGGTGCTCGAATATAGAAGCGACGGCAAGAAAGCGCCGACCCTGTTAATGGTCGGTAAAGGATTGACCTTTGATTCCGGCGGTATTTCTCTGAAGCCTGGCGCCGGCATGCAGGACATGAAATATGATATGTGCGGTGGTGCGGCGGTTATGGCAGCGATGCAGGCTATCGGTGAACTTAAGCCTAGCGGAATCAACATTGTCGGGATTATTCCGGCCGCCGAAAATATGCCGGGTCCGGAGGCCTTAAAACCGGGCGATATAATCAGCCATTATAATGGCAAGACTGTCGAAGTGATCAATACGGACGCCGAGGGAAGATTGATCCTAGCCGACGCCCTTGCTTATGGGGTCGATAAATTCAAGCCGACCGCAGTGGTTGACATCGCGACATTAACCGGGGCGGTTATTATCGGTCTCGGCCATCATCGGAGCGGGCTGCTCTGTAATGACGACAAACTGGCCGACAAACTTCTTACGAGTGGTGAACGTTGCGGAGAGCTGGTTTGGCGGTTGCCCTTGGGTGATGATTATAAAAAACAGCTGAAATCAGAGGTAGCTGATCTCAAAAATATCGGGGGCCGCCCGGCCGGGACTATAACCGGGGCCTGTTTCCTCCAGGAGTTTGTCGGTGGCACTCCCTGGGCCCATCTTGATATTGCCGGTACTGCCTGGAATTACACCAAGAAATCCTATATCCCCAAGGGCCCGTCCGGGGTAGGGGTCAGGACTTTGCTCGAACTGGTCCTGAACTGGACGTAAACTCGTTGGGAGCGAAGTTTTTTAAGTTGTTATTAAAGTTTAATGGCCAGAGTTGCACAACCTTGCGCAGTTTTGGCTTTCTTGCTTAATAGGTCAGAAGAAATTTTCTTTAGGGGCCTTATAAGGCAAAATCAGGGGAGCGATTCCATAATTAAAGTAGTCTGTAAACATCTTCACTCTTGGACGTTTTAAGATGGCAGCTAGCTTAAATTCTTCTGTTCTATCTACCAAGATATTATTGACAATCCCGGCAAACCAAGCCGGTCTTGTCTTTTTCCGGTGACTCAACCTTCCTGTTTTTTTCGGCCATTACGATCGCGCGGCTGTTTTTAATCCCTGTATTTAAACCTTTCATATCCCCACTATTTAATCGTAGAATAGTTCATGGACTGAATACCGCTTAAACAGGGTCAGGGCATCATGATTTGCTGATCCGTTATTTCAACAGGGATATGATATGGGAGAAAGACCGGCTTTTGTCGAATGGTACAAGGATCTGTCACGCCACCAGAAAGCGGGGATCTGGGCAGGAGTCGCGCTGGTTTTCTACACCGTTTTCGGATTTGTGGCCGCACCCCTGATTCTCAAAGCGGTTCTCGTAAAGAAACTTCCTCAAGTCCTTGACCGGCAAGTAGCGATCGAGAAGATTCGTCTTAATCCCTATTCCCTGTCGGCAACGATTGAAGGTTTCCATCTGGCCAAGAAAGAGGGGGCCGCTGATTTTGCCTATTTCGACCGGCTCCATGTCAACCTGGAAAGTTTGTCGCTTTTCAAGAAAGCGCTGATCATAAAATCCGTATCTGTCTCCGGCCCTTTTGTTGATTTTGAGTATCTGGGCGACAGAACCTACAACTTTTCAGACCTTATAGAGGGCAAAGCTGAAGGAAAGGAGAAGGGCGCGGACCAGGGGAAGGCCCTTTTCTCGATAAACAACATCGAGATCAAAGACGGTAATATCAAGTTCCACGACCTGCCCAAGGGAAAGGTCCACCATGTAGTGAATTTGAACCTGGCGGTTCCGTCGGTATCCAATCTGCCAAGCAGTATCGAAGTCTATGTTCAGCCCGCTTTTTCAGCGGTGATTAACGGCACATCAACCTCCCTGGGCGGAGTGACCAAGCCCTTTGCCGAATCATTTGCCACCGAGGTGGATATCAATATGGTCGGGATCAATATCCCGGAATATCTGGCCTATCTCCCCAACCCTACCGGCTTGGCAGTTAAATCCGCCATGATGGATATCAATACCAAGCTTACTTACTTGTCCGGAAACGACAATACGTCCCGGCTTAGCCTGACTGGAAATATAACCATAAGAGGTGTGAATGTGGCCGATCGGGAGGGCCGGACTTATCTCAGGCTGCCCGCGACAACTTTGACTCTGGCCGATTCTAATCTGCTCGAAAAGGAGATCCGTCTTACTGAAATTGCTGTGGAGGCCCCCCAGTTGGAGCTGCTTCGATTGGCCGGAGGGGACCTCCTGCCCCTATCCCTGTTATCTTCCTCCGCGGATGATGCTGCCGGACCGCCTGCCACAGAACCAGGAGCAGGAAAAGAGGAGGAGCAGATCAGGTTGACTATTGATCGTTTTGCCCTGGAAAATGGGGAAATAATCTTCTCCGACCAGGCACTGCAGACCCCTGCCAGATCCAGGCTGAGCGGGATCTCCGTTAAGGCGTCTTCCCTATCCACGATTCCCGAAACAGCCGGGGAAATATCTATTGCGATGCTTCTGAATGATACCGGCAGGATTTCCGGGGCAGGCAATCTTACTATTGAACCACTGGCCATCAAATCGTCCCTGGAAGCCGACTCTGTCCAGCTGAAAGACTTCCAGTCATACCTGTCCGAGCAGGCCCGGATAATAATCGAGAGAGGTGTCGCCGGCCTACAGGGCAACCTGGAAGTTCTGTCGGATCCGGGAGGAGATAGCATCCTCCATTGTTCCGGCAGCGGCTACCTTACCGATCTTGCACTGGTGGACACCCTTGTCGGGGATGACCTGATAAAATGGAAAGAGTTGCAGGTCAAGAATGTTGACTTTTCCTCGCAACCATCCAAATTGTCTATCGGGGAGATCAGTTGGCAGGATCCGTACGCAAAGGTCCTGGTCAATGACGACGGTACGCTAAATTTTGCCACCCTTTACCGTGATGACCGGGATAATGACCAAGAATCTCCAGCAGAGCCGCCCCCTGCTGGAGAAGACCTCGGTCAGGGCCCCACAGCAGAGCAAACGAAAAAAATCACTATTAACAAGATTTCGTTCATAAACGGCCAGATCCAGTTCCTGGACCGCAACATAAATCCAGCTTACGGGGCCACTCTTTCCAGTTTCAATGGCATGATAACCGGACTTTCAAACCAGAAAGAAGCTCTGGCCGCAGTAAAATTCGACGGCAAGGTGGATAAGCAAGCTCCCCTGACCGTCAGCGGCGAGATCAATCCTCTGCGCCAGGATAATTATGCGGACATCAAGATCGATTTCACTGCTTTCAACATGAGCCCTCTTTCTCCCTATACCGGTAAATTTATCGGCTACAGAACGGGGACTGGCAAGCTTAACCTTGATTTGCATTACAATATAGCGGGAAGGAAGCTGGACAGCACCAACAAGGCCTTTCTCGACCAGTTCACCTTGGGCGAAAAGGTGGATAGCCCGGATGCTACTTCCCTGCCGGTCAATCTGGCCATTGCTCTTTTGAAAAATCGGCAAGGAGAGATCTTCCTTGATGTCCCGGTAAGCGGCGATCTGGATGATCCGGAATTCAGTATCGGCGGTATTGTGGTCAGGGTGATCGTCAACCTGATCGCCAAGGCGGCCACCTCGCCGTTCGCCCTTCTGGGCAGCCTCATTCCAGCCGGGGAGGACATCCAGCACTTATCTTTTGAAGCTGGAAGCAGCAGCCTGACTACGGATGTTGTCGACAAACTGGCTGTAGTGGCAAAAGTTCTTTATGAGCGCCCCGGCTTGAAGATGGATATTTCTGGCCGGGTCGATCGGGAGAGCGACAGCAAAGCATTGGCCAGGCTGAATATGGAAAAACAAATCAAGTTTGCAAAATTAAAGAAAACCGGGACTGGGAAGGGCGGCGATGTCGATTACCAGGCGATAACCGTGAGCACAGAGGAATATCCGAATTATCTTAGTCGGGTCTACAAGAAGGCGCTTAAGGCGGCCACGACCGAGGAGCGCAAGGCGGCCCGGAAAATAAAGCCGACTGGTGAGGCTGAACGGCTGGTCATGATGGAGGAATTTCTCCTGGCCAGGATCAAGATCGAAGATGAAGATCTGAGGCTGCTGGCCATTGATCGGGCCAACACGGTGTTAAGCAATCTGATCGAAGAGGGGCAGGTCGAGCCCGGACGGCTGTTCATGGTTGAACCGCAGTTGGGCGGAGTGCAAGACGAGATGCAACAACCGGGCATCGCGATGGTCGAACTGTCTATAAAATAACGCAGAGGGATGCGCTTATGGAGAACCTTGGTTCATTGCAAACGCTAATCAACAAGCTGATCGAATTTTTTGTAAACTACAGTTTCCAGGTCATTGGCGCCGTTATCATCCTGATCGTGGGCCTGGTGCTCGGCAGATGTGTTGCAAAAATTATCAGCAAGCTCTGTGAAAAGGCCAAACTGGACATCACCTTCAGCAGGTTTCTTGCATCTCTGGGCAAGGTCCTGGTCCTTGTCTTTGCGATTATCATCGCCTTGGGGAAATTCGGGATAACGATCACTCCATTTATCGCCGCCATAGGCGCTGCCGTTTTCGGCGCGACCTACGCCATCCAGGGGCCTCTGTCAAACTATGCAGCAGGACTTGCCATTATCCTGGGGAGACCGTTTGTCGTGGGAGATACGATCAGTGTCGCTAGCGTTAATGGAGTAGTAGAGGAAATAAACCTGGCCAGTACAACTTTGATCAACGAAGACGGGATCCGGATCATGATCCCCAACAAGCATATTATCGGCGAGATTCTCCATAATTCCGGAGAAAACAGATTGGTTGAGAGCCGTGTCGGCATCAGTTACAGCGACGATCCGGAAAAGGCGATCAAGGTGATCCGGGATATTCTGGATTCGTCAAGTGAAGTGGTTGAGAAACCGGCAGCCCAGATCGGCATTGAGAATTTCGGGGATTTTTCCGTTGATATCAGCTACCGGTATTGGGTGCCGTCCCAGAAATACTTCCGCAATCTATATTCAACCAATCTGGCTGTCTACAAGGCGCTAAAAGAAGCAAGTATCACGATCCCGTTCCCACAGCGGGAGGTGTTGCTCAGAAAAGAGGGAGAAATAAACAGAGAGATATAAAATTGCCCGCATTTGTTATCCAACATAGTCTTTTGGCGACCATTACATCACTCTTGCTTAAGATTGGTGGCTATGCTAACACTTGGATGCCTGTTTCTCTTCTTCTGTTTTTAAGTCTCTTTCCCCCACAAACTACCGTCGTAGATTTCAAGCCAATACCTTTTAATTGATTTACTCTCGTAGCCTTTAAAGATTGTCAGCAAACATCATAACTATTGCCTGATTGAAGATGTGTGGCACTAATCTTTACTTTCGGTTTTTCTTAAACAGACACAACTTTACATTCAATCACACTTTCGTAATATTATCACAGAAGCGCACATAGACATTGACAGAGAAAATAAAAGCGGGGTCGATATGACAACCCCGCTTTCGAGTTAGCTGAATGAAGTGTTATACAAGGCTGCTAGTGGCCTCGGATAATTCCATGACTTGCTCAAAGCTTATTGATTTAGCATTAGCCAACCTTTCCTGAATGTCTTTTATGATAGTGCTGGAAAATTCATGCCATTGTTTACTGTTGAGTAAAAAAACATCCCCTCTGAAATGGATATGAGGGGTGCGGATTCCTCCAGGAAATGAGGGAATCTTCAGCTTTGCAAATTCTTTAGTTTTTTGTGGTTCCGTAGCTATTTCTTTTATGGCAAGATTCTCATGGCTTTCGGACATTACAGGTGCTACTGCGATAGGCATTCCTTCTATTATGACACCTCCTGCCACAAGCGAAAGTTGATCTATTGCTTCTGGAGATAAGGCCTGTAGTTTATATTTAGAGACGAATTTTTCAATAAAGACCTCTTCTTTTGCAAATAATTCAGCAGGACGCCCTCTCTTCCACCATCTTGGAAATACAAAATTGTAGTTCATGATTATCCTCCTTTTATCAATTAGCATTGTTTTTAATAGTATAACAATGCATTAAGTGCTTATTTTTCAAATATTTTTCTGCAAAATATTACCAGATGTCGCACAGTTGGCCATTTGTTCTATAAAATTAACCCCAAGGTCTCTAGTTAATGCGCGGAAGATATTAAAGGATGTATTAATTGCTGCCTTCTCGGAAGCACACAAAAAAGCACCTGGTTCATAATAGTTCCCTGAAGAAAAAAAATTGCTGCAACCGCACCAGTTCATACAAAATTTTTCTAAGCTGCATAATGTGCATACATTTTTTAATTTGTTGTTTTGTGATGGCATGCTTTTTTTACATGATCGAGCATTAGGAATTCCGTTAAAAATATTACCAATACAATGAGCCTCTCCATTGTCTGAACCAATGAGCCTCTCACATGGGTAGATGTTCCCAGAGGGGGCAAAGGCAAACTCACCTCTCCCCATTCTGCATCGATCAGAAGGCGTGTAGCCGTCTTTTATAATGACAGCAATTTTGTTATCAATTGGGCTTATATAGTGAGGATTTCCTTTGAGGTAAAAATCTATATATTGTTCTCCAATCTGGTCAAAAACATATGATAATAAATCGACTTCTTTTTCAGTCCACTTGGAAGAAAAATCAGGACTTAAGTAGATTTGAGAGATACCAAGTGCAGAAAAATATTGGACTACTTGGGGTAGTAAGTGGAGCGTGGATGGTTGATAAACAGCATTGACCAAAAGAGTTGGGAAGAATTTTTTTGCCTGAGTTATCGTCTTTTCGACCTCAATGGAGCTTCCCTTTCCGCATTTGAACTTTCTAAACTCATTTTGAATATTAGTAGGCCCATCACAGCTTAAACAGTATGTTATGTTATTGTCAGCAAGATATCTGCCAATCTCGTCAGAAAAAATAGTTCCATTTGTAACAATATCTAGTTCTATCTGAGTTGGATTGTAGAGACTATGATTCTTTATAAGACTAACAATTTGCTTGATAAGTTTAAATTCGAGTAAGGGTTCTCCACCAAAAAAACCAATGTCAATTTTTTCATCATTAGGGGTGTATTCAAAAATATTATCAATAATAGATTTTGCTATCTGTAATGTCATTACATTGTTCTTTTTTGATATGTAACAGTAAGAACATCTTAAGTTGCATTCCTGTGTTATGCAAAATGTGTATTTCATAAAGTATAAGTTTTAAAAAAATTAGTGTTTTCTATCCAAAAATATCAATGATTAGCTCATTTTTTATTCACAAATTGCCAGTTATTGTGAGTTGTTGCCGCATAGCATAACTATTGCGCGTAATGCTTATTCTCTAGGATAGAATCCTATCACACCAGAACAAAAGAATTCTGTAGGGTAAGTTTGACAAATTCTGTAGGGGAAGTTTGGTAAATTAGGGGAAAAGTTTAGATTTGTGGTCAACATCTTGAATAATCAGCCGTCCTCAAAACTTAAGATGTCTACTGTTTATCTTCAATTCTTCTATTCTCAGGAATTGGCTGAATTGTATCGGTGATTACTTTTAAGATGTTCAGTAACTTCAATTTTACCGCTTTATGATTTGTGGCGGTTATCTTGTTTCCCTCTCTATAATAATGCGGTCACTCTGCATTCCTTTTTTTTATGGGGTTAATTATAAAAAATTGACCCTCCATTTTTTTTCATTATATCCTCATTATTACAGACAGTTATTTTGAATCAGTAAAATTGGTATCATTTCTTTCACACAAAGGAGAGCCAATACATGGGAACATTAGAAAATTATTCAGACAAGGCCATCGAATTGTTCATGACATACGCCCCCCAATTGGTTCTGGCAATTATTACCCTTATCATAGGACTCTGGATTATAGGGGCTGTAGTAAACCTGAGCCGAAAGACCCTTGAAAAATCGAAGACAGACAAAACATTGTTACCTTTTATTACCAGCCTCATTTCATGGACGCTTAAAGCGTTGTTGTTCATCAGTGTTGCCTCAATGATTGGTATAGCAACTACCTCTTTTATAGCTGTTTTGGGTGCCGCAGGTCTGGCTATTGGCTTGGCGTTGCAGGGAAGCTTGGCAAATTTTGCCGGTGGTGTCCTGATTCTTATTTTTAAACCCTATAATGTGGGGGACTTGGTAGAAGCTCAAGGGCACCTTGGCGTTGTAAAGGAAGTGCAAATATTTAATACCATTATGCTTACTCCAAACAACAGGCGAGTAATTATCCCAAATGGCGCTATGTCCAATGGCAGTATCACTAATTATTCGGCAGAGGGGCAGCTACGAGTTGATTTACTGGTTGGCATTGCCTACGAATCCGATGTTCCGAAAGCCAAGGACCTTCTTTTAAATCTCATAACGGCAGATCCGAGAGTTTTGAAAGAACCTGCTCCAGTAGTGGCGGTTTCAGAGTTGGCGGACAGCTCAGTCAACCTTGTTGTCCGACCATGGTGTGATTTTAGCGATTATTGGAATGTGTATTTCGATACAACAGAGAAGGCAAAACAGGTATTGGAAGAAAATGGAATTACAATCCCATTTCCACAACGGGATGTCCATATTCAGAATACTTCCGCATAAATTTGCAAAGGATGATCTTATGAAAAGAATTATTGTTGCCAGTGTGGTGACGGTTGTGGTTTGTGTTATGTCAACGGCCCAGGCAGAGGAGAAAAACTGGTCTGACGAGGCGGAACTTTCCTATGTTGAAACCGGTGGCAACACCGATACATCGACCCTTTCCTTTAAAAACGAGCTGAAAGTTAAATTATCAGACAAATTGTCTAGTTCCTGGAAGTTGGGAAGCATGTCCAGCACAAGTGACGGTACCCGTAACGCGGAAAGCTATTACACGGAACTGCGGGGGGATTACCTTTTTACGGAGCGGTTCTATACCTATCTCAACGCCGGATGGGCTAAAGACACCTTTGCCGGCCTTGATTCCCGCATTTATACCGGTCCCGGGGTAGGTTTCAAGGTTTTGCCGGGGCCTAAACATTTTCTCTCCGCAGAGGCAGGATTGAATTATGTAAGCGAGGAGTATTCCAACAACAAGGAAGAAGATTTCATATCAGGCCGGGTTTTCGGCAAGTATGAATTTGCTTTCAACGACACCAACAAATTCTCCCAGAGCCTGGAATACCTGCATAATTTTGACGAGAGCGAAGATTACAATATCATTTCCGAAACCGCGATAACCTCGGCCCTGAACACTAACTATTCGCTGAAGGTCAGTTATACGGTCAAGTATGATAATCTTCCGGTTCCCGCCACCCTGGATGATACCGATACTATCCTGGCTGCGGCCCTGGTTGCCAATTTTTAGGCCATGAGAAAATGTATGCGGTCGCTGGGCTAAGTAGGCCTGCTAACATCAAAGGTTAGATTGAAACCTCGTCTAAGGCTTCTGCTATACCAGGTCTGAATTGTTACTTATAAAAAATAACGACAAAAGTTCTGGATTATATATAAGCCAAGCCTGATTTTATTTTCACGGCCTTACTGCCCTGACATAACCTTTGGTGGCAGGTTGATAGTTTCTTGATATCTCACAGCTGTCACCATCCTTCCAGGCTCCGCAGAATACCGGCCCGTCTTTCCCGGCCGACCAATAGTTGCCTTCAATGATGATGCCGTAATCTTTGGCCTTGGCATTACCAAAGTCGAAAACAAAATAGAGTTCTAAAAATTCCTCACTGGTTGGCAGTCGCCAGTCGGAATATCCACCTAATTTAAGGTTTTTCACATAATTGTCAGCATCCTCCCAGGATGTAAATAAGGGGCTTCTGATCTTTTGCCACATCAATGGTGAGGAGCTCGCCTTGATTATCCCCTCACCGCTATCGGTTAGACTAGGAGGGCTGGTGAGAGCACAACCGGTGACGAGAGAACTTAACAACAGTAAAACTAAAAGGGTTTTTCGTAAGTTCAACATAGTATCCCCCCCGATGCTGCGCATCATTTTCAGTAAACGTAGCTATGGCCAGTCTTTCGTAAGAATAAGGCGATTAATAAACTAATAATCAAGGTCGCGAGGGCAACAAACAATAGATTGATGTTTGCCACCGAACTACCCAGCATGGTGTAGGTCAGCAGTCCTGGAATAGTCCCTAGTAAGGTCCCTAGAGCAAATTCCTTCTGCCTGATGTTGCAAATTCCGGAAAAATAGCCGACCAGATCAAAAGGTACGAAGGAAAGACGCATAATTAAAACAGTCATGAAACCATTTTTTCTGGTGCGGCAGAATGTTTTATTGATAAATCTGTTCTTGCTTGCGACGGATTCGGCGAAATCTTGCACAAAATATCGACCAACAACAAAAGAAACATTGGCGCTGATGTTTTCACCGACAATGGTGAAAATTAAACCAAACCAGGGCCCGAAGAGTATTCCGGCAATAATCGTCAGGACACTGGCCGGGAAAAAGACAAGCGACCTGAACGAATAAAATGCGATATATGTAAATGGCGCCCACGGTCCGGATAATTTGATCAATGCTCCCAGTCTTTCGTGGAGTTCATTCCAGCCAAGGTCCGATGAGACAAGGTAAGTTATCGCCGCAGCAATGATAATAAGCCAGAAGGCCATTAAAACTACTTTATATCTGCGCCTGGTTATCATCTCTAATTTTGCCAGCAGAACTTGTCGGGTAAGTCCTCACCCGGCTTACCGGTTAATGACACTTTCATCTATCTCTAGGGCTGTTATTTTTCAAGATTTATGCCGCAAGCTTGTTTTTGTTTATCTGCCTGAATAATTGGATAAATCTACTGATTGGGCCTGTCGGAGGGCGGGGTTAATCAAGATTGCTGGATAATATTATGCAATATCAACTTGACAGCTGAAGAATAGTCTCCATCTTTCCGGGTGCTCACTGCCCCAGGCATCAGTTGATGTAACTCAACTTTCCTGGTTGTGACCACCTGCTGAAGATACGTAAATTTCGTAATTATTTAGCTAAGCGCATTCAGTTGAAGACAGGAGTCAGAATTTAAGAAGAAAACTCCCCACAACAAGCTATTCCATTCTGACTCCCGGCTCCTGAATCTTGTATGATCAATTCTGATGTTCGAGGTCGAAGGCGGCGGCGAAGAGCTTGCGGGTATAGGGATGTTGGGGCTGGTCAAATATTTCGGTCGGTCCCTGTTCAACGATGCAGCCATCGAGCATTACGGCCACTTCATCCGACAGGGCCTTGACTACCCGCAGGTCGTGGGAGATGAACAGATAGGTCATTTCCAGTCGTTGTTGCAGATCCTTAAGCAGATCGATGATCTGGGCTTGAATGGTCATGTCTAGCGCGCTGGTTGGTTCATCAAGGACCAGAAAACGGGGTTCGAGAATTATGGCCCTGGCGATGGCGATGCGTTGGCGTTGACCGCCCGAGAATTCATGGGGATAGCGATCAGCCATCTCTCCTTCCAGGCCGACATTTGCCAGGGCTTCGTCAATTAACCGCCGCCTCTCTTCTTTGTCCTTGCCGATCTTATGGACCTTAAGTCCTTCCCCGATTATCTCGGCAACGGTCATCCGCGGCGACAGGGATGAGAATGGATCCTGGAAGACGACCTGGATCTCTCTTCGCAATGGGCGCATCCGCTTGTTGCTTAATGCCATGAGATCCTGGCCGTTATATTTGATTGAACCTCTGGCGCCGATTAGTTTGAGCAGGCACATTCCCAGTGTACTCTTGCCGGAACCTGATTCGCCAACAATACCGAGGGTTTGACCGGCATTGATCGTCAGGTTGATCCCGTCCACCGCCTTTATGACCCCAACTGTACGTCGAAAAAAGCCTTTTTTAATTGGGAAATGACAGCGCAGGTCTTTGATCTCGAACAGCGGCGGTGTTTCCGGTTTAGGTTGGGGGCGTCCCTGGGGTACACAGTCAAGAAGACGAATGGTATAGGAGTCCTGCGGTGAAGTGAAGATTGTTTCGGTGGGGCCGCCCTCAACTATATGGCCCTGATGCATGACATTAACCCGATCTGCGGATTTGCGGACCATGGCCAGATCATGGGTAATTAACAGGACCGCCATGCCCATTTCCTCTTGAATATCCTTGATCAGGGCTAGGATCTGGGCCTGGATAGTCACATCCAGAGCAGTGGTCGGTTCATCGGCAATAAGCAGATCCGGACTGCAGGCCAGGGCCATGGCAATCATTGCCCGCTGGCGCTGACCACCGGAAAGTTGATATGAAAAATTGTCGATTCTGCTGGCCGGATCCGGGATACCGGTCCGGTCGAGCAGCTCTATGGCCCGGGCTCTGGCCTCTTGACGGTTCAGGCCCCGATGGATCATCAGCGGTTCAATTATCTGACAGCCAATATTGTAAACCGGGTTCAGGGCGGTCATGGGTTCTTGGAAGATCATGGCGATCCGGTTGCCCCTGATCTTCTGCATGGCCGGTTCATCCAAGGTGGTCAGGTTCCGGCCGCCGAAATTTATTTCGCCGCTGATTTCGGCACCATCGCGATCCAGAAGCTGCAGGATCGACAGGGCGGTCACGGATTTGCCCGAGCCTGATTCACCGGCCAGGGCCACTGTTTCGCCTGGGTTGATCGCCAGAGAGACATCATGGAGGACCTGGGACGATTTACCTTCACTGTGAAAGGAAACAGAGAGGTCTTTGATCTCCAGTAGCGGTTGGCGCTGGTCAGTCATTATATCTTCCGGGGGTCATAAGTTTCACGCAAGGCTTCGCCGATAAAGATCAGCAGAACCAGAGTGCCGACCAACACGCCGAAGGTCGTTAATGACAGCCACCAGGCCTCAATATTGCTTTTCCCCTGGGCGAGAAGCTCGCCGAGGCTGGGTGATGGGGGAGGGACGCCCAGTCCCAGGAAATCAAGACTGGTCAAGGCCAGAATGGCGCCGGACATCCGAAAGGGCAGAAAGGTTATAACCGGAGTCATGCCATTGGGCAGCAGGTGACGATACATGATAGTCAGGTTGCCTACCCCCAGCGCCTTGGCCGCCTTGACGTAGTCCATATTCCGCCCTTTGAGGAATTCGGCCCGAACGTAGTCCGACAACCCCATCCAACCGAACATTGAAAGTAAAATGAGGAGCAGGATGATGCTCGGTTTAAGCACAGCGGCAAAGATGATCAATAGGTAAAGCTCCGGCATGGCGCTCCATATTTCGATGAAACGTTGGAAAAACAGGTCGGTCCGGCCGCCGAAATAGCCTTGGACTGCCCCGGCAATAATGCCGAACAGGGTGCCCACCGCCGTTAAACCGAAGCCGAACAGAACCGAGAGCCTGAAGCCGTAGATTAAGCGGGCCAGGACATCACGGCCCCGGTCATCGGTACCTAACAGGTTGTCGTGGGTGGGAGGCGAGGGAACCGGCTGGTTCAGTTCGTTGTTAATACTGGCATAGCCGTGTTTGTTAAACGGGAAGATAGCCCAGTTGCGGTGCTCGGTGATTTTTGCCAGAATGTATGGATCGCGGTAATCGGCCTCGCTGTCAAAGTCGCCGCCGAAAGTGGTTTCGGGATACGACTGGATAATCGGGAAATAATAGGCGTTGTCGTAGTGGACGATAAAGGGCTTGTCGTTGCTGATTGCCTCGGCAAAGAGGCAGGTTACAAAAAGGAAGGAGAAGATCAGCAAACTCCAATAGCCGCGGCGATTGGCCTTAAACTTATCCCAGCGACGCTGCATTATGCCACGGTGCGGCTTGCTCATTCCGACTCAACGCTTTCAAAGGTTATCCGGGGATCGACGACCACGTAACTGAGATCAGACAGCAGTCTGGCGATCAGGCCAATGATGGTGAAGAAATAGAGGGTGCCGAGTACCACCGGATAATCCCGCTGGACGATGGAATCATAGGCCAGCAGCCCCAATCCGTCGAGGGAGAATATCGTTTCAATGAGCAGGCTGCCGGTGAAGAAGGCGGCGATGAAGGAGCCCGGAAAACCGGTGATTATCGGGATGATGGCGTTACGGAAAACATGGCGGTAGAGGACCTGGTTTTCGCTCAAGCCTTTGGCTCTGGCGGTCAACACATATTGCTTGCGGATTTCTTCCAGAAAGCTGTTTTTGGTCAGGAGGGTCATGACTGCCAGACTGCCGACCGTGATTGATATTATCGGCAGGACCATGTGCCAGAGATAATCGAGGATTTTGGCCATTAGCCCCAAATCCGACCAGTTGTCTGAGGTCAGGTCACGCAAGGGGAAGATATCCCAGAAACTGCCGCCGCCGAAAAGAACAATCAGTAATATCGCCAGGACGAAACCGGGAATCGCATAACCGACCAAGATGGCGGAAGTTGAAATGACGTCGAATTTTGAACCGTCTTTTACTGCCTTTTTAATCCCTAGAGGAATACAGGTCAGATAGACAATAAAGAAGGACCAGAGGCCCAGTGACATCGAGACTGGTAATTTTTCGATGACTAGTTTTACCACGCTTTTATGGTGATTGTAGCTCTCACCGAAATCAAACAGCAGGTAGTTTTTCATCATGGTCAGGAAACGTTCAACCGGCGGTTTATCAAAACCGTACAGAGCTTTGAGCTGGTTGATTTTTTCCTGGTCCAAACCTTTGGTGCCCTGGTAGAGCCCGTTGCCCGAGGCTCGCACCTCTCCACCGAGTGATTGGCCCTCTATCTGGGCAATAAGTCTTTCCACCGGCCCGCCCGGCACGAATTGGGTGATGGTGAATGTTACCAGCATGATCCCGAACAGGGTCGGAATCATCAGCAGGATTCGGCGGATAATATAAGCGGCCATAAAGCTCTAGTTCGTACCCTTTGCCGCTTGATCTTTGGCCCACCAAGTCATCAGGGCATCCATTGGCGAATAATATTTGGGCGGGTTTGCCGGTTTAATAAACTTATTCCAGTAAGAAACCCGATGATAGGGGATGAACCAGTTGGGCACCACGTAGAAACCATACCACAGAGCTCGATCCAAAGCCTTGCAGGCAGCGGTCAGCTCTTCCTGAGTGGCGGCATAGACGATTTTTTCAACCAGATCATCGATAACCTTATCTTTCAGGCCGATGAGATTGCCCGATCCTTCACGGTCAGCGGAACTTGAGTGCCAGTTATCGACCTGTTCATTGCCGGGAGATTGCGATTGCCCGTAAACATTGACCATCATATCGAAGTCGAATTTTTTTACCCGGTTGATGTACATGGCCACGTCGACCTGGCGGATCGAGGCTTTAATGCCTAATCTGGCCAGATTTTTCGTGTACGGCTCCATGACCCTGACGAAAAAAGGTGAATAGAGCAGGATCTCAAACTCGAATGGTAGACCGTCGCTGTTGGTCAAGCGCCCGTCTTTGATCTGCCAACCGGTCTCGTTGAGCAGTTTTTGGGCTTTTTTTAGATTTTTGCGCAGGGAAGTACGGTTTGCCGACATCGGCGCCTTGAGCGGGGTGGTGAAAACCTCGGGGGGGAGCTGGTCCTGATGGGGCAGCAGATATGCTTTTTCCAGACCCTGGGGCAGGCCCAAGGCCGCTAGAGGTGAATTGCTGAAGTAGCTATTGTTCCGGGTGTATTGATTGTGGAACAGTGAACGGTTGGTCCATTCGAAATCAAAGGCCAGGCCAAGTGCCTGCCGAACCTTGCGGTTCTGAAAAAGCTCACGGCGGGTGTTCATCACAAACCCTTGCATGCCCAGATTGTTACTGTGTTGCAAGGTCTCCTTGATGAGTTGTTTTTCCTGAAATTTGGCTCCTTGCAGATCCCTGGCCCATTGTTTGGCAACGTTAATCTGCATGAAATCGAATTCATGGGCCTTGAATGCCTCAAGGGAGACGCTCTGATCTTTATAGTATTTGATCGTGATCTTGTCGTAATTAAATTGATTACGGCGCACGGGCAGATCAGCCCCCCAATAATCCTGGTTCCTTTTATAGGTTATAGATTTGCCGGCCTTAAATTCCGCGACAATGTAAGGTCCGGAGCCGAGGGGCGGGGTCAGGGACGGATCGGTAAAGGGGTGGTCTGTGTAGAATTTCTTCGATAAGACCGGAAGCTCGGCGGCGATCATGTGCAGTTCCCGGTTCTTTCGGGCAAAATTAAAACGTATCCGGTCTGGACCGATTATCTCTGCATCCTTGATATCCTTATAATAAAAATGAAAGCGCGGGTTGGCTTTGTCGCTCTTGAGAGTCTCCAGTGAAAATTTGATGTCCTCGCAGGTAACGGGGGTTCCGTCAGAGAATCTGGCTTGGCCATTTATGGTGAAGACCACGGACATCCTGTCTTCTGCCAAAACAATATCCTTGGCAATGAGGCCGTACTCGGCAAAGGGCTCGTCCAGGCTTTTTATGGCCAGACTCTCATAGACAAACATCGACAAGCCGTCGGGCGCCTCTCCCTTCAAGGTATAGGGGTTCATCTTGTCGAAACTGCCCAGACTGTGCAGAACCAGATGGCCGCCTTTTTGGGCCTGATCTGAGGTGTAGGCAAACTTATTAAAATCGGCCGAATATTTCAGCTTGCCGTCGATACTGATACCGTGGGCTGCTTCGAGTTTGTCAGCAGACAAGATGATTAGTGACGCGACCAGTAACACCGAGAACAGGACGGGGATGCTTTGGGTTAAATCATTGACTGGGATATTTTTTTTAAACGATAGCATATTATATTTCGTCTGGTTTACAGATGATCTCTGTCAAGCAAGAGAGAGTAACAAAGATAAAATGTTGATCTTAATAAAGTTGCACACAGACCTGGGTAGGGCTGATTAAAACAACATGCTTCAGGAGCAGGGACCCTGAAGGTGAAAAACACCTTCCAGCGAGGTAGTAATGACGTTGGCAATCAAGGTGAGAATATTCAGGTCGTGTTCGGTGAATTCTCCTTCAACTTTATTAATTGCCTCCATTACCCCGATAAGCTCGCCATTTATGTTAAGCGGTACTGCCAGGATAGACTCGGTATCATATTTCCCGCGGGCCTTTCTGTCGATCTCTGAGTCAAAACGCTTGTCCTTGCTAACATTCGTGACAATGGCGGGGTGGCCATGGCTGAAAACCCAGCCGGCCAACCCCTTGTCGGCCGGGAAGATCTGCCCGTCAAGCTGATCCCTGTTAGGGCCGGTAGGAACGGCGATGAGCATCTCCTGGCTTTCGGCTTTGGCCAGGAGAATATGGCTGCCTTCACAGGCTAAACGTTCGTTGGTCATTTCCAAGATCTGGTTCAACAGCCATGGCCCCCGACTTATATTCTGCCGCAGCAGGGATATTTGCAGGAGAAAAACCAGTTCCTTGCGGGAGAGACTTTCTATCATGTTAGCCGGTAGTACCTGATGCAACAGCCCGGTGCGAAGATGTTTCGGGCTGAGGATATCCATATCCATCAGATATTCTCCGATGCATTTTCCTGCAGACAGGGTCCCTTCCATCCAGGCAATAAGGGTCTCGCTGAGGGGTAGGGATTTAGGTGCTTTGTCAACCTTGGTTCTGATTTTGCGTGATTGACTCTGGAGTTTCAAAGCGGCCTGGATCTGATCCTGACTTGCCATGCCGAGTTCACTTAAAACGTCTCCCAGTCGCTGCCAACTATGCCGTTTCGTTGCCAGCTGGCCGGAAAGATTTGCCGTGATATTTTCCAAATAAGGATTGCGCCCTTCACTGAAGAATTCCATCAGATAATGATCCATGTGGTTTAACTCCTCCAACCGAGGGATCACGAAATTTTCATAGAAGTCCATGGTGCCATCTATCATCTCTTGGGCAGAGGAAAAAACCTTATAGCCACTTTTCTCCAGAGCCGCGATACTCTCGAAGTCATAGGCTTCCTTGAGTTCGTTGTAGAGGTCTTTGATGCGATCCATGTAGTTGACATCGGCCATCTGGGCAACCAGGTCGGCGGTCGCCATCATTCGGCCTATCACATCTTCTTCCTTGGATTCAAAAAGACCTTCGAACTGCAGGGGCACGTTGAATCTGGTGAGAGAAATTATAGCGGGGACCAGATCAATAGTACGGGCAGGCCAATTTTTACGGGCAAGATAAGAGCGGGCCAAAGCCATGCTTCGGGCTTCGTGATTAAATGAATATTTGCCTCCGGTTCCCTTGGGGTCATCTTTAGCCTTGATATAACCGGAATCGTGAAAGAGGGCGCTGGCGATGGCAGCCAGGAAGAGATCTGGGCCGATTTTGGGATGGTCATGGTCATTCAGGCTATTCCATCCTCCTATCATTCTGGCAGTCAGCAGAGTGACGTCCAAGGCATGACCAAGATCATGATAACCGGTTTGGCAGGACTGGTGAGAATCCCACTTGCCCTGGTATAGTTCGGCGATGTCAATAAGGATATCGTTAAGAAGATCCGAGTCCGAGCCAAATTCGGCAACGAATATCTCCTTGATCAGAGATGTGAGAAACTGGATATTATTATTGCTATCTTCAATTGAAGTCCCGGATTGGGTCATCAATTATCCTCCCCGACTTTTTAACAAGAAATAACCCAACAGAGAATTTATCATTCTCAAAAGGTTATAGTTTTAATAGCAGTTTTTTTTAGTAAAGGTCAAGTTTTTCCCCGCCAGGAGAGTGTTTCTACTTTCGTTTTAGATATGATCTTGTTGGTTTTTTAACCAATAAATCAAGAGGCTACGCAGCCATGCCAAGTTTACTGAAGATTAGGGGGATTTTAAGAAGATTTTTTTATTGATTAGGGCAAAACAATCTTGAAAAGTTTTTATCATCAACTATTATGCCATTCCTTATCTTGCTGATTTAACAGGGTGAACTTATATTTACTGAAACACCCTAATAGTTATTTGATTCTCTGTCATAGTTGGAGGCATGAAAATGGGTAAAACCATAGCACAGAAGATCTTCGCAGCCCATACCCGTGATATTCCGACCCCCGGTAATGTGGTCCTCGATCTCGATGTGGTGATGTGTCATGAGATCACCACGCCAATTGCGATTAATGATTTGGTCGAGCGGGGTATAGATCGGGTTTTTGACCCGGATAAGATCAAGGTGGTTATTGATCATGTCACCCCGTCTAAGGATTCCAAAACTGCTACCCAGGCCAAGATTATCCGTGATTGGGCCAGACGGCAGAATATCCGGGATTTTTTTGATATCGGTGAAAATGGGGTCTGTCATGCCCTGTTCCCGGAAAAGGGCTTTGTCCGTCCCGGTTACACGGTGATTATGGGTGATTCCCACACCTGTACCCATGGCGCATTCGGGGCTTTTGCCGCTGGCGTGGGTACCACCGATCTTGAGGTTGGCATTTTAAAAGGAGTCTGTTCCTTTCGGGTTCCGGAAACTCTCCGGGTAAATTTAACCGGAGCCCTGCCTAATGGTGTTTATGCCAAAGATGTTATCTTAAAGATCATCAGTGAGTTGACGGTCAATGGCGCCACCGACAAGGTCATGGAATTCTGCGGGCCGGTGGTCGAGCAGATGAGTATGGAATCGCGGATGACCTTATGCAATATGGCAATTGAGGCTGGTGGCACTTGCGGGGTATGTATGCCTGATCAGGTCACAGCTGAATATCTCTGGCCCTTTATAAGTGGCGATTATGTAACCATAGATGATGCGGTGGCCGATTTCACCAAGTGGCATTCCGATTCTGATGCTGAATACAGCGGGGAGTTTAACCTCGATGTCAGCAGCCTGGTTCCCCAGGCAACCTATGGCTATAAGCCTGATGAGGTTAAAGACGTAAGTGAAATGGAAGGGACCAAGGTTGACCAAGTCTATATGGGCTCCTGCACCAATGGCCGCATTGAAGATCTTCGGGAAGCGGCCCGGATAATTGGTGGGCGCAAGCTGGCCGCCGGCGTACGTGGGGTTCTGTCTCCTGCAACTCCCAAGGTTTACAGCCAGGCCATGGCCGAGGGTATAATTCAGCAATTTATGGAAGCCGGTTTTTGTGTGACTAACCCTACCTGTGGCGCTTGTCTGGGGATGAGTAATGGGGTCCTGGCTGAAGGTGAGGTCTGTGCCTCAACTACCAATCGTAATTTTAATGGTCGCATGGGCAAAGGCGGTATGGTTCATCTAATGAGTCCTCTTACGGCTGCTGCTACTGCTGTGACCGGATATATTACCGACCCCAGACCCTTACTTGATTGATGTATAGTACAGAGGAATACTGATGAAAAAGACATTCGGCGGTCCGGCTATCTGCCTGGACAAAAATGATATCAATACAGATGAAATTATCCCGGCCAAGTATTTGACTGAAAACAGCAAAGAGGCGCTTAAGCCCTTTATGCTGGAAGATCTTAAAATGGAGGGTTTTGACCCTGCCTCGGAGAAAATGCAGAATGCGAAGGTAATTATAACCAGGGCTAATTTTGGCTGTGGTTCATCGCGAGAGCATGCAGTCTGGGTTTTTGAGGTTAATGGCATCAATGTCGTAATTGCCGAGAGTTTTGCCAGGATTTTCCGGCAGAACATGTTTAATTGCGGGATGCTCGCCATTGAACTCAAGAAAGAGGAGATCGACCAGATATTCAGTCTCGGCGAGAATCTTGCAGTCGAAGTTAATGGTACAAATCTTAAGGTGAAAGACGGCGGTAAAGAATTGTCTTTTTCGTTTGCGCTCAATCAATTCGATGATGATCTGGTTACGGCGGGCGGCTGGCTGGAATACGCCAACCAGAAGTACTAAACTCTAGGCATTAATTTAGAAACTGTTGAGCTCGCTGAAATTAAAACCATAAAAAGGGGCCATGCCTGTCCAGGCATGGCCCCTTTTTATGGTAAATCTGCTAGATTTTAACTTTATTTTTTTAGATCTTTCATTATTTCCCCAAGGGTTCTTGAGGCCATGATCTTGCCCAGCCCTAAGCTGCTGGTATTTGCCAGAATCAGCATTACATTAATGCCGCCTTGTCCCGAAATCAGCATATGACCGGCTTTGGTGTCAACCTGGACCATTTCTACTTTGCCATCAAGTTTTATATTGGATGTTGATTTATGGGAGGTGGCCATAATATTGTTGGCATAGATTGCTGCCTGCTCAAGGTTTACTTTACTGCTTTTTGTTCTGACAACCTGCAGGATATCACCGCTGGTAGTAGCCAAAACCGCCCCGGAAAAGCCGTCCAGGCTGGCAAATTCCTTCAACATTGTTTGGACTTTTACCAGATTAAGTTTATGTAAATCGATCCCTGCTCCCGTCGTGACTGGAGCAGGTTTCGCTTGAGCGGCGGGCTTTACAGGCGCTGCCGGAGGGACTGGTTTGGGGGGAGGAGGTTTAACTGGAGCACTAGCTTTTTCTGTTGCCTTGGCAGAACGCTCGTCTTCCATGCGGGCCGCTTCCATCAATAGACTCATGATGGTGTAATCGACATTCTTTTCGGTTTCAGAACAACTATGTTCAATCTCGATGGTCAGACCATTATTATCCCAGGAAATGATCTCTTGAGCGGCCTTATTACCCTCATTTTTTCCGGTTCTGGCGTTCATTAAATCGCCTTTATCAACGAAGATCAGACCTTTTTTCCCTTTGGACTTGATGGTTAAGGTGCAGGTCTTGCTCTCTATATTTATCAGCTGCAAGAAAGATTGCAGGGTTATGCCGTTGATATGGGCTTGGGTCTCTTCTGTTTCAGCTGTTTTACCGAAAATCTTTTCAAAATCGATCGCATCAAGATCATCAGTGGAAAAAGGCTTTGAAATGAAAAGAAGAACACCCAATTTTTTGACTTTATTTTTTATGTCAGGCGTGTCAAAGGCAGACATAACGATTACAGGAACAACCGGGTAGCCATTATTCACGTGGGCCAGAAGTTCAAAACCGTCCATCTTTGGCATATTCAAGTCTGTAATCAGCAGATCTATTTTGTAGGAGCTCAGACTTTTGACCGCCTCTATGCCATTGTCAGCCACCAAAATATTATAATTGTCGTTAGGATGGGCGGAAGCAAACCACTCTACCATGGTGACCAGGATTGCTTCTTCGTCATCAACGACCAGGATATTTTTCATACTATTTCACCATTAATATCTTTCGTTTTCTTGAAACTAATACTTTCTGTAACTTGAGTATAATAACTCACTGCGACTTATCTGACAATACAGTACAATCGACCAACGAAAAAAAGTTTACAAGTCTTATGGAGAAAATCGTGCAAACAGAAAAAGTTATGATTGATAAAGTTGTGGCCGGCGGTCTTGGTCTTGGTCGACTGGCAGATGGCATGGTGGTCATGGCGCCCTACGCGCTCCCCGGTGAGGAGATCCTGGTGCGCGCCAAGCGGCGTAAGAAAAAATATATGGAGGCGGAATTGCTTGAAGTACTTAAACCTTCCCCCCACAGGGTTGAACCTTATTGCCCCCATTTTGGTGTTTGCGGCGGCTGCGACCTTCAACATGCCGAATATGATTTTCAACTTGAATTAAAAGAAAATATTCTTCGCGAACAACTTATCGGCGCCAAAGTCATTACCGAGGCGGAACTGGCAAAGGTTATAGAAAAACCATTGCCTGCCCCCCAGCCCTTTGGTTACCGACAGCGCTTGCGGTTACAGATTGATAAAAATGGTGGTTACGGTTTTTTTCGTAATCTCAGCCATGATCTTGAGGAGATCGAGTCATGTCCGTTGGCTATGGAGGAGATAAATAAGGTCCTGGAAAAGTTTCCCAGCAGTGAAGCGATGGATCATCTGCTTGGCTTGGCCCGTGAAGTTGAGTTGCTGACCAGTCCAGGGGATAACAGTCTGGTTTTGATTGTCAACCTCCGACGCAAACCCCGGCCGACTGATGCCAAGGCTGCCGGTCAAGCGATAGACGATCTTGACTTGGTTAAGGCTGTTTATCTGGCGGCTGAGGGAGAGCAGATTCAGGGGCCTTATTGCGGATCAAAATTGGCCAATGAGGACCGCTCGTTGCTGTTGTTGCTGCCTTTTCCGGCCATGAAAAATCACGGCATTGCCCCATATACCCTTGGTCAGGAGGCGGGAGGTTTCAGCCAGGTCAATCTGGCGCAGAATGAAAGAATGATTGAGACCCTGCTTGACTGGGTTGCGGAACTACCGGTTAAGCGCGGTCTGGATCTGTTTGGCGGGATGGGTAATTTCTCGATCCCCCTGGCGGCGAAGTTAAATGAAGTTGTCGGTTTGGATCTACAGCGGGCCGCTATTCGTAGCGCTGAAAGAAACGCCGAACTTGCCGGGCTCAGCAATTGTTCGTTTATACGTAAATCGGCGGTGGAGGGGATTAAGGAGTTCGGCGCAACCGAGGAAGTTTTCGACCTGGTTCTACTCGATCCGCCCCGACGTGGTTGTCGGGAGATTGTGCCTTTCCTGGATGGCGTCGGCAGCCCGCTGGTTATCTATGTCTCGTGCGACCCTGCAACTCTGGCCAGAGACATCAAGGAGATGGCTAAAAACGGATATGGGATTAAAAAAATTATATTGGTTGATATGTTTCCCCAAACCCATCATCTTGAAACCATGGTCTTGCTGAGCAAATAACTTTTTCGGGAGTTTGCGGGGAGAGGGAATCGCGCTGAAACGATATTTATTATCATCCCTCATACTGCGTTTTGCAGCCAACCAAAACACGGAATTTTGAAAAGGCTGTAGAAAGATAATTCACCCGGGAAGAACCTTGAGATAACTTTGGCATAAGCGGATTTAACGAAAAAATTGCGGGCTAACCCCAGAGTTTCACCAGGAAAAGACTTAATAACGGAAAGTAAGTGATAATCACCAAAGTGGCAAGTAACAGCCCCAGGAAGGGCAGGCTGGCGGCATACAGTTTGGTTACCGGACGGTCGAACCGGTAGCTGGCCAGGAAGAGATTCAGCCCCACCGGCGGAGTGCAGTAGCCGATCTGGAGATTGGTCAGAAAAATAATGCCGAGATGGGTCAGGTCTACCCCGTAAAGTTGGGCAATCGGGATAATCAGGGGCACGATCAGCACCAGGGCCGAAAATATATCCAGCATGGTGCCGACCAGCAGTAAAAAGACATTGAGCAGCAACAGGAAGGTATATTTACTGGAGATATGCGCTCTGATCAATTCAAAGAGTTTGGTGGGTATTTCCTGGTCTATCAGGTAATTGGTCGAGGCCATCGAGGCGGCCAGCACGATCAAAATGCCGCCGAACAGGGCCATGCTCTTGACCATGATTGGCGAGATCTGGTTTAACTTGATATCCCGATAGATGAAGACCTCAACAATCAGCACATAAAGGGCGGTAACAGCTGCCGCCTCGCCAGCCACAAACACCCCGCCATAAATTCCGCCCAGAATAATAAAGGGCAGGGGGACCTCCCAGGCTGCTTCCCTGAGCGCTTTCTTGATGTCCGCTCCCGAGAAACTAAAATCTTCCTTAATAACGTCTTTACCTTTTTTGATACTGTACCCGGCCAATAAAACCAGCATCAGGATGCCCGGTAAAATTCCAGCCAGAAACAGGTGGTCTATTCTGGTTTCTGAAATTACGCCATAGATGATCAGCGGCAGGCTGGGCGGAAACAAAAGTCCCAGACTGCCGGTAGTGGTTAACAGGCCGAGAGAAAATTTCTCGGAATAATTATCTTTGATCAGGGCGGGAAAGAGAAGGCCTCCCAAGGCGAAAATCGTCACTCCGGAAGCACCGGTAAAGGCAGTGAAGAGGGCGCAGATTAATAATGATATTACGGCCAGGCCGCCGGGCAACCAGCCTAACAGGACCTGGGATAAATTCAGCATCCGGCGGGGGGCTTTGCTTTCCGACAGCATGGTGCCCGCAAAGATAAAAAGCGGTAGAGACAGGAGTAGAGGGGTTTCAGCCAGTCTGGACATTTCGATGATGATCACCGAACTGTCCAACTCAATAGAGTAAAAGGAAATTAGGGCGAAGGCGGCAATGATCACAAAGATCGGGGAGCCGAGTAAGGCCAGAACCATGGTTATTAGTTTAAGTAACAACATTTAATGCCTTAGCGGTTATTCTTGTGTCTTTTACTCCCCTCAGGTAAGCGAAGACTCCGAGGGGGCTTGAAATTGCTACCCGTACGAGCGGGCTCAGAACGGAGTGACCTTGAGGGGCACTGAACAGAGTAGCTGCTCTTTGTGAATTCCAGTTTGTCGTTGTTGGGTCGGAGTCCTTGTTTCGGTTAATCATGAACTGCTTCGCGGCAACGCTTCCCTGATTCCGCTAATCACCGCGATCAGTAAATGCAGGCTTATCAGTCCAAATGACACCGGGAAGATCAGGTTTAGTTTCCATGATGACAACCCCAGTAATAACTGACTGCTGGCGAAGGAGGCTTCATTAATAACAAAATTAATCGAGGCGTAGGTCAGGATCAGGCAGACCAATAGCGAAAAAAACTGGATCGCGACCTGCAGCCAGTGCAAGATGAGATCGGGAACGAGATGAGAGATAAGATCGATGGCAATGTGTTTGCCCATCCTGGTCGCAACGGCGGCCCCAAGAAAACCGGACCAGAGCACCAGATAGCGCAGCAACGGATCAGCCCAGACAATACCGGAAGAGAAGATCGCCCTCAGGGCAATCTGCAGACAGGCCATGATTATCATCGTCGTAAGAAGCAGGCTCAGGGCTATTTCTTCAATCTTGTACCAGCTCGCCAGGATATTCCTGAGTGATAATTTCATCATAGGGGTAGTTAATTCGCCTTAACACTTGCCATTCTGCGAATTTCAGAGAGAATCCGCATGGTTTCATCAAATATTTTCTGGGAATATGCCTTGCCGACGGTTTTGGCAATGGTCTTTTCCCGATGGACCTCAAGTTCCCGCAAAGCCTGGGGTGTTGCTTTAATTACTTTAATGCCGTTATCCTGCAGGGCCTGCAAGGCCTCTGTATTGCTTTTTCTGGTATCGATTAATAAATCAGAGAAATGCTTTTTAGCAACTTCTTTAATCATCTCAGCATAATTTGCCGGCAGTCGGTCCATGGCCTTCTTGGAAAAGACCAGAGCCCCGTAGGCGTAGCCAAAAGGTGCATCGGTTATATAGGCCGTTTTGGTGAACCATTGGAGGACAATGGAACCGTAAAAGCTATTGAACACCGTGTCAATCAGGCCGGTCTGCAGGGACGGCAGAACATCGGGAATGGTCAACTGAATCGGGGAAATGCCGATGTCTTCGAAAAAGGCCATGTTTACCGGGTCGTTTGATGGCACCCAACACTTACTCTTGCGCATCAGATCCAGGTCTTTAATTGGCTCGGAGGACATGGTATAGACAAAGCCCACTTCTGTTGTGGCAAGTAACGTCAGGCCTTTTTCCGCAAATGCTTCCTGGAAAGAAGGGAAAAGAACTTCTATTACTTTGTCAACTTCCTGTAGTGATTCAAACAGGACCGGTATCCCCAGAACCCGGAAATCAGGCACTACCTGACTGATCCCGCCCATGGTAAAACCGCCGCCGTGAAGCTGGCCGATCTGCATTTTCCTATACATGGCCCGGTCATCACCCATGACCCCGCCGGGGTAGATCCTAAAAGTTATCTCTCCATTGCTTTTTTCGGTAACTTCCCTGGAGAAATTTCTGAAATGGGTGGCCCAGACACTGCCCTCCGGAACCAGAGAGGCGATTTTGAACACGTATTTTGCTTTCGCGGCCTGGCTTATTACCGGTAACAGCAAGATGGTCAGAGCCAGAACGAGCGCCGTAATTGTCTTATACCCAGAGCTTTGCATTTTTCCCCTTTAGTGCCTTATAGGCGAAATCATGTAACAAAAAGCAAGAAACCCAAGAATATTTATGGCCTAATACGTTGGAGCCTGGTGTTAAGGCACTTATCCCGTTTCTGCTGTTTTCCCGTAGAACGGGGTTAGAAATATTCATCAATTTCATTAAGTAATCGTCGGGCCTGCTTCTGGGCAATACGGTTGCTCAAAGTAAGGGCCGGCGCGGTTGAAAGATCAAATAACAGAACTTCCTCAAGAAGTTTTTTGTAAAGTTCCCGATCAAAAACCATTTTGGCATAGTTGTTGGCATAGGCGACCTGGATCGGCAAGAAAATATTCGCGCTGATGGCCAGGGCCTTTTCAAAATGGCTGCGGCTGGCGTCGGGGTCGCCGCCGTAGATGGCTGGTTTTAAGGTATAATAGATACCCAGGAAGAGATGAGCTCCGCCGTTGTAGAAGGTTTCATCAAGCTCCACGACCCTTTTCATGATCATTTCGACTTTGGGCAGATCAATGACCGCCGCCGGGGCGCCCTGCTGAAAACTTATCCAGGTGGCCCAACCATAGGCCCCCCAGAATAAAGCTTCAACTTCACCTCTGCCGCTTGCCTGGAGTTTTGTTGATAGCTCGTCAAGGGTGTCGTTCTGCTTGATTCCGGTATTTCCCAGAAGTAGTCTTAGGCCATATTGCCTGGTTTTTTCGCTTAGTATCGCCGAACGTCCCGGGCGGCCACACTCAGGCATGACCGCAACATAGGCACTATAGGCCTTAGTGGTATTGACCAGTAGTGCTTTATCGTCCGGATCTTCAACAAGGAGGCTGTCAAGCAACAACAGGTATGATGAAGAACCATCACAAACCAACTCCAGATCAGCCTGTTGATTCAATCCTTCAACAAGACCGGCCATAGTGGGAAATCCACAGCCGCCGAGGAGGATCAAGAAGAGAAGGCACGGGAGAAGAAAGCGCGCAATCCCGCGCCTTTTCCCCTTGTTTTTTTCGGATGGAGTAAAAAAAGTCATTTTATCGGTCAATGTCTATATTGCTTTCCATTATTAATGGCCTGTGAAGAGAAGGAGGTCGGCAGGATACCAATTCCTCGCCCTGAGATCTAGGATAAACGTTTCGGGAATAATACCCAAAAAAATATTCCAATCATAGCTATATCGTTTGTCCTGTTTATTGAGGAAGCTATTCAACCTCTTTTAACATATCATCAATAATCTTAAGGCCACCCTGCCAGAACGTGGGGGAGTTCAGATCAATATCGAATGGTTTTAGTAATTCGTAAGGATCAGCACTACCGCCTTTCGTTAACAGTTCAAGATAAATGGGGACGAATTTTCCCTGATCCTGCTGGTAAAGGTTATAAAGGGCCAGGACCAGTAACTCCCCGAAGGCGTATGAATAGACATAGCCGGGGCTACTGAGGAAGTGGGGGATATAAGACCACCAGACCCCATAGTCATCGGTCAGGGTGACGCTATCAGCGAACATCAGGCGCTGACTGGCCAGCCAATGGGCGGCCAGGTCGACGGTGGAAAGTTCTCCTTGATCCCGGCGAGCATTGTGGACCAGATTCTCAAAGCGGTTCATAGCAATCTGCCGGAATACGGTGGCGAAGATTGATTCCAGTTTTTGGCAGGTAAAGGCCCGTCTCTCTTGTTTATCTTTTAAAGTATCCAGTTGGGCGCGGAACAGGAGTAGTTCAGCAAAGACCGAGGCAGTTTCAGCCAGGACCAGAGTGGTCGAACTATTGTAAAAACCACATTTGGCGGCCAGATACTGGTGAATGCCGTGGCCAAGTTCGTGGGCCACGGTCGAGACATCCCGCAGGGTCCCGGAGTAATTGACCATTATATACGGATGAACCTCCGGCACACAGGAGTGGGCAAAGGCGCCGCCCCGTTTGCCCTCTAACAGTGGAGCATGAATCCAGTTCTCAGCAAAGAATCTGGCGCCGATTTCGGCCATTTCCGGAGAAAATTCATTAAACGAGTCGATAACCATCTTGCGGCATTCCGGCCAGGGGATCGATCCTTCCGGCAGATGGGGCAGGGGGGCGTACCGGTCATAGTCGACCAGTTCCGGCAGTTCCAGCAGATCGCCTTTCAGTTTGTAATAACGCTGGACTATGTCGTAGCGGTTGGTGACCTCATTGACCAAAACCTCAACCGTTGAGTCGGTCAATTCATTATAAAGATTCATGGAACTGAGCCAGGAATTATGCTTACGCAACCGATCATCGATCATCTTGTCGGCCAGAATGGTGTTGAAGATGTGGGTCAGAATATGCAGTTGGCTGTTGAGACCATCGGTTAGATCACGGGCGGCCTGGCTCCTTATCCGGCGGTCGGCCGCATAGAGATCGGTCAGGACTTGCTCTTCGGAGCGTTGTTCCTTGCCGAATTTGAGTTGGCCCATAACCTTATCGAAAAGGTTATTCCAGCTGCTGCGGCCAACGGGGGCCTTTTCCAGCAGAAGGGTTTCCTCGGGGCGGGACAGTTGGTGGGGGGCGTAGCGCCGGAGGCTGGTCAGGTAGTGACGATAATGGGCCAACTCTTTGGCAGCCAGTATAGCTTCGGCTTTTTCTGCCGGCAATTGGTTCCATTCCAGTTCGAAAAAGACGGTTTCCCTGCCTATGCTGCTATTGAATTCCTTGATCTGTTGGAGGAAGGCGCCTGCTTCCGGGCTTTGGGTCTGGGTGGCAAAGTTGAGGTAGGCAAAGGTGGAGATGCGCCCCTGCATGCTTTCCAGGTCTTCAAGGGCCGTTACCAGGGACAGTAATTCAGCAGGCGCTAGTTTAGCGATTTTACCATCGTAACTCTTTCTTAGCTCAGCCGCTTTTTTCTCGGAGCTTTTAAGGTCTTCCTGGAGCCTGCTGTCATCTTTATCGGAGTAAAGGTCGGCCAGTTGCCAGATGATTTTAGATGTCTTAAGAGGGTCATTTCCCATATCAGTCATTTTCAGCCTTGGTTTGTCTTGCTCGATCCATATCTTTAAGAAACAGAATGTCTACGACAAACTGTTCTGCTATCACAGTCATAAAATTTGAACCGTTAGATTAATATTTTTTCTGCCACCTGTCACTACATAGCTTCGGGGGAGCAAGTGTTCACAATCATCACCATCTTTACTTTTCAGGTAATTGATTTTAATTAAATGAAATACCGACCAAATAGACGATAGATAGCTGTCAGGGCAAAATTATCATTGCGGCCATAAGGAAAGAAAGATATAGATTGTACGCTTGCTGATTAGCACCAGTCCAACAATTTTTTATTTTCGAGTTAGGCTCTGTTTATAAGATAGAAAATAAGGTAATAAAAACCTGTTTTATCCATAAGATACGTAGACTATGACCGAATATAACGAAGATAAGATAAAGACCCTGAGCTCGCTGGAACATATCCGGCTGCGCCCAGGTATGTATATCGGTCGCCTTGGCAATGGTTCCCATCCGGATGACGGCATCTATATTCTGGTTAAAGAGGTGGTGGATAATGCCGTTGACGAGTTTATTATGGGAGAGGGTGACCGGGTCGATATCTCGGTAACCCCTGAAGGCGAAGTAACGGTGCGGGATTATGGCCGGGGCATCCCGCTGGGTAAACTGGTTGAATGTGTTTCGGTAATTAATACCGGCGCCAAATATAATACCGAGGTGTTTCAGTTTTCGGTTGGGCTTAATGGGGTCGGCACTAAGGCGGTCAACGCTTTGTCCACTCGTTTTGAGGTTGCGGCTTATCGGGAGGGTGAATTTGCCTCAGCGGATTTTGTCACCGGTGAACTGACGGGTCAGAACTCCGGGAAAACAGCTGAACCGAATGGCACTCTGGTCAAGTTCACCCCCTCTCCCGACCTTTTTGAAGATTACTCCTTTAATCTGGATTTTATCCGTAAACGCCTTTGGCGATATGCCTATCTTAACGCCGGTCTGAAACTTCATCTGGATGATGAGGTTTTCTATTCAGCCCATGGCCTGCTCGATCTTTTGGACAATGAGATCGAAGGCACCCAGCTCTACGCACCGATCCATCATAAAGACACTACCCTCGAATTTGCTTTCTCCCATACCGATTGCTACGGCGAATCATATTTTTCTTTTGTTAACGGTACCTACACCAACGAAGGCGGCACCCATCTTTCCGCCTTCCGGGAGGGAATCCTTAAAGGAGTTAATGAATATGCCGGCAAGAAGTTCGCCGGTGAAGATGTGCGCGATGGGGTGGTCGGGACCGTGGCCATCAAGGTCAAGGACCCGATCTTCGAATCGCAGACCAAGAACAAGCTGGGCAATACGGATATCCGGGCTTGGATCGTCAATCAGGTCAAGGATGTCCTGATTGATTATTTTTACAAGAATACCGAACTGGCCGATGTGGTGATCCAGAAGATTCAGCATAACGCCAAGGTCCGGAAAGAGCTGCAACAGGTGCGCAAGGAGGCCAAGGTCAAGGCCCGAAAAGTTGCCCTGAAAATTCCCCAGCTCAAGGACTGTAAATATCATCCCAGTAAAAACAAACCCTCCAAGGAGGGTCGGGAAAATATGGTTTTTATTACCGAGGGCCAGTCTGCCTCCGGTTCAATCGTCAGTTCCCGTGATCCCATGACCCAAGCGGTGTTCTCGCTCAAGGGTAAACCGATGAACGTCTTCGGTCAGCAACTCACCCTGCTCTATAAGAATGACGAGATGTACAATGTGATGCGGTCCCTGAATATTGAGGATTCCGTCGAAACCTTGCGCTACGACAAGGTTATTATGGCCACCGATGCCGATGTAGATGGCCTGCATATCCGTAATCTGCTCCTGACTTTTTTTCTCCATTACTTTGAGTCGCTGGTGAAGAGGGGCCATGTCTATATTTTGGAAACCCCGATCTTCAGGGTCAGAAATAAACAGGAAACCCTCTATTGCTATTCGGACAAAGAGCGGCTGGCCGCCGAAAAGAAACTTGGCGGACGGGGCAAAAAGAAACTCAAGGTTGAGATCACCCGTTTTAAGGGCCTTGGAGAAATCTCCCCCAAGGAATTTAAACAGTTTATTGGCCCGGATATTCGTCTGCAGCAAGTGACCATTGATAAGCTCAGTGATGTGCCCAAACTGCTGGAGTTTTATATGGGCAAGAACACGCCGGTTCGTAAAGAATATATTATGGACAATTTGAGCGATGATCCGCTCGGTTAGCAAGGAAACTCAAGAGACATCATGAACGCTCTTACCCACTACGGTGAACTACATACGCTGTTTGACCGCAACTTTCTCGATTACACCTCCTACGTGATCAGGGAGCGGGCCATTCCTGATATCAGCGATGGCCTGAAGCCGGTGCAGAGAAGGATTCTCCAGACCCTCCACAACATGGATGACGGCCGCTTCCATAAGGTGGCCAATGTGGTTGGCGATTGTATGAAGCTGCACCCCCACGGTGATGCCTCTATCTTCGCGGCCCTGGTTAATCTGGCCAATAAAGAGTTTCTGATCGAGCGGCAGGGCAACTTCGGTAACATCTTTACCGGAGATAAGGCCTCGGCCGCCCGTTATATCGAATGCCGTCTGACCCCGCTGGCTCGGGCGACCATGTTCAATCGGGACCTGACTGATTTTACCGATTCTTACGATGGCCGGATGTTGGAACCGATTACTCTGCCCGCTAAGCTGCCGATGCTGTTGATGCTCGGCGCTGAAGGTATTGCCGTCGGGATGGCCACCAAGATTATGCCCCATAATTTCCAGGAATTACTTGCGGCCCAGAAGCAAATCCTGTTGGGCGAAGATGTTGAGATATATCCGGACTTCCCCAAGGGAGGGTTGGTCGATGTAAGTGGTTATAATCAGGGCAATGGCAAGATTAAATGCCGGGCCCGGATCGAAGAGAAGGATGAAAAGACCATTACCATCAGCGAAATACCCCACTCGACGACAACCGAGTCTCTGATCGAGAGTGTTGAGAAAGCCGCCCGCGCCGGCAAGATCAAAATCATGTCGATCAACGATTATACCGCCGAAAATGTCGAGATTGAGATCAAGCTGGCCCGCGGCATCTATGCCGCTGAGACCATCCGCGCCCTGTACGCCTTCACCGACTGTGAAGTTTCGATCAGCCCCAACCTGACCATCATTAAGGACAATCGCCCGGTTATCATCGGGGTCAACGAGGTTCTGGCTTACAACACCGCAAGGTTAAAAGACGATCTTGAAAAAGAGCTGCACATTGACCTTGAGCGCAACAGAGAAAAGCTCCACGCCCACCTGCTTGAGCAGATATTTATCGAGAAGAGGCTTTATAAAGATATTGAGGAGTGCAAGTCCTTCGCGGCGGTAATTGAGACCATTGAGCAATCACTCCTGCCTTTCCGGAAAAAACTGGTCAGGGATGTGACCCGTGAAGATATCGAACGCTTACTGGAGATCAGGATCAAGCGGATCTCCAGGTATGACCTCAACAAGAAGAAAAAAGATATCCGAGAGATCAGAGCCAGGATCAAAGAGATCGAGACCAGTCTTAAGGACATGGTCGGTTTTTCGATCGAGTATATAGACAAACTGCTTGCCAAATATGGCGAACAATACCCGCGTCGCACTGAAATCAAGACCTTCAGTGAAGTCAAGGTCCGTAAGGTTGCCTTGTCGAACCTGACGGTTGGTTATGACCGTGACAGCGGTTTTCTTGGTCACCAAGTCAAAGCGGGTGAGCAGGATTCTTTTTCATGTTCTGAATACGATAAGATCCTGATGATAAGTCGTGATGGTGTTTACCGGGTGATTAATGTCTCGGACAAAATATTTGTCGGTTATGATCTGGCCTGGGTCGGCAAGGTCGGTGACAAATTACTTTTCAATATTGTTTACCGGGATGGCCAGGAGAATCTTTCCTATATCAAAAGGTTTAAGATGCCTAAATTCATTCTGGAAAAGGAATACAGGCTCTTTCCGGAACACAAGCGGTCAAAGATTCTCTTTCTTAAGACCGGCAAAGGCGTTTGGCTCCGAACCCATTTCGCGCCCAATAAAAGAGCCAAACGGAATTTTGAGGATTTTAATCTGGATGAATGCCTGATTAAAGGGGCTGCGGCCAAGGGCAAGCGGGTCTCTTCGCGAGTTGTCCGGCGAGTTGCGGAAACTTCGCCCAAAGAGGAACAGCCGGAAGAAAAGCCACTCGGTTTGTTTGATGAGAAAAACAAGGAATAGTTTACTAACAAGCATTGGTTTGAAATTTCAAAAAAAGGCCCGTCTGAACTATCAGACGGGCCTTTTTTGTTATGGCAGATGGCACACTGGCCTTCAAAGTGCGTTCCTATCTCCTAGAGAAAATCCGCCAATAGCAGACCGGAACAACATTTAAAGGGGAGTGACTTCTAGATATTATTCGCTTTTTTCCTCTTCGTACATCTTGATTATCATCACATCTTGCTTGGGTACATTTTTGAATTGACCGGCTCCAGAGGAAACCGTGGTCGCTGGGGTGGCAACGATCCTGTCCGCTACATCCATACCTTGCACAACCTTACCAAACACCGCGTAACCGAATTGGTGGGGCAAGGTGCCGCGGTTGTCGAGACTGATATTATCAACAACATTAACAAAGAACTGGCTGGTGGCGCTATGGACCTTGCCGGTTCTGGCCATGGAAAGGGTGCCGCGTTTGTTTTTCAAGCCGTTAGTGGCCTCGTTGGGTACCGGAGCCTGGGAAGGATTACGACGTTTCATGCCCGGCTCAAAACCGCCGCCCTGGATCATGAATTTGGGAATGACGCGATGAAAGATTAATCCATTATAGAAGCCTTGCTTAACATAATTACGAAAGTTCTCGACCGTTAAAGGGGCCTCTTGGTCGAACAATTCGATTTTAATTGTGCCCATGGAGGTTTCCATGATTACCAGAGGTGCTTTTGAGGTGTCAGCCTCTGGAAATTCAGCACTGGCCGCTAAGGGAAAAAGCAGCAGGGCAAAAAGGATTGCTACAAAATTTTTAAGTGACATGTTAATTCTCCTTGGGAAAGCCTGTTAACTTATGGGAAGATGGTTTTGTTTAAATAAATCTTAACTTGTGTTATATAATGTATTATCGCATTAAAATTAAGTAATAATGTTCAAATGTTTTTCAGAGGTCATGCACAACGAGATATTAGTTCCGCTTAGCTAAGTAAATCAGCGATCCTTTGGTTAACCAATCATGGCTATTGGTCAAACAAACTCACTTCTTCGCATGCCTCCGAACTTCCTCTTTTTAAAATCCCTATCGTATGTCTATGAGTAATCAAGCAAACCGGCAAAATAGCTGCCACCAGTCTATCATGCCCACAAGCTCCGGGTGTCTTACCGGTGATTTATGCCCCAAAAACATGTTTTTCGGCAATTTGGAGGTGGACCGCCTCAACGTCCAGGCGCTGCTGGCCGTTACCATCACCGTCATCATTGGGATGATCAGCACCCTGCTTATCTTTAAGAATAACAGCAGTTTCCCCGCTAACATCTACGCAGATAACGCCACTCTTCTCAGAGTTTCAACCGGTGAAGAGATGATCGGACTTCTCAAAGAGAATGATCTGTGGCAAATAAATGAAAAGGGGCAGGTTTCACCTCTTTTATTTGCTTCCTACCCTGATAATATCGAGGCCTTTGCCACCAGTATCAAGAAAAAGGTTTTCTTCCATGGACTATTGCCGGTTGCTCTCACTGCTCTTGACGAGATTAGAAATGAAAAGATGGCATTACGCGCTATTTTAGCCAAGTTCCCCAAAGAAAATCAGCAATTGATTTTTTTCGATGATTATGGGGCCTGGGGCAGAGTTTTGACCATGGATGAAATCGAGTTTATCATGATGCTGACCCGTAAATACAGAACAAATTCGGCGACTGAGATGGTCAGTCGCGTTGATCTGGTCCCGCTAAGCATGATAATGGCTCAGGGCGCAATAGAATCGTCATGGGCTACCTCCCGGTTTGCCAATGAGGGTAATAATCTGTTTGGCATCTGGACCTGGAGTGGTAAAGGACTCGTGCCTAGAGACCGTGATGATGGCAAGGGCCATAAGGTGGCAATGTATGATTCTATTCTCGACTCGATCAGGGCATATATTTTAACCCTGAATAGGTTGCCGGCCTACCGCCATTTCCGTGAGATCAGGAAGCGGACCATGAATCCTCTCAAACTGGCTGACGGACTGCTGAATTATTCAGAGCGGCGTGATGTTTATGTCTGGGAGCTCAAGAATTTTATTCAGTACAATGATCTCAGACAGTATGATAAATGCTTTCTGGTGGATAAACCAATCCAGTACAAGGATATAAAGGTCTTGAAATTTACCCAGCGGGACGGCGGAATCGAGGTTGGTTAAGCATATGCCTTCTGCTATAGATAATCAGGTCTCCCGAAAGATCACATTCTTGCTATTATCTTGTCTCTGGCTGTTCCAACCGCTATCTTCAGCCTCGGCTGAACCAATCCCGGAAGTAACAGTCCTTATCTACCACCGCTTCGGTGAAGATAAATATCCGACCACCAACGTCAGCGTTGCACGATTCCGCGAACAGATGGACTATCTGGCGGCCAATAAGTATCAGGTCCTGCCCCTGGCCAAACTTGTTGAGGCCTTGCATAAGCAGCAGCCGTTACCGGCCAAAGCGGTGGTTATCACCATCGATGACGGTTACAAAAGCGTTTACCGCAATGGTTGGCCGATTCTTAGAGAATTTGGCTATCCCTTTACGGTTTTTATCAATGCGAAGAGCATTGACGGCGGCTTCTCAAATTACATGAGTTGGCCTGAAGCCCGGGAGATGCACAAAAGTGGGGTGGATTTTCAGGGCCATAGCTACGCCCATGGCCGAATGGCCGACCGACCCAAAGGCTTTAACGATAGTGAATATCGCCGCTGGATCCGCGATGATCTTAGTAAAAATTCCGCAATCATTCATAAAAAGCTCGGCGCCAAGCCCCGGTTTTTTGCGATTCCTTACGGTGAATACAATCAGTTGCTCATGGATGAGGCCCGACAGCTTGGTTATGAGGCGGTTATCCCCCAGGATCCCGGTTCGATCAGCTTGGCAACCGACCCATATATGATATCCCGTGAACCGATCCTCGGTCGGGAATGGTCTTCAATGAAACATTTCAAGACAATCCTCCAGAGGGTTGATCTGCCGATAACTGATCTTACTCCAGCATATGGGAATGTTGCGGAAGCCCCACCTTCTTTTGGCGCCCGGATCCTCAACCCCGAGCGCTATATAAGTTCCAGCTTCAAGGTCTATGTCAGTGAACTTGGTTGGCTGGTTCCCAAGCTTAAGGGGGATATGCTTACTGCGCCGGGCGGCAAGAAATTGACGAGAAGACTCAATCGGGTGATGATCAAGGCCCAGGAAAAAGAAAGTGGCCGCACTGCTGTCCGTTCATGGCTCTTGGTCAGAGGTCAGGATAGTTAAGTTGAAAACTCCCATCTGACCTGACAAATTTTTAAACCCACGGTTTCGATCAAACCTGACATTTGCCGGTTGAGATTTTCAATAAACATCTCTACTCTTGGCCGTCAGATGATATCTGACGGCCATCTTAATTTCCGATTCTTGTTTTCTCTAGCAACAACAGAGATAATGTGATAGGAATATCACATTGGGTAACCGGCTATTAAGGCCGGGGGCCAAAGTGGACAATATATTTCCAGATTTTAACTTTAATATCGGAATAAGTGGAAAACCTTAGAATCTATAAGGTAATATCATGGACTTTTTCCATATATTAACAATGATAGGATGGACCGCTCGCTACGCTCACAAACGGACCATCCTATCGGCCAGCTGTCGAGTACCTCGAACACAATGGATAGGCTCCGCGCTACGCGCTCC
>JBDLJC010000029.1:0-40989 GCA_039714535.1 Thermodesulfobacteriota bacterium | reverse complement strand
CACCATTAATGGCACTGAAGATACACCGGTCCTCGGCGGTACCATAACAGGCACCGTCGCAGAAGACGGGACCCTGTCGACCAACGGCACCCTGACCATTACCGATGTCGATACCAGTGATAATCCGGTCAGCTTTAATGATGAAGCCGCCACGGCCGGAAATAACGGGTACGGCACCTTCGAGATAACCGGCAACACCTGGACATATAACCTGAACAATGGTCATGCTTCCGTTCAGGCCCTGGATGTCGGTGAGTCCCTTAGCGATACCTATACCTTCACCGCTTCTGACGGTTCAACCCAGACTGTTACCGTTACGATTGATGGGGCAGAAGATGCACCGGTCCTTGGCGGTACCATAACAGGCACCGTCGCAGAAGAAGGAACCCTGTCAACCAACGGCACCCTGACCATCTCCGATGTCGATACCAGTGATAATCCGATCAACTTCCCCGATGTTGCCGCCACGGCCGGAGACAACGGGTACGGCACCTTCGAGATAACCGGCAACACCTGGACCTATAACCTGAACAATAATCATGCATTCGTTCAAGCCCTGGATGTCGGTGAGTCCCTTAGCGACACCTATACCTTCACCGCTTCTGACGGTTCGACTCAGACCGTTACCGTTACCATTGACGGGGCAGAAGATGCCCCGGTTCTTGGCGGAGTCATTTTAGGTACGGTAACAGAAGACGGGGCCCTGTCAACCAACGGCACCCTGACCATCTCCGATGTCGATACCAGTGATAATCCGGTCAGCTTTAATGATGAGGCAGCCACGGCCGGAGATAACGGGTACGGCACCTTCGAGATAACCGGCAACACCTGGACCTATAACCTGAACAATAGTCATGCATCCGTTCAGGCCCTGGATGTCGGTGAGTCCCTTAGCGATACCTATACCTTCACCGCTTCTGACGGTTCAACTCAGAGCGTTACCGTTACGATTGATGGAGCAGAAGATGCACCGGTCCTTGGTGGTACAATTACCGGGAGCGTCGCAGAAGACGGAACCCTGTCAACCAACGGCACCCTGACCATTACCGATGTCGATACCAGTGATAATCCGGTCAGCTTTAATGATGAGGCAGCCACGGCCGGCGATAACGGGTACGGCACCTTCGAGATAACCGGCAACACCTGGACATATAATCTGAACAATGGCCATGCATCCGTTCAGGCCCTGGGTGCCGGAGGTTCTCTCAACGACACCTATACCTTCACCGCCTCTGACGGTTCAACCCAGACCGTTACCGTTACGATTGATGGGGCCAACGATAATCCAACCGACATCTCCCTGTCTGTCTATGACGTAGACGAGAATACATCTACTGGTACGGTCATTGCCACTCTGTCAGCCACTGACATTGATACAATTGACTCTTATAGTTACGCGCTGGTTGCCGGTGACGGCACAAACGATGCTGATAATGGTCTGGTAACGATAGTGGGCAATGAACTACGGGTCAATGGCAGCATCGACTTCGAGACGAACCCGAACCTGGAGATCAACGTTCAGGTAACCGATTCAGGTAGTTTGTCATACACTGAGGCCTTGACTGTTACGGTGAATGATGTCGACGAGATATCCCCGACGGTTGTTGACGTTGTCGCCAGCCACGACCCAGTAACCGAAGCTAATGTTGGTAGTGGCACTTTCAGTATTGTCATTGACTTCAATGAGCCCATGGACACCAATTTTCCACCAACCCTGACCTTTAGCGAAGCCATAGAAGGCAGCAGCATAACCAACGCCAGCGGAGCCTGGAGCAACAGTGATCAAACATATACGGTTACCTATGACGTTATCGATGACAACGTTGACCTGACCGATGTCACGGTGGATGTTACCGGTGCTCAGGATGTTAATGGTAACGTTCAGCTGGATTACACACCTCTACGAGAGTTCGATATAGATACTGTGGCTCCGGACGCTCCGGATGTGGATCTACTTGCCAGTTCCGATTCTAACACCGACGATGACGATATTACTAACAATACTACGCCTACTATCCGTATCAATTTAAACGGTACAGGATCTTCAGCCCCAGTTGTCGGCGATGTAGTCAGGCTTTATGACGGAGTTACCCAGGTCGGAATTGCCACTCTTATTGCTGGTGACATAACCAACGACTATGTTGATATTACCACCAGCATCCTCGGTGATGGTCCACGGGATCTAACGGCCACAATCACCGATGATAACGGCAATACAAGTTCCGCATCTGGTGTTTTAGCCGTTACCATAGATACCCTCGTAGCCGCACCTGTTGTTACACTTGATACCGATGGTGGCAACAACTTCCTCGACACATACACCGTTAGCGGTACTGAGACCGGAGCCACCCTTCAGTACAGCACTGACAGCAATGACGGCCTGGACGGCAGCTGGGGTCCTTTTCCCGATCCACCAGGTACAGATGTTAATGGAGCAGGTGACTACAGTTTTTACGTCCGCCAGATTGATGTGGCCGGCAATATCAGTGCAGGAACACTTTTAGAATTTACCAACGGTGACGATTTGCTGGATGATACCTTGACAGCTGGAGTATCAGGGGTGCATGACATCATTGCTGGCGGTGATGGCAACGATACTCTTAACGGGAACGCTTCCGACAATACTTTGTATGGCGATGGTGGAGATGACCACATCACAGGAGGAGCCGGCATTAACACTCTCTATGGTGGTGACGGCGATGATACTTTTTACGGTGGTTCTGGTGACGATGCAATGGACGGCGGTGCCCACTCAGTCAATGGCGACACGGTGGACTACTCAAGCGATACAACAGGTGTCACCGTTTCGCTGGTAAGTGGTCTTGGATCTGGTGGCGATGCCACTGGTGACACCTACTTCAACATTGACAACCTGATTGGTGGTACTGGTATAGACTTTCTTACCGGAGATGGCAACGACAATGTCCTCAGAGGTGGTGGCAACACAGACACCATTACCGGTGGCGCTGGCACTAATACCCTTTATGGTGGTGCCGATAGTGATACTTTTATAGGCGGTGCCGGTGATGACGCATTTTATGGTGACAATGACGAGACCCACGGTAATGATACTGATGTTGATACTGTTAGCTACGCCAGTGATGGAGCAGGTGTAAGCGCCTCACTGACAACCGGCTCGGGCTCAGCTGGTGTTGCGTCAGGTGATAGTTACTCAGACATAGAAAATTTGACTGGCGGTTCTGGAGGAGACACCCTGGAAGGTGATGGTGAAATTAACATCCTTACCGGCGGTGCCGGTACCGACACTCTTATCGGGATGGCCGGTAATGATACCCTCTATGGTGGGGCCGGCATTGATGATCTGCAAGGGGGAGATGGTGATGATATTCTGGAAGGAGGAGCCGGTGGTGATCATTATTCTGGCGGAAATGGCAGCGATACGGTCAGTTTTGCGGGTTCATTAGCGCCTGTTTTTGTTTCACTTGCTGATAGTGGGTTCCGCTTTAATGATGCTTTTGGCGACACATATGATGCCGATATAGAGAATTTGACTGGTACCAGTCAAGGCGACTATATGTATGGTAATGACAATCCCAACATCCTGGATGGAGGGGCTGGGGCTGACAATCTATACGGTTTAGGCGGAAATGACACCCTAATAGTCGATCAGGCAGATACAACAGTTGACGGTGGTGCAGGAACAGACACTGTGAAGATAAATGGTTTAATAAGTACTACTTATGATTTAACAAATCTTGCCGGAAATGCGACCAGCGTTGAGACACTGGATATCAGTGGTAGTACTGATACGACGATTCAAGTTACCGCTGCAGATATTCAAGCTATGGTTGACGCTGGAGCTGGGTCTAGTTTAATCATTATTGCAGATGCTGACGATAAGCTTGTCCTTGAGAGTGGTACATTTGATGTCGCCCCTCCTGACCCTATCACTTCCGGTACTTATTCTATTGATAGTGGTGCAGCATTTATCGAATGGACGATAGTTTAAGACAACGATATTTTTTCTTTACGTGTTCTGCAAAGCCAGCTTAAACTCGGACAACCTTTTATTCAGAGAAGAGACCTACTTGATGACAGATGCTTCTCCGTCCTCCCCGTTAAACGACACAGCTGGGCAGCTTGACCGGCAGACAGTGATGACTGCAGCCACCGCACTGTGTGGTTCTGATCGTCCTGCGGCGGTACAGCTAAAGAAGGGGTTCAAGCGTCTGGTCAGCTCCGATGACTGGGCAACTGAAATCAAGCGGCTTGAGCGCTTGGATCTTTCCGCACGCCATTTTTCCGGGACGCTGCGGAATGCTCTTGATATTCCTGGTGACCTTGTCTTACTACGAGATACAGAAAACGGTTTTACGTTGTTGCATCGCATGGAACAACGTTGGCATTATCTGGCCAAAGATGGCACCCCCTTACCTAAAGCATTGGAGATTGAAGACGAAGAGTGTGTCGAAGCCGTTGTGATGGACATGCCTAAAGACAAGGATAAGTCTGGCGGCTTCGCTTCTTTGGTAACGTTGTGGCCGGAACTGCGCGCTGCCTGGGCAGAAGTCGGTATCGCCAGCCTCTTTATCAACTCCGGGCAACTGCTGTTACCGATCTTCGCCCTGCTGATCTATGACAAGATCGCCCTGAATGGACTATTTGAGACGCTATGGGCACTGGTGTTCGGCATGGCCCTCTATCTTGCCACCGATGCCGGCATGCGCCTGGTGCGTAGTTGGGCAACGGAACGGATCAGTGTCGACCAGACCCTGCGCAGTGATGAAATTCTCTGGGAAAAACTGGGGGCACAGGTTGATCTTCCACCAGGTGGTTTTCCCCGCTTTTTATCCAATTACCGTGACCTGACCCTGTCGCGGGACTTTGTCTCCTCCACGTATCTTCTTTCGATTGCAGACATCCCGTTTCTACTTCTTTACCTCGGTGTTATCGGTTTCATATCTTGGCCGTTGATGGTTGCCACTATAGTTCTTGTCCTTATATTTTCAGGTGTCGGATTTACGCTGTATGCACGGCAGAAAAAACTGGCCAATGAAGCCGAGCAAAAAAATACGCTCAAACTATCATTCATGGGCGAAACTCTGGGATGTCTCGATGTTGTGCGGACAACCCCAGGGGCAGGATCTTTTCTACGGAGCTGGCGCGATCTCGCGGAACAGTCGACTAGCTTCGATACCAAACGACGCTTGGCGATGCACCATATGACGATGCTTTCAACAACAATGCAGACCGTTACCACGGTTGTTATCCTGTCCGCCGGGGTCTACCTGATTCATGCCCAGTTATTAAGTATCGGTAAGCTCATAGCCTGCAACATCCTGGCGGGGCGTTCCATGGCATTGGTAGCCTCATTATTTGCGGTAACAGGAAAGTGGCAGGATTTCAAACGCGCTGCGGCAAGAATGGCAACCAGCCTGGAAGCGGTTGAGGAACGGGAATGCACCCCCCGACCTGATATACAGGGTAATATTTCAGTCATCGGCCTTGGCAAACATTATGAGGGACGCCCGGCAGCGCTTGAGAACGTATCCTTTGCAGTTGCTCCCGGTGAGCGCATTGCCCTGCTGGGACGACCTGGCGCTGGTAAATCAACCCTGTTACGCTGTCTTGGCGGACTCAGTCGGCCGGATACAGGTCAGATTCTTATTGATGGTCTGGCCTTGGATGATATTGCCCGTTTTGATCGGGTTAAATGGATGGCATATAAGGCGCAGGACCCGGCTGTCTTTGCCGGAACATTGGAGGGAAATCTGCGTATTTCCGGCTGCACAGATTCTAACCGCTATACTGAGGCTATCTGGGCCTCCGGTCTTGACAATGAATTCAAAAGTGGGCGGATGTCGCTGGGGATGAGTCTGGACGAACGCGGGGACAATCTATCCGGTGGCCAACGCCAGAAGGTGGCGCTGGCCCGTGTCTTTGCCCAGTCCAGTCGGATACTGCTTCTGGACGAGCCAACCCTGGGTCTTGACCCTGAAAGTGAGCGGATGCTGGCTGACCGTCTGCCTAAACTGCTGGACAGTTCTGCGGTGCTTATCATGACAACCCACAGCCCGGTCATGCTTGCCACAGTTCAGCGCATTATTGCGCTGGACGGCGGGCAAGTGGTCGCCGATGGACCACGCGAAAAACTGGTGACCTTGCCCCCTCAAAAAGGTTCAACCTCATAACTTAGTAAAGACTATTTATTAAAAGTTTATTTACAGTTAAAATCCTCCTGTCAATTAGGTCCCGTTAAAACTGCTTCGCCCTGGTGGGAAATGCCCAAGCCAAAGATTCTGCATCTTTTTATTTTAATTGCCTTAATTGCGGTTTTTATCCTGCCGTTTTATACAATGTTTGTCGTTACTCCTCTCTACAAGGGGTTTATTGTTGCCGAAGCCGAGAAGATCGTTAAAAATATCGCCAACCATATGGCCCTTCACCTGGTTGAGGTAAAGGAGATAGAGAAGGAGAAGCTGCCAACCGGTTTTATCCACGAAGTTATAGAGACAAAAAAATTGCTTGGTCTATGGAAAATCAATATATACAGTCCAGACCGAACAATCGCCTATTCTTCCGAACTAACTGAAATAGGGACAAAAACCACCGAAAATTTTTTCCCAAAAATAATCAGCGCCGGCAAGGCGCACACCCTGATCAGCAAGAAAAAGGTTGTGGCCGTTGATGGGAGTGCTAAAGAATTAGATCTGGTCGAATCATACGTACCTATAGTAGTAAACGGTAAACGGATCGGTGTTTTGGGAAATTTTCACAACTTATCGAAAAATAGAAACACCCTCAGTTTTTTAACCTCCAGTTTAGGCCTGGCAACTTATCTGGTAACGATTTCCCTGGTATTGCTGATAATTTTTCTGGCAGCAAAAATAAACAAAAGCATCCGCAGAACAGAATACGCTGAAAAACAGTTAAAAATTTATGCAAGCCGTCTTGAGATCCTACGCCAGATAGACGCGGCAATTCTGGCCATCCAAACCCCGGAAGCCATTGCCAGAATCGCCATAGATCACGTCACTGACCTAATTCCTTATCAAAGAGTTCTGGTCTATTCCTACGATCTTGAGGAAAATAAAAGCTTCCTGCTGGCCGCCAAATCCCGGCCCGATAAAAGTCTGGCTGATATCGAGCCTGAAAAAGATCTTCCAGAGCTGGCCAAAATGATGCAGGGCAAAGTATTCATTGAGAGCCCCGCTCAAGAAGACCAGATTGGCAGTCAGGCTGGCCTATACACCGTCACAGTACCTCTCCTGACAGGCCAGGATCTGGTAGGTTCGCTCGAAATCGAGTGTGATTCGGAAATTCCAATAGACGATGAAGATTTCCAGGTGGTCAAAGAAATCTCCGCCCCTCTGGCCTTAGCTATCCAGAATGGCAGACTGTTCGCATCAGTTGACGAACACAGGCGCCAACTGCGGACTCTCTCTGTTCGCCTCTCAGAAATGGAGGAAGCAGAAAGAGGAAAGATCGCCGTCGAATTGCACGACCGGGTCGGCCAGAATCTGACCGCTTTGAACATCAACCTCAATATCATCAAAAGCCGGATAAAGGCGGGGATGATCGACAGTGCCGAGGTCTGCATCACGGATTCATTCCTGCTTATTGAAGAGACAACTGAGCAGATCAGAGACATCATGTCTGAACTCAGACCCCCCAACCTGGATGATCACGGTCTGCTGGCGGCTCTTAAATGGTACGTTTCCCAACGTAGCAGGAGGAGCGGACTAAAGATCACCGTCAGCGGTAATGTACGTGCACCAAGACCAGCTCTTGAAGTGGAAATGACTTTATTTCGCATTGCCCAGGAAGCCCTGAACAATGTTATCAAACATGCGAAAGCCCATACTGCGACCGTGACGGTCGACCGAGACGGGCAAAAAATAATTATGGAAATCAAGGATGATGGTATAGGTTTTGATAATCAACAGAGTACCGCCTACCAGAAAAAGACTTCCAGTCTTGGAATGATTGCCATGCAGGAGCGCATATCTACCCTTGGCGGCACCCTTACGCTGGAATCATCCAGAGAGCATGGATCAACGATTATTGTCGAGGTTTGAACATAATGCAAATCAAGGTACTCTTGGTCGATGACCACCGACTGGTCCGCGAAGGCTTAAGCAGCCTGCTGTCCACATACGATAATATCAAAGTTATCGGCGAGGCCTCCGATGGCCGACAAGCTATCCGCTTGGCCAAAAGCCTGAAACCAGATGTCATCGTAATGGATATCGCGATGGAGGGCCTTAACGGCATAGAAGCGACAAAGCAGATTATTGATTCCTGTTCAAACTGCCAGGTAGTGATCCTGTCCATGCATGCCACCTCCGAATATATCCATAATTCCTTTCAGGCCGGTGCGGCGGGCTATCTCCTAAAAGAATCCGCCGGGCAGGAGGTGGTGGAAGCCATTACCGTTGTGGCGCGAGGACGCAAATATCTGAGTCACCGCCTTTCGGAGACTCTGGCCGAAGAATTAATCCATGACGAAAAACGCATTAGATCCGGCGGCCCAATCCAGTCCCTCAGCCCAAGGGAAAGAGAAATAATTCAGCTGGTTGTCGAAGGGAAGTCAAGCTCACAGATAGCAACTACTTTGTTTCTCTCAGTAAAAACCATTGAAACCTATCGCAGTCGCCTGATGAAAAAACTGGACACCCCCAACATCCCCGCCTTAGTCAAGTTTGCCATCAAACACGGGATCACCCCGCTGGAATAGACTGCCCGCCCCATCTCTTTTTTGCCTGATGTTTCCACCATCTTTTTAAAACCTTCCCCACACCATTATTCAAAGATCCCCGACAGCCAAAAAAAAATATCCGAATATAATATACCTATCCAAAAATAATATCCGGTCGGCAGAGTTTGGCAAGATGCCGCCCCGGTTGTTTCAGCAATCACAATGATGCGATTTACCTGAAATGGGAGAATGCCATGACAAGCAATGATCCAGAACCGCTGATGAATATTACCCAAAAAGCGCCGTGGCTTATGGACGGGGACAAGAGTTATTACGAGGAAAGAGTCCAGGAGGAGGATGCCAGACAGGTTCTCGGCAGCATTAGTAACCACCACAATCTGACTATAATCTCAGAGGGCAATAGGATTTTCCAACAGCCCCTCAGGTTAAAACTGATGGATGACAAAGTACTGATCGACAAGCCTTTCGAATGGGATGACTCAATCTCTTCCTTCCATGTCTTTTTTAGACGCGAGGATGACGACAGCCAGCACTTTTTCCAGGTCGCCGGGGCAAAATCTGGTCAAGGAACGATCTCTGCCAGGAAACCTGAAAGAATATACCTTTTACAAAAGAGGCGTTTCGGAAGAACATTGGCCCCGGTTGGCAGCAAGATCATCTTCAGAGACGACAGCAACCGGGTCAACTCTGCTTTTGTCCATGATATAAGTAAAGGCGGCATGCTGGTATGGACAAGCGACTCCGAGGCGCACCACATGGTCAATTCCATCCTGCATGATGTCTTCATCTCGGTCCCGATCAAAGAAGAACTTGAAGGCAAAAAAAGCCCCGCCCGGAACAACAGGGTTTTGCCCTACAGTACCAAAGGGAAAATCGTACGGAGGCATACCGATCAATCCACGTTAAGATACGGCGTTTCATTCATCCATGAAAACGACCTTCTTGCCAGGAGGTTCAATTCATTGATTGGCCAACTGCAAAATAATTACTCCGCCAGGAACATTCACGGGAAAGCATGAACTCCATAGCGACGGTAAGCGCAGCAGAGTGAAACTCCGATTTACTAAAGATTCGCTACAATGCGAATTCTCTCAGTATCTGCCCACTTTGCCTTTTCATCGGTAAATATCTGCCCCTGTTAATCACAAGCGTATTGGTCCGATTATCCGGCCTACCATTCCCGTGCGCCTCTCTCCCCTCTTTTCCCCTGAAAGTATGCTCCGGACCGTGTAGAGTAATAAGTCAGCCGGTAAAGACATTGAAATAAATACATCCCCTTGGATAATACAAATCTTGGCATAGGCATGACTGACACAAATTATCTGATGGAAAGTGGCGATGAATCACTGCGCCTGGAATTAAAAACCGATGACCGCAAAGTCATTGAACAGGCAACCTGGGCTGGGATAAAGGCAGGTATGCGGGTTGCCGATCTGGGCTGCGGACCCGGGAAAACCACCGCTGCCCTGCACCAACTAACCATACCCCACGGCGAAACAATCGGCGTAGACTTTTCAGAAAAACGCATAAGTTACGCTGAAAATAATTACCAGGAAAAGGGCATTGCCTTTCACTGCCGCGATATCGGGCAACCGCTTGAAGACCTGGGGAAATTTGATTTCATCTGGGTTCGCTTCGTCCTGGAATATCATCTGGCCGAAGCATCTGACATCGTTGACAACATTTTAAGGATACTAAAACCCGGCGGTATTATCTGCCTCATCGACCTCGACAATAACTGCCTCAACCATTTCGATATCCCTGAGCGTCTGGAAAGAACCATATATAACATCATGGCCATGATGCAGGAAAAAAGCAATTTTGACCCTTTCGCGGGCAGGAAACTGTATTCACACCTCTTTACCAGAAATCTTGCTGATATCCAGGTAAAGGTGGCCGGACACCACGTAATCTATGGGGACCTGCAAGATTCAGATGCCTTTAATTGGCTAAAAAAAGCAGAAATAGCTCCGCAAAAGATCGGCTTCGACTTTGCTGAATATGACGGTGGTTATGACGAGTTCCTCGAAGAATTTAAAACATTTTTCTACAATCCAGGACGATTCACTTACTCGCCAATTATCCTCAGCCGAGCCATAAAGCCCGTAACCTGAAACCCAGCGGCCATAACCAACCAGAGCTAGAGCTCTCATTGAGATCTTCCGTGAGGCCCTGCTATGTCGTTTGGCTCCCCTGGATACGAGTATAAGGCATGTCCGCCTCGCAATCATTGTAATACCTGATGAGGGCCTCCAGGCAGGCCTGATCGTAATAGACCCCTATTTTTTTAACCATCTTATCCAGTGCTTTCTCGGGCGTTATCGGTTCCCGGTACTGTTTTCTGGAGGTAAGGGCCTCAAAGACATCAGCCACCGCGATAATCTTGGCGCCAAGGGGTATCTCGTTATTTTTCAGTCCTTTCGGATAACCGGTTCCATCCAGCTTCTCGTGATGGGCTCCGACAATTTCGGGCACCTTCTTGTAGACCCCTTCAAATTCTATCTTTCCCAAGATTGACCTTGACTTATCAACGTGGGTCTTAATTATTGCATACTGCTCCGGAGAAAGTCGGCCAGGTTTTTTCAGGATCTCATCTTCAACGCCTATTTTACCGTAATCATGGAGAAGGGCTGCGACCCGGACCATATCCGTATATTCCGGGTCCAATCCCATTTCCCGACAGATTCCTACTACATATTCGGTTACCTTTATTGAATGCCCTCCGGTAATCGGGTCCCTGGCATCGGTTGAAGCGACCAGTACCTGAAGAATAGATTCAAACTGCCGCAACCTGTCAGCAAGAAGCTTGGCATTATGAATGCTGATGGCAATCTGATTGGCCACCCCCATCAATAAATTTTTGTCCCGCTCAAGGAGAGGTTTTTTGGTTTCGATGTTATCGACCGCCATAATCCCCAGTGAACCCCCCTCATATACAATTGGGCAACAGATAAAGGACCTGGCCCCCATCTTCAGGGCAAATTCGTAACTTTTAGCCGATAGCTGGTCCTTCAATTCGTCAATATCATTCAGCAGAAATGGCCGTTGATCCTTAAAGGCCACCACAAAAACGCCTCTGGACTCCGGAATATCAAGATGAAAACTGGTGCCCTCCAACAACTTCAGCTGTTTTTCGGTATAGCCGTAGCCTGTCTGAAAAACCAATTTACTCCGATCTTGATTGGCCATCAGGATCAAGCCCCGGTCATAATCGAGCCGTTTCTGCAGGGCCCTGGTGAGATTATCCAGTTGCCCGCCCAACTCAAGCTGCTTGCTGAGCGCCTGGCCAATTTCACTGATCAATAAAGAATTTTTATAGTTAATATTCGTCTGCTCGATCAGTTCATCGGATGATTCCTGTAAGCTCTTTACGGCCCTCTCAAGCTCTCGAGCCTTGAAACCAACAATTAGCCAGTTAAACAGGAATAAGGTTGCTACTGCTCCCAGAACAACTGCTGTCTTGACAAAAAAGGGGATAGTCTCAAAGAGCACAAATAACGAGAGAAGCAAAAGGGGTACGCCAATAAAATTCCTTATCTTCTGCCAGCGATAAATGGGTGAATCCTGCCAGGAAACTATATAACGACAGACCTTACCGTTTCTAAACAAACACTCCGGGTGCTCTACTCTGGGTGCTTTGTAATCGAACATCCTGGCCATGGCCTCAAGGTAGCCCAGCCGGTTCTTACATTGAAAGAACGCCTCCTCTACTCCTTCATAAGGAGTTACCGTGAATTCTATCTTGTTGTTGCCTAGCTTCCTGGATTCGTATCTTGAAGATCTGGTAAACTTGTTTGAAAACTTACTTACCATCCCATAGGCCCTGGCCGGACTGACCAGACCAAGCATATACCTCCTTATCCCGCCTAGGACTTCAGGTGATGCCGTATAAGCCCCAGCCTCCTTGGCGATGTCCTGATTGCCGGTCAGGCCTACAAGTTTTTCATGAAAGGAATTGACCTGTTTCTGGGTGAACCAGTGGCCTTCATCCTCAACCTGACAAGGCTCCATTTCGGCATGCTCAAGGAGTTCTGCTATATCGACATGTGGATATCGCTGCTTGAGCAGCCTGAGATAGGTTTTGTATATCCTGCTGTTATATAGTAGTTTTCCGGCCATCCACTGAAATTTTCCACAAAAAACTACAGGAAATCTCCGCCCATGTTAACTGCTTTTTTATCATATATCTGCCTTGCCCGTGGTAGACCAGCTATACACAATGACTACCTTTGGTTCTTTAGCAAAACAGGCCGCCTCAATCCCAGGCAGGGCCTTTCATGTTCATTTTTTGGCCAGACGCAATGAAGGCTTTGTCAGTCCTGCCAAGAAGCCGAGCCATTCACAGATATAATTTGAATCCATTACGCCAAGTGTATAAACATTTTCGTATGCCAGTCCATTATCGTCAGCATAGCTTTTCGGAAACATAAGAACCGGAGCTTTGCCTTCATAATTATCGCCTAATATATCCAGGGTGCTTAATATTTTGTCTGATCCGGCCTTCTCATGATCAATAACCATGACCTGAATACAATCAGTCAATGAAGACATATTTAATCCAACATCTGAAAAATTCAATGTAAAGATTGCAACCAGATGGCCGTCTTTGTCTTTTAATGAAAAAAATTTTCGTTCTCTTGAAAGGCCTTTTTCTCTATATCTGGCATTGATCTCTTCATCGTCACTGCTTCCCCCCTCCATATCAAGGCCAACCAGCATCAACCCCCCGGAGATTTCATCATAAAAGGATTTCAGAATTCTGAAATCTTCAGAACTGGTCCTGGTAATGGTCCAACCACTAGGCAACTCTTGCTCCTTGCTGTCATCATGATGGAAATAGGCAAATTCATCGAGGGAACCTTTTTGGGGATCTTGCAGAGACCTCAAGCCCCCGCCAAACATCCGGTTGGCAAACCGGTTGTTCGGTCTGAAATAACAGGCCATATATTTCATGGCCGCATCAGCGAGGTGATGAACCTCATTAATATGCTGGATGAGATGATCCATAACAACCAGCCCGGCTTTATGGCGGCTGGATTTTATTGCGGCGTGGTGATGAAGTAGCCAGGTTCTCTGATAATACTTTAACATGGACAAATGACCATAAATAATGCCTTTGTCCCGGTAAATTACATGACGGGCAATATCCGGACAGCCATTGTACAATCGGCTGTACAGAGTCTTGAAGTTTGCTTTCTGCTCCTCTATGGACTTATATTTCTTGGGATATATAAATCCTGTCTCAAAAAAGAAATTCCACAACTCGTCCTGGTCGACAGCGGTTCCGACATAGGACCGTTCATTTTTAGCCTGGAAAAGGATTGATGCGAGTTGCAGCTGGTTTTCACAATTCATATCTACAAAGACAAGGCCGACCTGAACCGAATCACCCTCTCTTGTAAATCTGTTATATAGCACCTGGGCCCGGCAACAGATTCTAAAGCTATTTGCAAAGTTTATAGCTATCTCGGGGATAACCATTCCAGGCATCAGCAAGGAGTTGGCCGGATCTTCTTCGACGGATATGCCAGCCCCGGAAATATCCAATGTCTTTAATGATATTTTTTTACCCAGAAACGGGTGGTTAAATTCTATACACGGATGCGGAGTCAACTTCTGACGAATACTCCGGAACTCTTTGGGCTTGAACCTACTAATATTAGTGGAAACCGGCTTAAGGACTATGGTCATTTCGGGACCCGAGGTCGACCCCCTAATAATGCGGCAAGTCGCATCCAACAAAACCTCTTTGCCGTTTCCCAGCACGATATTTACCGGCATATTAATATTTATCTTCCGGATGGCTGCAATCTGATCCCCGGGAACCACCACCGCAAAAGCAGCCGCACTATAATCTTTCATTACCCCCTGCAGACTGATAGCTCCCTGGCCAAGTCTTGCGGAAACCTCAAGGCATGGGTACCTCCGGTAATTCCGTTCGTTAACTTCATCACCTCCCTCCGGTGCTGCAAGCGTGACTCCACAGGTGTTCATTGAGATTAAACCTGCCTTGACCCAGACCATCTTAGGCCCATCCGTGTAAAATAATCCGCAATACTCATACAAATGAATATCTTTGACCAAAGCCCTTTTAGCTTCATTCCACAACAATTGGATGCCCGCACCGTCCCCCGGTTCAGGTTTGGCCGCTACGGTCACAAATGAATTGTTCCAAACATGCCTGAGCCTCACGAACACGTGGTCACCATGGAAGTTGATCCTGTTTAGAGAGTTGATCACTCCAGCGGCTTTGACAAGTCCGCTCGCCCTTTCTACACCTCTAGTCCCAGGTGTTTCTGTAATAACCAGCTCATTGCTTCTAATTGTTGCATTTCTCATGTCCAACCTCCTGATTTTCCCATGATGACAATTTAAGCCGCAACGGCCCCACCACCACAATGTGTGGGTGCCTACCAAATAATATCATACACCTAGCCACATTACTATCACCCTATATTCAGGTAGTTAAAAGGCAGGCCTCTTCTTAATATCACACTGTGAATTTCGCTGCTCAGACGCAAGCATTTCAGGGTTATTTTTATGGTTCCCCCTACACAACAAATCAAAGATCCCCTACAGACAAAGGCAAAATTATGTTCGAAGATATTGACTGATTCAGAGTGTATTTTTTTCGCGACGTTGGGAATTATGGCAATATTCAACCCATCATTTATGGACGGCAACAGATGCCACAAAAGAGCATGCAAATGACCGGCAACGGAACCGACACCGACTTGGTATTGAATCTTGCCAGGAACTCACCATGGCTTAATGAAGAGGGGAAGAACCTTTACCCGGAGGTCATCCGAGGTGATGCCAATGAAATCCTCAGCGAGATAAGAGATAACCACCTGACCATCGTTACTGAAAAAGGGCAAGTTTATGAGCAGCATCAACCTCTGGATATAAGCAACGGCAAAATCCAGATAGAGAAACCCCTTGGCTGGCATGAAACCACTGAATTATTTTATTTTTTTTTCCAAAACAGATACAGCGCCTGGAATTATTTCCCAGTCATAAACATGGTCTCTCATCCCTCCGCCCTGCAGATCAACCTGCCCGATAAAGTTTATTACTTACAAAAAAGGCGCTATACGAGGAAAACAACTCCAATCGGTACCAGGGCACTCTTTAAGGGAAACGATAATCACATGGATAGTGCCCATGTAAAAGACCTCAGTGAGGGGGGCATGCTGATATTTCATAACTCCGGAAAAGACAAGTATCCACTTGACTCAATTATCAACGAAATCTTTATAACAATCCCCCCTGATCAAACATCAGGTGACAGGAGAATAACCCCCTTGATAAACAGGGGTGAAGTGGTCAGAACTTTTTATGACCATGAACAAGGCATATCTTATTACGGCACAAGATTTTTCTATAAAAGCGCCTACGTTAGGGAAAAAGTCCGCGACCTCGTAACATGCCTAGAGAGTCCCTCTGGATAAACTTCGATCCGCCCCTAGCATCTTGCTTCGCTAACCACCACGACTGGAAACAATGATAAAAAAAAGCCGCAACCATTATTCCGGTTACGGCCTTTTCGGGCAGTTAATCGCACAAATCAAGCCTGGGAAGAGTCCCAGTCCCTGAGAACCAGCGGCCATCGCCAATTGACTAAGGTCGGGGTTCTCTTTTTACGCAACAACCCAGATGGATTCAGACAAGATCTCACCCAAGCAGCGCAAAGGAAATCATCTCTATTTTTGCCACCACGCAACCATCTTGCACAGAGGGAGAATTATCGAGATCATTTCATAGCTCTAATAACAACAAAGCTCCCCTGCCCATGCCCCTCTTTCACTGGTTCTATTGCCTGTATATCAGCCAAAGGCTTAAATACAGTTTCAACAAATTTAAAATCACCGAAACCAGCCTTCATAAGAGAGAACAAGACCTCTGCTACCGAGCGAAAATTCGCTTCCTGGTAAAACTTACTTTCATTTTTCCGTTGCTCATACTCACGACCCAAGGGGCTATCTTTATCAATAAGTCCGATCAAAACAAACCCACCGATCTTGACAACACGAAACGCCTCGCTAAAGGCTTGTTCCAACGAATCTAGGAAACAAACGGCCGTTACGAACAATAGGTAGTCAAACTGCCCATTTGGCAGAGGTAACGCTTCCGCTACAGCGCGGATAACGCCCAGGTTTTTTGCCAGGGCAATCTCTCCCATGGTTTGTGATGGATCAATGCCAATCTTGATCCCCAAAGGTAGGGCAAATCGCCCCGTGCCAAGCCCAACTTCCAAACCAACTCCTTCTCCGGGCAACAACAATTTTAATGCCTCAAGTTCCGATTCATATACATAATGATATTCATCGAACCACTTCTCGTATTCGCTGCCATGTTTTTCAAATGCATCTATATTTGCCATAGTATCGTTGGTTCTGGCCCGTGAAATTGAGGTGAGTGGCATTCATCAATTTCACTCCATTGGAATAAATGCCTTTCTACCGAGGGAAACATGGTATTGATCTTCATGTTTTTCATTATTCTCCACCCGCATTGTCTATTCACAGGTTGTTATTTAATCCCTCTGCCTTGAAGACTAGCGGTAAAATGCAGTAGGCACCAATCAAGAACGTATTGGTTCAACCAACCGTTTCGACAAAGTAAGCCTTGTCCCACAAACTCTTTCCTCCCTTAAAGCTTACGCCAAGTTTGCTGAACTCAGCAAGTAGAGGCGGTGTAGAGAAGTTTTTAATCTCTTGGGCTATTTGATCGGCAGATTTTTCCCCACCCGATTGCACATATAAATGTAAGTGGTCCGGAGCCAACCACAGCAGACTGACAATGCAATCGACTCGCTCGCCACAATTTGCGAATATATTGCTTATGGAATCAAACATATCGCCTGGCTGCGCAAAGGCAGGTCTTCTCTGACTCACATTCCAGGCAAAATGATATTTGATCTCCGCAAACACGCGACTAGGTTCACAGGCAATTTTCTGGAGGCCCAACGCCCGCTGATATTTAACCTTGTCCGAATCAAGTAGTTTCCGGAAGGCTTTTTGGGAAGAATCGTCTTGTAAGCTTCTGGGTAAAGCCAGATCTTTTGATTTTGCCGCCCCAATCAATTTTAGTATGGGCTGAAACGCCTTACACTCAAAAGAGGCAGAATCTTGTCTGCACCTGTTTAGATCACAAAATATCTCCTCTTGAAACCCTAAATCCTGGCAAAAATCACAGCCGCCATGAATGAATTGCTGGGATAACTTGGCACATCTCTGGCATTGTTCAGGCATGCAACTGTTTAATGGTGTTTGCATCAAGTGCTATTCTCCCTGCTTAGAAATGTTGCGTATCATGAACGAGATAAAGGGTTGTTGCTGTTTCTTCGTAACTTTGCCTTCACATTGCCGGGGTTAGCGGCCTGGTTCAAGGGAAACCGGGCCGCCACCGCAGCTGGATATTGGCCTTAATCCACCGCAACCAGTTTCTTGGATTCGCTGATCTTCCAGATAAGAGAAATCCCGCCCATAAAAGTATCGTTCTGCCTGACCAATGGACTGTCGTGATAAACCGCATGGCTGACATTGTCCCAGCGACCGAAAAACCCGAGCGCCAGGGTGTCGGTCAAGCCGTAAATCACATAGGAGTTCACACTGTGGCCGGAATGGCCGCGACCCGACTTGTAATAGGGCCGGTCAACCCGCACAAATTCCTGCTCCACATCATAGACGTAACTATTCAAAGCTGAGTCGGCATAATAAAGACCGGCATTTATTCCGAAAAAGGAGCCCTTCTTCCTGAAAAAAGTATTGTTTCGGTAGACCAGATTGGCGCTGTAGCGAATCCCTTCAAAGGCCATCGCCCATCCAGAATCAACATCCAGGGAAGATACCCCATGGACTGCGGTGGCAAGATATAGCGGATTAACCGCCTGTCGGCTATTTAAATACCATTTCAGTTCCGGACCAATCCCAAAAAGAGCACCGAGTCCCGGCATCCCTTCCCTTGCTTCGGTATCACCGGCTACCGGCGGGTAACCGGACAGGGAAATATTTGACTCCAACCGATCCGATTCGAAAAATATCCCTTTCAAGCCGTCCCGATCTGATCTGAATATCTTTCCCCGATAGATGAAATAAGGCAGGGCCAGGAAATAATACATCTGTTCATCGGAACCACGGTAATGGGGAAAAACCATGACGCTGTTATACAGTCCCAGTTCCCACAACGGTTCTTTTTTTTCGTCCGCGGTCTCGGCCCTTCCATAATCGAACCCGGCAAGGAAAAAGGTGAAGGCCAGCAATAGAATTATCACCACTTGCGTTATGTTCTTCATGATTTTTAATATCTCCAAAACAGGTAGATACGCGTCGCCCTATCGCTTCTTCCCGTTAAAGACGGCCCTTGAAGGAAAGTGCCTTTTTCGGGCAGTTCATCACGCAATTTGAGCAGCGCAAGCATTCAATACTGGGAACCTGACCCGGTCCTTCTTCCTGCTTGAAATCACCGGGGTAGGTTGAAATCGGACAAACCTTCTGACATTTTTTGCATTGGACGCATGAATCTTCCACGGTCAGCAGATAGGTGTTCTTGCTGCTTATTCCCTGCATAGAGCCCATCGGGCAGACCGTACACCAGACCCGCGGCTTGAAGTAAAGGCCCAAACCAATGGCTATCCCCGTTGACAGGATCCACATCATCCGGAAGACCCCGGCAATCGCCTTGGGATCTCCCCAGGCCGTGAAAAGTCTGAAGGTCAGCAAGCTCATCATCAAAACGAAAAGCAGCCATCTGAACCAGCTCGACTTGAAGACCGGCAGGATCGGGCGGTGCAGACTGACCAGAGAGAGGAAGCGCTCGTGGAAAGCGCCCATCGGGCAGAGCCAACCGCAGTAGAAACGGCCGCGCTGACTGGCCAGGATCATGAACAGGGTTATAAGTCCTAAAACGGTAAAACCAATTCTTGGGCAGAAATAACCGCCCACAACCACCAACGGCAACAACAGTGACATAAGAAACTGACTTGGCTTCCGGCAGCAGATCTCTTCGATCTTTGATTTTTTGCGGACAGCTTTTTTCTGCGCCATGATTTTAAACCCTTAACTTAGTTGGAGCAACACGCTACTAATCCCAATTTATTAATATACTTCTCTTTCTGATTTTAGATACAATAAAGCTGAAGAGTGTCTTATGCCTGAAATCCTTTCCAGACCGCAAGTTTAACAAAAACAACAGGAGATCACGGTGGAACGAAAAATCCTGGTGGCGGTGGATAAGTCCAGATATTGCCGGAAGATCTTAACCTATCTTTGTGAGTTATATGGTCAGCAAGCGGAGATTAAATTTCACCTGCTGAGTATTGTTTCCCATTCCATTTCCCAGAACGCAAAAGATTTACTGGACCAGAATGACTTGATGTCAACAGTCGACAATGCGGCCCGGAAAAGATTTATCGCCTGTAAATCCCATATGGCCAAGGCCAAAAAGGAACTTCTTGCCTGCGGCTTTGCTGAAGAGCAACTTGAGACTTCAGTCAGATTCTCTCGGCAGAGTGTTGTTGGTGACATCCTCCACGAAGCCCAAAGAGGTCTTTATGATGCGATTATAATCGGCAAAAAAGATCTAAGCCGGTTGGAAAGAATGGTCGTCGGTTCAGTTTCCGCAGAGATATTAAAGAAGAACAACGGCCTGCCGATCTGGATTGTAAACGGTGATATTAAAACCCGGAAGATCCTGGTGCCGGTTGACTGTTCCCTGCCCACCTTGACTGCCATTGACCATCTCGCTTTTATCGTCAAGGACAATCCCCAGGTAGAAATAACCCTTTTCCATTCCTGTTCATTACTCGCCAGCGAACAGATCACTCCTAAAGAGCATTTTTATGCAAGATGGGGCAAAGAGTGGTGTGATGAACATCTCCAGGGAGATAATAATGGCCACTTCCATTTTTCCGCCCCGGAACAGATCCTCAAAGAGGCCGGCGTCCCCCCCGAAAGGATCCATCGTCTGAAGAGCAAGTCCGGGGTTGAGCCCGGCCAGATGATCGTCCATCATGTCAAGAAAGGTAGTTTCGGCACTATTGTCATGGGCCGGAGGCACAAAGACGTCAGCAAGGGGATTTTCCAAGGGGTATCCGACCGGGTCCTGGCCAATATCAGCGACGTTGCCATCTGGATCGTCGGCTAAAAGAAATATCTCACCCTGAACTCAAGTTTGCTGCTGTTCTGCTTCTCGCCGTTCTCAGTAAAATAACCACCGTTGATCACCGAACCCCGCAGCCGCAGTTCCCAGTTTTCGAAACCGCTATAGACCGCCTCCGGACTGATCGTATAGCTGTTGTCATCAAGATTGACGATGGCGGTAACCCCTGGAGTCAAGTAAAGAATATCGAAGGGTTCTTTCTTGGTTGTTTTCAGATAAAGGTAGTTGCGGCCCGATTGCGGTTTGCCGTAGCCGCTCAGACTGACCAATTGGGCCTGCTGATAGAGAGCATCACTGCCTGTGGCCAGATATTGGCCGTCTGCATCGACCACCAGTTGAAAGAACCGATCCATCTCGGCTTCGCTGTAACCATCGTCATTATGATAAAACTCAACAATGGTGGTGAGATCATTTACGGTAAGATAACGAATGCCGAGCAGGTAGCTGGTCTCGGCCTCCTCCCTGATTGATAGCCCCCCGCTCGGGCTGAGAACTTTAGTCTTTTGCGCCGGGAGATGGGCCACTTCACCATGAATCTCGAAATTCACGGCCAGGTTTGTTGAAAAATCGGCTCCATACCTGCTGGAACGACTGTTGCCGATGAACCCGACCAGATCAATATCGATATCCCGATAGAGCAGGTACAGTTTGGCCGCCAGGTTAACATTGTCCGACTCGCCAAAGTCCTCATTGACGCCCTGCCAGACCGGCAGGGCAACGGTAGTCAGGGCAATGGTCTGCAAAGAGCCACCATAACTCTTGATCAGATCAAGCCCTACCCCAATGAAACCCTCCAGGGCCTCCTCCGGGTTATTGGGATCCTTGGGCCGATCAATAAAACCGACCGGATTCCAGGCATAACCCTTACCCCACTTAAAGACCTTTTTGCCGAGATCAATAGTGGCCAGCGGTGTTGGCTTGTAACTGGCGAAGGCCTCAAAGACATCAGCGCTGTCATCCCAAGCAATTTCATCCTGCCGGGCCGTAGCCTGGAGCCGCCAGTTAAAGGCGATCTTGTCCTTATTAAAATTACCGTCAAGCTGCAGGATTGAGCTTAAACGATCAAGGCTGGCACGGGGCTCCCGGTAGAAATTGAGGCGATAAAAAGCGGCATCCTGATTGAGATCAAGGTGGTCCCACTTCAGCTCAGCGTAGCCCCCCCAAGCAAAAGTTTTTTTCTCGAATTCCTCAAGATCAAAGCTGTAATCATCTTCCGCCTGACCGCTCCCAGGGAAGGCCAACAGAAACACAACAAGCAGCCGGGGCAATATTCCGCGCTGAAAATGGTTGGATCTGCTACTGATCATCGCAATTCATCAACCCGCGGCAAATAGTTGAGCGAGAAGACTTCATCGGCCAGCTTTTTTTTGTTGATCTTGGCATAGACCATTACCGACTTGTACCCCTTATAGAGGGGGCTGTCGGTCTCAAGGACCGAGGGCCGGACCAGACCGCCGCCAAAATCCTTGTTTTTCTTGTAATAGAGGGTCTTGATCAGCATGCCGCTGGCCGCGTAACACTCAATGGTGGTAGGGACCATGGTCTTTTTTTCAACCGACATCTTCAGGCGATCATAGGCGATTGCCGTTGTTTTTGCTTTAAGATCAAGAACATATTTCGCCCCCTCTTCCGTAACGCCGGCTACGTCATACTCGGCGCCGTAGTCAAGACGCAGGATATCGGAGTTGTTAAATACCCCGCCCACCACCGACTGCAGACTGGTGATGCGGATCGGCTTGCCGACGGCGGGGATATAGAGCCACATATTCTCACCAAGGCGCAGGGTCGATCGGCCTTTTTCACTGGCCGGCGACAGAAACAGGGCAACCATCTTTTCCTGGCCCTTCTTGACCGAATAGAGAACAAACTCCTTTTTACTGCCGTCCGGTTCGATATTGATCAACTTCCGGTACATCTCATAGGATTCCGGCTGGAGGTTTTTATCGACCTGTTTAAGGATCTCATTACCGTCAAGGGCCATGACCGGCGTGGTGGTGCAAAATACAGCCAGCAGCAACAGGGCCAGGATTTTATTTTGATTGAAGAACCGTTTGGACAACCTCATGGCTAACTCCTGTATGAATTACATATTGTATATTGAATGATTTCAGGACCCGCTCCATCTTGGCCCCGAACTCCCCGGCCACTATCAGGGTGACACCCTCATCGGCAAGAAAGGCTGCTGCCTGTGGCCCGGCCCCGCCCGGAACGTCGGCAAACGGGTTTCTCTCCGCAGCAAGAAAAATCCCTTCGCCGTCAAATAAAAGAAAGTAGGCTGCCCGACCCGCCTTTTCGCTGACCGTGGCGTTCCGCTCTGAGCCATTGGCGGCGACGGCTATAGAGACAGCGGTCTCCGCAGCGCTCACTCCGAAAACCGTAGGCAGGCTGAAAAGTAGCACCAATAAGCAAATTATCATTTTCTTGCAGCGCATAATATTTCTCCCATAAACCTTGAAGAACCAGCTCTTCTAAACATGCCTTAAAGCGGTGATCGGGTCCATTTTTGCCGCCTTATAGGCCGGTTGCAAACTGGCAAGCACCGCGATACCGATAACCACCAGCACTACGGTGACCACCTCATTGGCGCCAATGGTCGGTGTCAGCAACAGGCCGGTCTGGCGACCAAAATCAAAACTGATCTGGGAGGCATTCATGATGGCAATACCGGCCAGGCTGATAGCCGTCCCGATCGCGGTCCCCAGAATACCCAGCAACAGACCTTCGGCAAGAAAGAGACCCAAAATTTTATTGGGCAGGGTGCCGATAGCAGAGATAGTGCCAATCTCGTTAATCCGTTCATAGACGGCCATGATCATCACATTCATGATACTGACCAGAACGATGGCGACCAGCATGATCTTGATAAAGAAGGTCATCAGATCAATCATCTTGGCGATGTTAAAAAACGGCGAGATTTTTTCCCAGGTATGGACCTCAAAAACCGGCTTGTCCTGCTGGTTTAATATTGAGCCAAGCTCATTCTTCAAACGGGCAAATACGGCCGGTAACTGCTCCATGTCCTTTAAGCGAATGGCGATCTCACTGGCCTCCACCTCATTGATCCGCAACAGCGACCTGGCATCGGCAAGATGGATCATGCCGTCCCGCCCGCCCGGCCCGGAAATTCCTTCGAGAATACCGCGCACCAGAAAAGTCTGACCGTTCACCGAGCCATCCTTATTATTGGCAACCAAGACAATACTGTCCCCGACCTTGACCTTCATGCCTTTGGCGATCAATTCCGGGATCAGGATCTCACCTTTTTCGATCAGGCCGTCTTGTTGGCCCTGGATAATACGCTTGGTCAACAGGGGGGCGGTCTTTAATTCTTCGGCGGGCAAGACCGCATTAAGTCTGATATTGGTGGTCTCGGTGAAATTACTGAACATGGCGCCGAGTTTGATCCGCTTTGAATAGGCCTCGACCCCGTCCTCGTCGGCCAGGATCTGCTCAATCTTCTTAAGCTGTTTGGCATTAAGATTGCGATTAAGGGGCAGACTGTCAATGGAGGCCATATAGCCCTTCTTGTGGATCTGCAGATGACCGATCATCGAGTCGGTGATCTGACCAACCATCATGGTCTTGAAAGAGCCGGACACCGAAATAAACAGCAGGACGGCAACCACCCCCAAGCTTATCAGCATGGAGGTCAGAAAAGTCCGCCTTTTATATCGCCGCAGGTTTCGGGCCGCGAGTTTAAGTATATTAAGCATGGTAATCCCCCTCGCCGTTAGCGCTATTGATCAATTTGCCATCTTCCAGAGTGAGAATTATCTCGGCATTCTTAACCACTCTGGGGTCATGGGTCGAAAAAATAAAAGTGATATCAAACTCATCCCGCATTTCCTTCATCAGGGAGATGATCTTGTTGGCAGTTTCCCGGTCGAGATTGGCGGTTGGCTCATCGGCCAGGACCAGCTTTGCCTTGGTTACCAGGGCTCTGGCCACCGCGACCCTCTGCTTCTGCCCACCGGAGATCTGGCCTGGGTACTTGTCCCCCTGGTCACCCATGCCAACCGCCTCGAGCAACTCATTCACCCGCCGCTTCCGCTCCGCCGCTGGCCAGTTCTGGACCATTTGCAAGGGATACTCAACGTTTTCGAAGACGGTGAGTACCGGGATCAAATTAAAATCCTGAAAAACAAAACCGATGTGCTCGCCCCGGAACAGGGCCGCTTCTCTCCGGTCCAGATTGGTGATATCCTGACCTACAACCTCCAGCTTCCCACTGGTCAGCGGGTCAAGGCAGCCGACCATATTAAGGAGGGTGGACTTGCCGCTGCCGGAAGGCCCAACGAAAGAGACGAAAGAGGCGGGTTCAATGGTAAAGTCAACCCCTCGGATGGCCTTGACTGTAATATCTCCGGCAACGTAGGTTTTCTCCAGTTGCTTAGCTATAACGATAGACATTTTTTTAACCTCCTCTTTTTTTTAAGGAACCCGCTGTCGACGACCAACGCCACCTCCACCAGTACTCATTCCTGCACCTACCCAGAAGCCCCGATTACCTTCTTTGTCCCGGATGCCGGATGCATGATTCCACACATATCGAGCATCTCCTCGGTGGATATATATTTGCATAATCAATCGCCAGCACAGAAGAACAGGTCAGGCCAAAACCCCACGCCAATGTTTAATGCCTTCACTTTTTCTACCATGATGTCTTCTCTCTTGTTAATTTATTTATTGGCTAGAAATATATTTCCCCTGCTTCTCGGTTTGCGGGCACCATAGCACTGTCCTGACAGATTATACACTACGACTCATGGCAGGAATATTCTTCCGCAGACTTTGGTTTGTGCTTGGTATTTGCGTAGGGGCCTGGCGGGATGGTAAATGGCCTGCCATAATCGTGCTGGTAGGTCATCATGCCCTTGTCAAATTCTTTGGTTCCCAAAACAATCGGGTGGATAAGGTAGATGCTCACTTGCTGCTTCCCTGGCAATCAGCCTGTTGTTTAAGGATATGCAGCACGGTCCCATCGGGATGCTCCTCCAGGGCGGTAATCAAGCCGCCAGCCCAGGTGATCACCCGCTCAAGATGGCCGACCATTTCCGCATCACAGATGGCCCGGAAGGAGGTCCCCCTCCCTCCTTTTCCAAGACGTGCCCGCACGTCGCGAATGCCCTTTCAGCAGTGACCGCGGTAATCGATGATATTTTCAGCTAGCAAACGATCTTTCATCCCAGCCATCACTCCTCGCATCTCTCATTCTTAGATCCTCACATCGGCCTTAATGAACTTGCAATTGACGTCGGTACATTGCAGACAACGCGAACACTGGCTGTGGCCCGGGGTGAGAACCGGATTGATCCCCTGGGGACAGGCCTCTTCACAGCGGCCACAGTCCACGCATTTTTCCCGGTCAACATTGATAAAAACCCCGGAGAACCTGTTGAAAAGACCATGGAAGCCGCCAATGGGGCAGAGCAGGCTGCAAAATGGCCGTTCGCTAAAGACGGCGGCGACAAGCACACCGACCAAAATGATTATTGAGGCAATGGCCCAGGCCCCTTCCGGGGTCTTGAAAAATAGCGGGATACCGGCGGCCTGCTGCCAGAGGCGGTTGATGGTGCCGGGCGGGCAGATATCACAGAATGCCATCTTCCTTGAGTAGTAAGGCAGCATAACGACCAGACCGATAAAGATCGGCAGCCGCATATGTCCGGACCAGCCCGGTAATTTTATCTTTTTGACCGGTATCTTGGCCAGCAGGTCCTGCAGGAAGCCGAAGGGACAGAGCCAGCCACAGCCGAAGCTGCCGAATATTGAGCCGAAGAGGATGAGCATGGCGATTGCAGCCATGATTGAAGCCGCGAATTTGCTGTCGATACTGCCCAGCATCCCCATTGAGGCCATGACCGCACCGCGTTCGATCAGGATCAGCGGACAGGAAAAGGTGGACAGAGCGCAATTGGAGCATTGCAGGTAACCGCACGGAATAAAACGCATAAACGAGAAAAAATAGGCGTTTGACAGAACCAGGGAAAGGCTCTGGACCGTACGGCGGTTTTTTATGAACTGGAATATTTTTTCTTTCATAATAGATTAACGGCGGCGGAAGTTTGGCATCGTCCGGCCTGCCGGCATCGGGAACCTGCCAGTCATTGACTTCATGTCAAGAGAAGGTGGTCGGCGGCTGGTTTTGGGTTTCAGGGTGTAACCAAGGGTAAAGGCACTTACGACCAACAGCACGACCCAGAACAACCTGAATATCTTATTCTCCATCATGCGAATCATGCGATAGCCTCCTCGCCGTATTTTTCCGGCAGAGGGCCGAACAAGAGATCGGTCAGCTTCACGTACCAGGCCGCGGACTGAACCTGGATGATGTAGGAGATGGCGATCACCAGGGCAGCATTTGCCCCCTCGGCGCCAAAGGCGTTAATGGAGATAGCCAGGGCGATTGACAGATTACGCATCACCGTGCCATAAACCAGGGAGATACCGTCACCGCGCTGGAAGAACATCCTGGCAAGGACAGTGCCCAGAGAAAAATTGAATATATAAATAATAAACAGCGGCACAAAGATAGCGGCCAGCAGGCCGGGATCGGCAGCAATTGCTCTTGCCTTTAGGGCCAGGGCCACAAAGACAATGCCCAGAACCCCAAGGGTTGACATGGCCGGGAAACGCGGCGCGATCTCTTTTTTAAAGACCACCATTGAATATTTTCTGAGCAGCGCGGTGCGGGTTATATAGCCAAGCAGCATGGGGACGAAAACAATGTAAAGGATCTGCTTGATAACCAGGATGATATTGACGTCAACTTTTGCGCCCATTAATGCCTGGACATAAAAGGGGGTTGCCAGCGAGCCCAGGGTGAGGCCGATTACAGTCATATTGATTGCCGCACCCATATTACCCCTGGCAAAGCCAGTCCAGGAAATAGTCATGCCGCTGGTGGGTAGTAGCGAGGCCAGGAGCAGACCGAGGGCCATGTAAGGTTGATCCTTAAAGAAGTAGAGGCCGAGACCGTAGGCCAGAAAGGGGATGATGGCAAAATTGATAAACTGGGTCAAGAGCTGCAGACAGACATTTTTCATCCCCTCATGCAGATGTTTGACATTCAAGGTGACCATCATTGGATAAACCATCAGAAAGGTCAAGGGCATGATCAACTGCTTGAGCTGTTTGATCAGGGCTGGGTCGTTGACCAGTCCGAATAGGAAACCGGCCGCCATCATTATCGGGATAGCGATAACCAGCTGCTTGTTTATCTTAATGAAAAAATCCCACATTATTTGGCCTCGTTGATGATATTTTCAATAACCGTGTAAGTCTGGGCGAGAGAATCTGAAAAGGCATCATCGTCCACCACGCTCTTGATGTTGGCCCGACTGAATTTTAAAAAACGAATCTGGGTCCTGCCGTCTTTGCTAAAGGTCATGATGAATTTTGGCATTAAAATGGCGCGCTCGGGGTTTGCCATCAGACTGGCGGCGGCCTTTTCCGGCTTACAGAGCTGAATCATGTGCAGGTCAAAACCTGCCGCTACCTCGACCCCGTGGTTGCCGAAGGTATTGGCCAGTTCCATTTTTTCTTCGTTATGGATAATAAAGCCGTATTTTTTGGCCGCCGTGTCAAGATCTTTGACGAAATGACGGTTGTCTTTGGCGGTGGTGGCAGTGAACACATTGTCTTGGTTCATCATTTACTCCTTTGCGGCAGTGGGGTGCAGAAATCATCTTCATAAATAGTTAGGTGCCAATACAGCAAGTTGGGTGCCAGAGAATAAACAAGGGGCGAAACCACAACCTATCTCCCTGTAATAAGGTGGCAATAAAAATTCTCCGCCACTGCCGGAGGGGCGGGGTTTTTCCTTGAATGTTTACATAATGCTAACGATACGTTAATTATGTTAATTAACGGTTAGCAAATTGTATAGCCAGGAGGGCTGCGGTGGTTTTAGATTTGGATGTAAATGTCTGGAAGATAATCGTCGACACCATGCAGGAGGGTCTTATGGTGGTCAACAGGGAGGGGGAAATTGTCTTTGCCAACAAGGCCTTCGAGACCCTGCTTGGTTACAGTTCAGCGGAACTTGTCGGCCAAACCTGCGAAGTTTTTCAGTGTGACCGCTGTTTCTCGGCCCGGTCCGAGGGGTTGGATAAGTATTGCGCTCTTTTTAAGAATGAAGAGATCCGCAGTTCGGAATGTATCTTCCGAAGCAAGAACGGCATACCGTTACATCTCTTGAAAAATGCGGCGGTTATTCGCAATGAGGAAGGTGAGGTTATAGGCGGCGTTGAAACCCTGACCGATCTCAGCCGGGTGATGGCCGGAGAAGAGATTATTGCCTCCCTCAAACAGCAATTGCGCGGCAGAAAAGGTTTTGCCGATATTGTCGGCAAATCAGAGGCGATGCAACAGGTGTTCGATCTGGCGGCCAGCGCCGCAAATTCCGAAGCGCCGGTAGTCGTCTATGGTGAGTCCGGTACCGGCAAGGAGCTGTTGGCCAGCGCCCTGCATCAAAAAAGCATGCGGGCGGCAGAACCATTTATCAAAGTGAATTGCGCGGCCCTGAATGAGAACCTGCTGGAAAGCGAACTATTCGGTCATGTCAAAGGGGCCTTTACCGGCGCCGAGCAGAATAGAATCGGCCGTTTTGAAGCAGCGCATGGCGGCAGTATATTCCTGGACGAGGTAGGCGACCTGCCCATGGCCACCCAGACCAAATTACTGCGGGTTCTCCAGGAAAAAGAGATTGAGCGGGTAGGCGATCACCGACCGATCAAGATCAATGTGCGGATTATTACCGCCACCCATAAGGATCTGGACGCCCTCATCAAGGCAGGACAGTTCCGGGAGGATCTTTTTTATCGGATTAATGTTATTCCCATCCACCTGCCGCCCCTACGACAGCGGCAGGCGGACATTCCACTCCTGGCCGAAAAATTTATCAGGGAAATTGCCGAAAGGTCGGAGCAGAAGATCAGCGGCCTCACCGATAACGCCCTGGATATACTGACCAATTACCGCTGGCCCGGCAATGTCCGGGAATTGATTAACGCCATCGAGTACGCCTTTGTGGTTTGTCAGACAGAGCGAATTGACGCCGGCCATCTGCCGCCCCATATGCGCCGGGAGAATGATACTAAGGAAAATCCACCCGTCGGCAGCGGTCGCGAGGCAAAGATTCGCGCTGCCCTCGACAAAACGGCCTGGAATAGAAACAGGGCCGCCAGGATATTAGGGGTGAGCCGGGTCACCCTGTGGAAGTGGATGAAGCAGCACGGCCTCTCATAATTAAATCTGTAGATCGGTTAGAAGGCTCCACAACCCAGCATAACTTCAACAACAAAGACTGTTCACCAGCATCGACATATCAATATATATCGTTTCACCCTAGGCCAACTCCGCCCGTAGCCACTCTTCGACCTGGGAACTGGTGGGCAGGCGACCGGCACACTTCACCTTGCCGTTTATCAACAGGGCCGGGGTCTGGATAATCCCGAAGCGGCCGATCTCGTCCAGATCATGGACCTGGAAAACATCGGCGGCAAGGCCCATCTCGCTCATGACCTCGATGACTATATTCTGCAGATTATTGCAACTGACACAACCCGGCCCCAGCACTCGAATCACCAGGTTCTGCTCGCTGGCCTCCCGGCCTGATTTCAACCGTTCATACTCCCGGCCCAGTGCCTGCCGATACTGTTCTTCCATCCCGGCGGGAATGTAGTTTTGTTCCCTGACCTCGTCATAAAGCTGGTTGACGCCTTCCTCATGACCCATTTCCGCATCGTTCAAAAGCCGGTTCAGGGCAATATCTAGACCGACAAGACCGACCGTGGCCCGGCCGATCCTAAGATGCCGCTGGGTGGGGGCATCGCTCATTTCAGCCAACCTTCCACCTCACTCGCGGTCGGCGCCTTGCCGACACATTTTATCTCGCCATCGATCACGACCGCCGGGGTTGATAGTACCCCGTGTTTGGCCATTTCCTGAAAATCAGTCACCTTTTCGACCGTGGCCCCGATTCCGGCCTTGGCGACCGCATCTCTGACGATTTTCTCCGCTTCCTCGCATTTGGCACAACCCGGCCCCATCACCTTTATCTTCATATTTTCTCCTATTGTTTCTCGCAGTGGATGCTTAGCTGTCTAACCATCCCGAAATTGCCCTGGCTGATGTGCCAATCATTACGATCCCATCAAAGTTTCTTCTTAATGTCCAATAACGGGGTGCCGTCAAAGACATCCACCCCAAATACCTCTATGATATTGCCCCTGATCCCGAGAATCTTTAGTTCCGAGATAGCAATGGGGTTGGGCCGCACCGGGCTGCGGGTACTGAAGACCCCGTGCAACCCCCGGCTTTTATCACCACGCGGATAGACCTTGAGCAGGTCTCTTCTGGCCTCATGCAACCAGAACAACGCCACCAGGGTCTGGCCGGTTTTGAGCCCCGCCATGGCCTCTTGATATTCCGGGAAAACTTCCAGGGTCCCGGCCTGCTCCGATTCAGTAAAGTTCTTGGGGGTGTCTCCAGCCGTCTGCAGTCGACAATGAATGACCCCGATGGGCTTGATATTTATCGGCACATCCTTATCCATATAAATAGCCCCTATTAAATTAGAATATTAAACAGATAGCCGACCAGCAGAATACCGCAGCCGACGACACCGACAAAGGTCGCGATCAGCCTTGGCTTCAGAACCTTACGCAAAATCACCGTCTCCGGCAGAGATAGGGCAATGACGCTCATCATGAAGGCCAGCACCGTACCGAGGGCCGCCCCCTTTTCCAACAGAGCATGAATAACCGGCACGATCCCTGCCGCATTGGAATACATGGGGATCCCGACCAGTACCGCGGCCGGCACCGACCACCAGGCGCCCTTACCCATTATCGAAACCATGAATCCTTCCGGCACATAGCCATGAATGGCGGCGCCAACCCCGATACCGGCAACGACATAGATCCAGACCTTGCCGACAATATCCTTAACGGCCACAATCCCCAGTTGGACCCTCTCCCGCCAAGAGAGACGCTCATCCACCACATCATCAGCATTGGTCCGCATCTCTCTGACCCAGTCTTCAATATGGTTTTCCATACCGAGACGGCCGATGGTCCAGCCGGCGACAATCGCCACCAATAGGCCGGTCACCAGGTAGAGGGCCGCAATCTTCCAACCGAGCAGACTGTAGAGGAGGACCAGGGCTATTTCGTTGACCATCGGCGCTGAGATCAGAAAGGAGAAGGTTACCCCCAGGGGTACTCCGGCCGTGACAAAACCGATAAACAGCGGTACCGCCGAACAGGAACAGAACGGTGTGACAATCCCGAGTAAGGCGGCAAAGACGTTACCAACCGATTCACGCTTGCCGGCCAGGATCTTGCGGGTCCGTTCCGGGGTAAAAAAAGTCCGGATAATCCCCACCCCGAATACCACCAAGGTCAGGAGCATCATGACTTTGGGCGTGTCATAGACAAAAAACTGGATGGCCTGACCAAGATGACTGGCCGGTGACAGCCCGAGGATCTCAAAGGTGAAATATTTTGAGAAGGGCAGCAGCTGTTTGTAGACCACGAACCAGACGACCAGACCGCCCAGGCCTATCATTATATTTTTCAGCCACCTGGGCCGGTTGTGATCTTCAGCCTTTGGCCCTGCCTGTTGCTGACCTACTCCACTTTCACAACAGTTATTTGTTGGTTCCACGCTTAATCCTCAGTTCTAATAGGTAAACAAGGTTCTATTCGTTACAGATGTTAGCCCGATCAATAATCGGGACTACCGCCAGCAACCTCTTGATCTCGGGATCATCATCGAGCCAACCCTGGAGATTCTGCAACGCGGTGAAGGCATAAATATTGTCCTCGCCAGAGGCCAAGCGATAATTAACCCATAGCTTGTCCTTACGGCTTTCCACCAGCCCCGCATCTTCCAATAACCTAAGATGCTTTGAGATAGTCGGCTGGGCAAGGCCAAGCAGAGCCTTGATCTCACAGACACACAACCCCTTACTCTGCAAGATCTTCAGGATCTTGACCCGGCTAGGATCTGACAAGGCCTTCGTAACCTTGATAAATTGTTTCATTGGGAGCTCCGTTAGATTGATTACAGATAACCATATAGTCATATAGCAATACAGTCAAGCCCAAAAAGCCCCCTCTTCCTCATACAGCTATGCGAATATTGTTAAATTGGTCTTTTTCTTGGAGAAGGCCGGCATCCACCAGTGAGGACGTTAGGTAAAAATGGCCATTTCTTTCATCGGGTTTTAGGCAAGCGTAATTGGATAGCTGCTTAACAGAAAAAGAAAAAAGTCGACTTGGGGGGGAACCAAGCCGACCTTTGGGGGGAAGAAAAGAGTGTTATTCTTTAATTTGCATAATAAATAAAGCAATCCCCGTGCCAACCACAAGTAAAACGGAACAAAAAAACCACAAAGCCCCCAGTTTCAGTTACTTACAAAAAGATCTAATACTCGCCGGATTACAAGACAAAGTGCAAATTACTGTACTATTCTCACCAAACTAAGGGCTGGTACAATTTATTAAACCTCGTCAAACCTTAGATTCTAGGAATAATCCAAATACCCAAACAGCCACAAATTGGTCACCAGCTGGCTTGAAAAGTTCGCTGAAGATGCAATACTGCATGCCGGAAAACTAAAAAAGGCCTCCCCCCTTCAGCAGGTAAAACCTTTTTTGGCAACAGATAAACCTGAGTTGCGAGCCGGAGGAACTACTTGAAGAAATTCAGCAAAGTATGGAGCGTAGTCAGTGGATGAGGAGGGCAGCCGGGGATATACAGATCAACCGGGATTATGGAGTTCAAGTCGCCAACAATCTCGTCACTGCCATGGAAAGGGCCGCCGGAAATAGAACAACTGCCGCTGGCAATCACCACCTTGGGGGCGGGAATAGCCGCATATTCCTGGAGACAGGCCCGGTCACATGGATGCCGTCGGCGTGGCGGGCTGAGGCGACAAAATCAATGCCAAACCGGGAAAGATCAAAGAACGGGGAGTTTAACACATTACTATCAGCTTCACAGGCGTTGCAGCCTGCGGCTGAAACCTGCCGTAATTGCTGAGAGCGACCGAGTAATTTTTTGAGCGGTAACATGGCTCAAAGATAGACACCGGATCGGGGCAGAGGTGAGCACCAAACCGCCCTGACAGGTTTAACAGGGTAATAGTTCAATGTTTTCACCCTTGTCATTGATAAACAAATTATGTTAATCAAATCGTGAAATTACGTTCATTCAGAAAGGTAAAAAACATCCTTTTTATAAAATTTTGTACAAGGAGTCGCTACAATGGGAGACACTATTACTGCTGAAGAAATAGCAGAGGCACAGGAAATCTGGGGAGACGGCATCGTGACCATCGGCAAGGCCTTTACCGACAAGGGCGACTACGTGAAATCCGCGGAAAACCACATTGACACCCTGTACGCCTTTGCGGCCGGCCCGGTGCTGTTCAAGCCCACCAAGGCGGCTGACGCCCAGTTCCGCCCGACCCGGGAGGCGGCGCTCTCCTACTTCGTCGGCGGCAATGACAAGTTCCAGGAAGACCACGGCTTTGCCATCCACCCCTGGACCAATGTCCGCTTTGAAAATGCCGAGAACTACATCCACGGCGATTATGCGGTGGCCATGGGCAATTACTTTTTCACCCAACTCGATGGCACCGAAGTAAAGGTCGAATACACCTTCGGCTATATTAAAGGCTCAGACGGTAAATTAAAAATCAACCTACACCACTCCTCCCTGCCTTTCAGTGGCTAAAAACCGTCTTACCCCTGGAACAAGGCGCTGCTGACTCAGCCGCGCCTTATTCCAGATCGGCGAACTCCTGACGCGCCAAGCTAAACGAAATATCCCCGGAATTCTCCGGATCGCCTCCGCCTCTCCTACATATAATAGAAGAACAACATGGCCACCATGACTGCCAGGTAAATTATGGTCATGCCGGTGCCGGCCTTCACATAGTCGGCAGGCTTGTAGCCGCCGGGCCGCATGATCAGGGCGTTTACCTGATGGGTGGGCAGGACAAAGGTATTTGAGGCTGCGATTCCCACCGTCAAGGCCGCCATTTTGGGATCAATCCCCGCGTTCATGGCCATGTTCATGGTCAAAGGCACCAGCAGAACGGTGGCGCCGACGTTGGAGGCGACCAGGGTGAAAAAGGAAGTCAAGGCGCCGATAACAGTCAGCAGAACAAGGGGAGAAACATCGCCGATCAGGTTCATAATATTAACGGCAATGTAGTTGGCGGCCCCTGTTTTCTGGAAGGCGATGCCCAGGGGAATGAGACCGGCCAGTAAAAAGACGGTCATCCAGTCAACAGACTTATATGCCTCATCGATGGTCAGCACCTTGCTCAATATCATGAACAAGGCCCCGCTCAGCAGGGCGATGGAAAGCTGAACGTGAAAGCCTAGGGCAAGGGTCAGGGCAAGGACCAGACCGGTCACGGCGAGTTTCGCCTTTTCCGGCTGCATAACCTCTCCTGTGACCTCTTGGGTAAAGATGAAGTCCGGTTGATCTTTCAGGATATGAAACTTCTTCCAGGCCCCCTGCATGAGGAGGGCATCTCCGGCCTGGATGGTCAACTTGGAGATGCTTTCCAGCATAAGCTCGCCATTGCGGTAAAGGGCCAGGGGATTGACACCGTATTTCTTCCGCAACCCCACCTCCCGCATGGTCTTGCCTACCAGGCTGGACCGTGGCGGAACCATGCCTTCTATGATGCCGCTGCTATCGACGGATAATTCATCGGCAAACACTTCCAGGTCGGACTTGATCCCTAAGTTCAGGTCTTCGGCCAGTTTCTCAATGCGCTGCGGAGTGCTGACCACGGCAATAACGTCGCCGGCCTCGATCATATCATCCCAGATCGGGGTCATGATCCTCTTACCGTCTTTTCTGGCGATCCCGACCAGAAATGACCGGTAATTGGCCCTGATTTCCAAATCTTCAAGCTTCTGCGCCGTAAATTTCCCCGGCACCTCCAGCTCGAATATTGCGCCGACATGATTGCCGTAGGTGTCGATTAAATCGTCACTGATAAAAGAAGTGTCACTCTCGACCTGTTTTTTCGGCAGGATATACTTACCAAAGATAACAAAGTAGAGGATGCCCGCCGCCACCAGAGCCACGCCCATGGGGGTAACGGTGAATAAGCCGAAGGACTCAAAAACCTTGTCCGTCAGCGCCGGGTTTTGGGCGTTGTCGAGGTACCATTTTTCCATCAGGTCATTGAGCAGAATCAACGGGCTTGAGCCGACCAGGGTCAGACAGCCGCCGATGATGGCGCAAAAACCCATGGGCATCAGCACCCGGGATACCGGAAAGTTCAACTTCCGACTGATCCGAAAGGTGGCCGGCATAAAAAGCGCAGCCGCGCCGATATTCTGCATAAAGCTGGAGATGAACGCCACCGTACCGGAGATCAGGGCAATTATCCGTGACTCACTTTTGCCGGCCAGTTTGAGGATCTGCTTGGCCAGAATATTCATCACGCCGGTCTTATCCAGGGCCGCACCAATGATGATCACCGCGATAATCGAAATAACCGCATTGGAGCTAAAACCGCTGATCGCCTCTTTGGCCTCGACAATGTTCAACAACGGCAGGGCCACGACCATGATGATGCCCACCACATCGACCCGCACAGCGTTGGTGATAAACAATACGATGGCAACCGCCATCACGGCCAGGGTCAGACCGATCTCTTGGGTAAAAATAACACCTTCCATTTCTTCTAGTTCTCCTTTTCAGCCGGATTAGCTCCAGTATCCATACTGTTAAAATTTTATAACCATGGCGATATCGGTGCGACGTAGCGGTGGGAATTTATCGCTTCCGAATCAATTCTGTTGGGATAACAGAGAATCGCTGGCCGGGGAGCACCCTTCTGCCTGAATATTGGCTAATATTTTCGGCAAAAGAGCAAGAGAGATGACATATTCCGGAAATCAACAATGCAATCGCGAAAAAATAAAGACACCAATTTTAAGCGCGAAGTTTTTACATTATATAAAAAATGATGTCAACGGGAAACCCTACCGGCAGATTAAGAGAGGCTGGCACCTAAAACTACTCAGGGGGAAGAAAGGTTTGTGGGCTGCCCTTTTAACCTGTATAGGGCAAGAGCCAAGAGCAGGCTTGACCCCTCAGCCCTGGCAGTAAAAGTCTGGCTGCTCAACGCCAGAGCGAAAAAATGTTTTTTCGTTGACGGATTTTTTCGCCCTTGACAAGGGGAGGACTTCTAAGTGTTATACGATTTTTTTGATAATAAATATCTTATACTTAAAAAAATAAAGGGGAGAGATTTTCATCTATCCCCTTTACCAACAAGGATTCTAATATTATTTGCTCAATTCTGCCTTATGACTTTAGCTAGATTCTTTTTCAAGTCCTTGCCTCTTATGCCTGGGATTTTCTTTTTCTCCAAGGCTCTTTGCGCCTTTTTGAACTCATCTTTAACTTTAACTTTTTTACTGTATTTGCCATCGTGCTCGTAGACCAAAGTTCCTATATAAACCGCTTTGGCTCCAGCCGGGACCTCGACCTTTACATCACCCCAGAGGTAGATATCATAAAATGACCGCTGACCGGTCATCGCTCCCCCCATAGAAGAAACAGATCCTACTCCGCTATCGACCACGACTTCGCCCCTCCTGATGTAGGTGGTGCCTACCGGCATAAGGTTGAAGGAAAAATCCTTGAAGCTGACATTGAAATCGTACCCGCCCTTGATGTCGAAGGGGACCATGGTTCCTTTCCTCACCGGGTTGTTCACGTTCTGTGCGGTCAGGAACTTGACCTCATTCCTTTTTATGGCATTGGCGCCGCGAAACATCTTCTCGACATCGATCCTCTGGCTAATTGCCGGTTTTAGCTGAACCTTGCTGACCACAACCACGTGTCCTGGCGGGATCGCCGCCAGATCATTGACCCTGGGCATGTATTTGGGAATGCTGATAATACAGCCGCTAGCAATGAGCAGCATGGACAACAACGAGACAACAATAGACCTTTTTAGAACCATATACTTTCCTCCCCGGGTAATCCCCTACACATATTGTTAAAAAAGGGGATGCAATAACGATTACCAATTGCATCCTGCTTAACCGTTAGGTTCAGTTAACTACGTTTCAAAATAAAGTGCCACAAATCTATACTTTTGATCGTCATCGTATAACGGCCTAAATAAGCTGCGGCGCCTCTTGAACTTGCCGCGTCAGCGCCGCATTGATCTCGATGTCAGCTTGATTTTTTTGTTGGGCTTTTTTTTGTTTTCCTATATATTTAATATGAGCAACACATGTTGTGACATTTTTCAAGAGGATATTTTTGTAATTCCTTGATTTAGCATATTTTTGTTGTTACATTTTTCGTTACATTTTAGAGGGCTAGCATGAAAGATTTTTTAACATTTAAGTCGGGAAAGTTTTATTTTAACGAAAAGTATGATTCTTCGCAAATTGATAGTCTTTTAGTTCGTGCGACCGTGCTAAGCGAAACCATTGTTGACCTGCCGATTCTTCCTGAGCTGGCATCACAAATACAACCAGACATCATGTACAGCTCTATCTCTGGAACAGCAGCTATTGAGGGTAATCCAATTACTGGTGAAGATGTAAAAAAAATTGCTAGGGGTGAAACGGTCGAAATTTATACCCAAAAAGACCAACAAGAAATTAAAAACCTTATAAAAGCTTACAATCTCCTTTCCGGGATTGAACCGACCGCCGAACCTTTTATTCTAACAGAAGAGCTGATTTGTGAACTTCATAAAATAATCACTAGTGATGTGCCAGACGAAAATAATGTGCCAGGAAAATACAGAAATGGACTTGTGCATGTCGGCGACAAGGCTCATGGGGGTGTATATACCCCTCCTAAAATTAATGAAGACATTAAAAATTTGATGAAAGAGTTCGTTGCATGGATAAATAGTGACGAAATTTTACAAATTGATCCATTTGTTCGAGGAGCACTTTCGCATTACTATTTCTGTATTATTCATCCATTCTGGGATGGAAATGGCAGAACGGGTAGGCTTATAGAAGCTATTCTTCTCCAGTCCTCAAATATCAAGTATGTCCCTCGTGAACTTTCCAATTATTATTATAAAAATGTTGATGAGTATTACAACTCATTCTCTAGGGCAATCAAACTAAAAAAAGACCCTACTCCTTTTTTGCGATTTTGTTTGGAAGCGTCTGTTGATAGTTTGGCAAGAATAAAGGAAACTATTGTTTACTTTATAAGGAAATTTTCACTACGTGATTTTTATAGATTCGAAAAGCAAAAGAAAAGATTAACTTCAAGACAATATGAGTTGCTTTACTTGCTCTTGGACAAGCCAGCAAGTTTTACCATTAAGGACTTACATGAAAACAGACCATTTTCAATCTTGTATAGTAAAGTGACAACACAGACAGCAAGACGTGATTTAAAAAAACTTGTTTCCGAGAATTTTCTGTCGGTTGATGAAAACAATAAATACCGTCTTAATTTTAGAGTCCTAGGTTAATTTAAGCCCGACCAACCCGTCGGAGTCTCCTTTCGTCGCTTACCGGCCCTCAAAGGGCTCCCCAAATAGAAAAGGCGATTGAAGAAAAAATCCTCGCCCGCCTTGGAAATTAAATCTGCCCCGGTTTATCCGAAATCCTCAATGGTAATCATCCCATTTTTAGAATTTTCGATTGGGCTGGTCGGAGCCTCAATAAGTGTTTGGTGCAGACCGGGTCTGTAGCCGAATATGAAGCCCAAGATGGAACTGGTAGTAAAAGTCTGGCTGCTCAACGCCAGAGCGAAAAGAATGGTGTTTTTTCGCCCTTGACAAGGGGAGGCCTTCTAAGTGTTATGCTGTTACAAGATTGTATGAGTTCGTTTGAGAAAAGTGTTTTTTGACTTCTCTATCAATTATTTTACCCACTTTGCTTTTAGCTATTTTCATATTGTACCGCACCTGTAGGTTCAGCCAGAATTCTGGTTCAATTCCAAAATACTTGCCAAGGCGTAACGCAGTATCAGCAGTAATTTCTCTTTTGCCATGTATGATTTGACTGACCCGATTTGCAGGGACATTAATGTCTTTTGCTAACTTATTTTGAGTGATTTCCATTGGCTTAAGAAATTCTTCCAATAATATATCGCCCGGAGTGATTGGAGTTAATTTTTTTGCCATGACTTTACCCCTTTAAGTGTTTTACAGTATGTATTTTTGTAACGCCGCTTTCAACTTTTTGTTTATGGAGCCTGATGAATAAGCGCCAGTAGACTCCCAAGCTGTTGCCTGAGCACCTTGTAATCCTTTTGCTATCATTTGGTGAAGTCGGGGCATTCAAGGTTCTTTCCAGTGGCCCAATCTCTTAATGCCATTATTACTGGCTCAAGAGCAGGGTGTTGCTTATAGATTTTTACACTCGTTACATTTTTGCTAATAGGAGTAACGTCTGCAACTATGCGGTAGAATCCATCAGCAGGGGGACTTCCTAGCTCTTTGCTGCCAGAAACTTTTCGATCCTGTATGGTAAGTATTGTTTTTCTTGAAGTTATTTTAATTTTTGGAACATAACGAGTAGTCGTCCGACGAGTCATTCCACCTTCAAACCATACTTTATTTATTTCTTTATTGAGGCATTTTGCAGCTTGTTTTTTATAGGTGGATGACACTTTTGAAAAAGGTCTTTTTACTTTAAAAAAATCTTTACTTGTGTAGAACTTCCCCCCCGTCACATTTTCTCTTAGCAATTCAGGTGTTCTGGGAAAAGAGCCGCAACCAGTAAGTAATGCGAGCAGAAAAACTATTAACAGAAAATTAAGCTTTGTCATATTTGACTCCTTAGTTTTGCTTTATATAAGTATGTATTATGGTTAATGTTTCACGAGGTAATATTCACCCCTTTAATTCTTCACTTCCTATGTATTCATTGCTTTCTACTTAATTGTTTTCAGTTAACGACAAGCATAAGCTGCGAGCCATGACGACTGCAAATACCTGTCTTGGTTGTATTTTGTTTCAACAGCTGACTGCAATAAGCCGTGCCTCGCGAAGTCAGCCTTAATGCTATGGTTCAAGTAAGCCGCTTCGCGGCAGAAAAAACAATCTATCATTCAAAAATAACTTGATTTTGTAATCAATATTAATTTACCGTACAGAATATGAGTGT
>JBDLJC010000028.1:0-42537 GCA_039714535.1 Thermodesulfobacteriota bacterium | reverse complement strand
TCCTTCTGGTTGTGAGTTGGTCGATCTTCTCAACATACCAGAAGTCCTGTCATGTCCTGTTTTCAGCTTAGGTGGTGCACTTTGAACTTGAATCTACCCCTCCCTCCCGGCAACCGTTAAACTCTGCGCCGATGTTAGCAGTTAGTAGTATTTGCAGGTGAGTTGCCAAGTCTGAATAGGTCAGTCTTTGGCCTCTCATCTAATCATCAAATTCTTTATGAAGTACAGGAGGAAAGAAATTGAAGAAAAAGTTAATTAGTATTTTCGGAATTCTGGCAATTGGTTCGCTCTGTTATGCCGGTAATGGTTTTGCGGGCTCACCTGACAGTATTGAGTCTGGCCACATCACAGAGGCGGACGGTACTTCAGGCCAGGATACCAATAGTGGTACTGGCATCAAAACCGACCATATCCAGGACGGTGCGGTAACCGATGCGAAGATCAGCGACGTTGCCATGGCCAAGGTAACCGGTCTGACGGAGGCCATTGCCGCAATCCCGGCTGGCCCCGAAGGTCCCCAAGGCCCTGCCGGTGCTGATGGTGTTGATGGAGCAACAGGCCCGCAGGGTGTCGCTGGTACCGACGGCCAGAATGGCACTAATGGTATTGATGGTTTAAATGGCCTGTCTTGCTGGGATTTAAATGGTGATGATATCGCTGACGCCAATGAAGATGTGAATGGTGACGGTTATTGGGATACTCTTGATTGCCGGGGAACCAATGGGGTCATATACCTTTCCCCGAACGCCATCACTGAGCCTTTCCCCTGTGATGCAGCATCTGATGGGGCAGTTGCCCTGACCTCACAATACACCCTTTGTGTCTGTAATAGTACTGATTGGGTTTTGACGGTAGATGGCAGTACCAGTTGCGATTGGGGAGTACCTACTGTGACATCACCTACCACAGGTCTAGTATGGATGGATCGTAACCTCGGGGCCTCGCAGGTTGCCACCAGCATTGATGATGCAGCGGCATTTGGTGATTTATACCAATGGGGCCGACTGGCAGACGGCCATCAGCTCCGTACTAGTAATACAACATCGATATTGAGCACAGGTGATATTCCAGGCCACAGTGATTTTATATTGTCTGCCGGTAATGAAACAGCCCCATATGATTGGCGAGAAACGCATAACGATGCATTATGGCAGGGTATATCGGGCATAAATAATCCCTGTCCAGTTGGCTTTAGGATTCCAACTAAACAAGAATGGGACGATGAACTTTTGCAAATTACACCGAAAAATCTACAGGGCGCTTTCGACTCATTCTTACGGCTGACAGCCGCAGGTGGCCGCGATTATATTGCAGGAGGTATGACGGGTCCTGGTGGGGGATACTCAACGAGTAGCAGTGGAGGTTGGCCAGTTTGGGTAGCTGTTATTACCGATACAGGTAACTTCAGTGCAAACTTTTATCAGGCTCGTGGTGCAGGTTCAAGTGTACGGTGCATTCAGGATTAACCTCTTATGATTATATTTTACATATGTTGACAGATTGCCGTCACGTCTAGCCGGGCGTGGCGGCTCTTGACTTTTTGATAGAATCTCAAATTTGAGCATAAAAAAAGGACAGTTTTAGGACTGCCCTTGTTAAAGCCTTATATGTCGAGGGATGAAATCTCTTTTAAGTCCCTTGCGTCTACCAGTTCCGCCACCCAGGCAATATATTTGCATTGTTTGATCGCAAAGATTTATATCATTCCGCCACTCAAAAAGCAACCGCCGATTTATTAAGAATAAGCACCGAAATTTTCTTTGATTTTCAGAGCTGTTTCAGGGCAACTCTCTATTCTACTTTATCACTGTATTCACGCCCAGAGTAACCGGCCAATACCGGTATGCAGGATTTTCACTCCTCGACCAGACAACCACCGACTTCAAGTTGCCGGCCTGGTTTCATCCTTAGCGCGTTTCCGACGAGCAAGCGCCTGGGCAACGACCATAAGCCGGGCAACTCGAAAACAAACCATCGCGCAACCGGCCGCGCCGATAAGCATGGCTGCTCCACCAAGAAGAGTACTTTTATCGGGATCGGTTCGCACCTACTCAACCTCCGCAACAGGGTCCTGATGAATAATGACATCGGCCGCCGGGATGAAATTGTGGATGTCAGCCTCGACTTCCTTGGCCACCTTGTGCGCTTCAGCCAAGGGCATACTTCCTTTCATCTCAAGATGAAGCTGGATTATCTGGCTCTGACCGGAACAACGGGTGCGGATATCATGGACCCCTTCAACCCCATGATGAGCCAGAGCAATGCGGGATATCTGTTCTTCGACCTCTGGAGATAAATGGCAGTCAAGGAGGAATTGCACGGAGTCGTAACCGATCTGCCAGGCATTGAAAAGAACCACCAGAGCGATCAGAATGGCAATAAACGGGTCGAGTCCGGACCATCCCAGCCAGGCCAGAACCAGGGCCAGCACCGTACCCAGGTTGGTGAACAGATCGGAGGCATAATGCAGAGAATCGGCCTTGATGGCCATACTGCCGGTCCGGGCCACCACCTTCCGCTGAAAAATCACCAGACCACCGGTAACAAATACCGCGAAGAGCATAACCCAGACACTGAAACCGGTGGATTCAAGCGGCTGGGGATCAGCAAAACGGCGCAGGGCCTGGACAATAATGAACAGGGCGGAACCGGCAATGAACAGGGCCTGGCCGAGGCCAGCCAGGTATTCAGCCTTACCGTGGCCGAACGGATGCTCTCGGTCGGCCGATTTCTGGGAATAACGGATCGCCAGCATATTAATCAGCGAAGCGGCCCCATCCAGCAGGGAATCGACCATTGAGGCCAATACACTGAGCGAGCCGGTAAGGATCCAGACCCAGGACTTTACCCCGATCAGGAGCAGCGCGACAATCACCGAGACCACCGATGCAATCCTGATCAGGGAAGCGTCGCCAGCAGTTATTTCCTCTTTCAAAACCATTTTAGAATATTACCATATGAAAAGATCTGGTGAGCCATTAAATCCAGGACCACTCGACAATGACGACCAGATCACATAATTCACACTTATTTACCTGACAACCCAACTCTCCTGACTATGCTAACCTGATGAAATAAAACTATTTTTACAGCCATTCAGCATAGCAACCAGGGGCCGGCATTTATTTTAAAAATAACATAAAAAGATGAACGTCGAACATTGAACGTTCATCTATTATCATGCCACAACCATAAAGCCTTAACAGTTATTTAGAAGCAGCACCTCATCCCGCAGGCTCGCTTAACAACTTCAGGCTGACACCCGCCCCTCCTCGGCAAAACACTGGACCTGATAGGTAATCACCTCCAACTCTCCCCGCCGCCATTCATCGGCCGGCAACCCGGCTTTCTGGCACAGATGGGCCAGAAAGCCTTCGGTTTCAGGCAACTGTTTCCAGACCTGGGGTAAAAAGGTGGCCGAGACCCTGCCTTTTTTGATGATGACCCCATCAATGCCGGGACGTAATCCGGCCAGCAGATCGTCAGCGCCATCGTATGACAACGGCTGGGGCTTGGAGAGGATACTGACTTCTACATCAATCTCAGCAAATTCTTCAGCCGTAACAAGACTAAAACGGCAGTCATTGAATGCGGCATTTATGGCATTGTCCCTCACCCCTTCGATAATGGGCGGCGCCCCGGTCAGACTGCCGATGCAGCCCCGCAACAGGCCGGCCCGATGCAAGGTGACAAAAACACCCCGCTTCTCCTGAAAAACCGGGGCCTGCCAATAATCCGCCAATGGAGCTTCGGCCGGTGGCATAAGGGGAAGCTTCAATTTTTCCATAATGGTTTTCCGGGCAAGCCGAACCAGAGCCTGGCCCTGCTCTTCGCTCAACAGCCCACTCCCCTCTTTATCTGCCATCTATATGTTCTCCTAAAAAACTGTGCTGAGCCACACCACACCCAAAAAAAAGCCCCCTGACTTTCAACAGTCAGAGGGCTTTAGTGATTCTATAACACTGATTGCTCTCAGATCAACCACAACCACCGGAGCCGCAGCTCCCGCTACTGCAACCGCCGCCGCTGCCGGCAACCGGAATTTTGGATGTAATGGAGAAGCCGGAGCGCATGCCGCTCTCCATAAAATCAACCTTTATCTCACCACAAGATGTCATGAGCTCATTATCAACCAGAAAGGTTATCCCACCTTCCTCTACCTTTGTGTCGTTGTCTTTTGGCTCATCCAGAGCCAATCCCAAAGAGGGGCCGCTTCAGCCACCCTGCATAAGAGCCACACGCAGAGCAGAATCAACGTTATTCTGCTCCATGTAGGACTTCAGATTAGTAATCGCCAGTTCAGTAACTTCCAGCATTTCCGATTCCTCCGTAAAATATTAATAAATTATAAAACGTTTAAAGACTAAGCAAACAAGATCAACATGCCCGTTAAAACTATAGCGAACAGACAACCGCGATCAGCCAACATCGTAAAATACGGTATGTTACAATACCACACTAAGAACCCTATTTAAAGCTGTCAATGATGGAGCACAAGAAAATAGTTAAATATTTTACCACCCTGGAATTTCTTTTTTTCTAATACTCCCGGCTATTTTCTGATAAGTTATTTAATGACGATAAATTCTATTTCCTAATGTGTTCTCAGAGGGCCAGGCATGAAAAGAATCGTAATCTCAACCGGCGGCGGCGACGCCCCGGGGCTCAACGCTGTAATATATTCCGTGGTAAAGTCATCGTTGGCCAGGGAGTGGGAGGTGTATGGCAGTCGCAGCGGTTACAAGGGGTTGCTTGACCCAGATGAATTGATCAGGCTGACCAGTGACAAGGTGGAAGACATCACCCCAACCGGCGGCACCATCCTTGGCTCAACCAACAAAGGCAACCCCTTTGCCATGCCGATCGAGAACCTAGCCGGGGAAATACAACTCCGTGATGTTTCCGATCGGATCATGAACAATTTTACCCGGATGGGTTTCTCTTGTCATATTGCCGTCGGCGGCGACGGCAGTCTTGAAATAGCGCACCAGTTTGCCACGGAGAAGGACATGCCGGTGATCGGGGTACCCAAAACCATCGACAACGACCTTGAGGCAACCCAGATGACCTTCGGCTTTGACACCGCCGTATCTACCGCCACCGAGGCCATTGACAAGCTCCACTCAACCGCGAAATCCCATGATCGGGTCATGGTCGTGGAGGTTATGGGCCGGGATTCCGGGTGGATTGCCCTCAGTTCAGGAATTTCGGGCGGCGCCGACATCGTTCTGATCCCCGAAATCCCCTTTAATGTTGAAAGCATCTGCCGCAAGATCTCTGAAAACGAACTGCACGGCAAACATTATGCCATTATTGTCGTAGCGGAAGGCGCCTGTGCCAAGGAGTCGGGTAGGATTCACAAAAGTCAGGACCAGTGCGAGGTAGGTCGGCAGGAAGTACTGCTTGGCGGCATTGGCGAATGGGTAGCTTCAAAGATCAGGACCTGCGCCGGCAAGGATACCAGAGCCATGGTCCTCGGCCATCTCCAGCGCGGCGGTTCCCCCACCACCTTCGACCGTCTTCTGGCCCTGCGCTTTGGCGCGGCGGCCGTCCGCATGGCGGAAAACAATCAATTCGATCAGATGGTGGCCCTGGTTAACGGCGAGATGGAGGCAGTCCCCCTGGCCGAAGCCATCAAGGAAAGAAAAAAGGTGCCACTCCACAGCGATAAAATCATGACTGCCAGGGAGATCGGGATCTGTCTGGGCGATGACTATTAGTAATGATTGTGGTTTTTTGATGGATTTTCTTAAAAAACAACTATATATTCGATTTTATGTGTATAAAAAAATGATTGCGAGTAAGATCCAAACAAACATACACAGCTGAACGCCGCACCAACAAAGTGAGTACCGGAATGGAAGAAAAAGAGAACAATAAGATTCTGCGCATGACCAATCAGCGGAAGGTCATCCTGGAGGAGTTATGTAAAGTTTACTTCCACCCGACAGCCAGCGATGTATACGAAATGGTCAGAAAGAAACTACCCAAGGTAAGCCTTGGCACCGTTTACCGTAATCTTGAGTTGCTGAGCAGTTGCAATACCATTCAAAAATTGGATTTTGGTGAACCCCATAAACGCTTCGACGGCAACCCCGAACCACACTACCATATCAATTGCACCAAATGCGGTCGGGTGGATGACGCCCCAATCACGTTAAAACCCGGTTTGGAAGCAGAAGCTGAGCTGGCCAGCGGCTACCGGATAAGCAGCCACCATATCTCCTACAGCGGCATCTGCCCTGATTGCCAGGCTACAGACAACTAATAGAAAGCAAAGTACGCTACCGTAAATCAAGCCCCAGCCAGCTTTTCCATGTAGTCCTGCCACTCCTGAGGCAACATCGTTTTCTTCTTGGTATTACATTCCTTACAACAGGCGACCAGATTGTTTTTGCTGCTAATCCCTCCCCTGGTCAGGGGCACCACGTGATCCATGGTCAGTTTCGCCGGCTGGGTTTGGATGCCACAATAGTAGCAGCGCCCCCCAGAGATTTTACCCTGCCACCAGCGACTCTTGCGAAGCTCACGGGCCTTGGCTTTCTCCCGCCGCACCGCATCATCATCGACCCCGGCAAAGAATATCTCTTCATCCCAACTCACCTGACAATCTCTCCCAACAGAATGGTGCGAGCAAATCCGATCAGATACAAGGATCCAGCCACACAGATCAAATCATTGCTGGCGGCAATCTGCCGGGCCTTGGCCAAGGCCTCCGCAACCCCCTCAATACTGTGCGCCCTTTCACGAAATTCAGCGGGTAAGGCCTCTACCAGGACATCCGGGTGGGCCGAGCGCTCCTCTTCCGGCCTCGTAAAAATCAGCCTGCTGCACAGGGGCGCAACCGCTGCCAGCGAGGGAGAATAATCCTTATCCCCCATACTGGCCCAGACCATAAGCAGATTATTAAAATCATCCCGTGACCGGAGGTACTCAATCAAAGCCTCGACCCCGGCCGGATTGTGGGCGCCATCCAGCAGGTAACGCCGAAAATCACTTTGGGTCACACCGTCACCGGGACAGTCCATCTCAATCAACTCAGGTTCTGAGAGACAGAAAGCTTCGAGGCGACCGGGCCAACGGACCTCGGACAGTGCAGACCTGATAGTATCATCATCGACCGGGAAGCCTTTCCCCCCGATAATATCCAGGGCGGCAAGCGCGACAGCACTATTAGCCACCTGATACCCCCCCGCCAGACCACTGTGGAGCCCGGTTATCGTCCTCCCCCCAGGCGAAGCCACAAATGACCAATGAGTAGCTGCGGTTGATTGGTGCTGAAAATCACGGCCAAGCAGGTAAAGAGGCGCACCCTTATCAAGGCAGGCCGTCTCTACCACCTGCAGACTCTCATCTGCAGTAACTCCGGAAACCACCGGCACACCTGGCTTGATAACACCGGCCTTCTCGAAGGCCACCTCGATCAAGGTATTACCGAGATGGGCCTCATGGTCCATGGAGACATTGGTGATTATGGAGAGCAGAGGCGTTACGACATTGGTGGCATCAAGACGGCCTCCCAGTCCTACCTCCAAAATCACGATATCTACCTCCCGTTCGGCAAACCACAACAGCGCCAGGGCGGTGGTGAATTCAAAATAGGTAATCTGACGCCCAGCCAGAGAATCCCTGATCAAAGTGGCCTGGCGGGCAAATTCTTCCTCGGAGATATAAGAATCGTTGATCCGGAATCTTTCGCGCACCGAGGAAAGATGCGGCGAGGTATAGAGACCAACCTTATAACCGGCCCTGGCCAGGATCGTTAACAGATTGGCTGAAACGGAGCCCTTGCCGTTGGTGCCAGCCACATGAATAAATTTCAAACTTTCCTGGGGTTGACCAACGCCTGCCAGAAAGGCCGTCATCGAATCCAGACCGAGCTTAATCTTAAAAAATTGCAGGTCGTCAAGATACGACCAGGCCTCACGGTAATCCATCAATCAACAATCTCCAATTTCGCGTAATCCAGGTGCAGGGTCTTACGGCCATGCCTGGGGAAAAACACCTCAACCGAACGGTTACCGGCCATCCTCTCCACCTTGCCCTCACCGAAAAACGGATGCCGAACCATGGTGCCTTCGGTCAGACGACTGCTGTCCGGCGCTCTCCTGGTGACAACCGGGGCACTTGCTCTGCCAGGTAAAGACGAGTCCTTGCGCGGAATCAGGGCGGAAGAGCGATCGCCGCTATCAAACAGGGCCGGAGAAAGCTCCGCCAGAAATGGCGACATCCCGCCGGCCTTGGCCTGGCGATCAAAGGACATTACCTCCCGGGGATAAGAGAGATAAAGCATCTTACGAGCCCTGGTGGCAGCGACATAGAACATCCGCCGCTCCTCCTCCCACTCACTAGTCATAAAGGGCTGACAGGTGGGGAAACGCCCGGTGGCCAGATTGATGACAAAGACATGGTCCCATTCAAGCCCCTTGGCGGAATGGATGGTCGAGAGGATCATCTGTTCCGGAGGCTTGCCCAAGCGGCCACCAAGGGAATCATCCGTCGCCTCAGGTGGATCAAGGGCGGTATCATCCATCAACGATTGCAAGTCAACGTAACCGGCAACCAGTTGCCGCAGCTGATCAAGATCACGGCTGCGGGTGGGATAATCATCGTGGTAGACCCGTTCAAAGATCTCCCGGTAATATTCCATAGCCAGATCGAACATAGCCACCGGCGTAAGGCCCGAAGCCCGGAGCGAGATCAACATCTCAACCAGTTTCGTGAGACCTGCCTGCCAGCTTTTCCCGGCCGGAAAATCGCTAACCGCCGAGAGTGGATCTTCGGCCGAACGGATTCGCTCCAAAACATTACGCGCCGTCTTGGGGCCGACCTTTTCCAGGAGCAGCAGAATCCGGTTCCAGGATAGATGATCTTCCGGGTTGTTGGTCACCCGCAGGTAGGCAAGAAGATCCTTGATATGGGCCGATTCGGTCAGTTTCAAGCCGCCCCGTTTTTCAAAAACCACCTGCCGATTTGTCAACTCCAACTCCAGTTTGTATGAATGAAAGCCGGAGCGAAACAACACCGCAATTTCAGTAAGGGGCACATCCCGGTCCTGCAGTTCGACAATTCGCTCGGCAACCCAGCGAGCCTGGGCCGATTCATCCCAGCTCCCCTGGAGCAACGGCTTGGGGCCACCTTCGATATTGCTGAAAAGTTCTTTGCTAAACTTTTCTTCGGCCTTATCGATGATACCATTGGTCAGGGCCAGAATGGCCTGGGTGCTGCGGTAGTTCTCTTCGAGACGCACTACCTTGGTCTCGGGGAAAACCTTGGGAAAATCCATGATATTGCGAAAATCAGCGCCCCGGAAACTGTAGATCGACTGAGAATCATCACCGACAACCATGACATTGTTATGACCGGAGGCCACCAGTCTGACAATATCGGCCTGAATTGGATTGGTATCCTGATACTCATCGACCAGGACATGTTTAAAACGAGCGGTTATCTCCTCACGAACCTGGGGAACCTCGGTCATTACCTGGCGCAGATTAACCAGCAGATCGTCATAATCCATCAGGCCGTGCTCAAACTTGAACTTTCGGTAATGCTCGAAGATTCGCTCCAGCTCGGTGTGATACTCGTGCAGATGGCTGTATTGATCCTCAATAACCGCCTCGACACTGCTGCATTTATTGACTGACCTGGACAAGAGATTGCAAACCACCCTCTTCGACGGAAAGCGTTTACCGGAGCCGCCCAATTCAAGAGAAGATTTGAGCAGGTTGATAATACCCTCGGAGTCGGAACGATCAAGGATGGTGAAGTTGGGGGCATAGCCCAGATGATGACCGTATTTCCGCAAGAGAATATTGGCCATCGAGTGGAAGGTGCCGCCGGTAACCCTCTGACCAGGAGCATTGATCAGACCGGCAGCCCGCTCAGTCATCTCCTGGGCCGCTTTCCGGGTGAAGGTCAGCAAGAGGATGTTCTCGGCCGCCACTCCCTGCTCAATGAGGTAGGCCATCCGATAGACCAGGGTCCGGGTCTTACCGGTCCCGGCCCCGGCTATGACCAATAGCGGCACGCCCATACAGGTGGCGGCTTCCAGCTGGGCAGCATTGAGATCGCCACACCTGAAACCTTCCGCAGCGGCGGCTTGATCCTTATTTTCTGTGGCAAAGAGAGACTGTTGCATTAACCTAAGATGTTGCAATTGAGATTTTAACGTACTAAAAAAGGCGCAATAAGAGAGCCCAGCGGAGGATGAATTTACCACAGGCGCCAAGGTGCTGCAATGGCGCCAAGGATAACCACCTCAACTTCCTTGGTTGTAATAACCCGCTGAAGATAAATGAATTTCGTAATTATCTGGCCAAGCATATTCAGTTGCAGTCAGACGACGGGAATCAAAGTTCAGGAGAAAACTCCAAAAAAGCTAATCCATTCTGGCTCCTGACTCCTGACCTCTAGCAGAAATAAATTGGATTGACGCATTTCGCCATTCTAGTATCTTGTCTCCTATCGCCACAAACAGAAAACATATCAATATCAATAACCAAGAGAGAAAAACCGTAAAATGACAACCGACATCTTCCAGGAAATATTTACCGACAGCGTTCTTAACGAATTGTTCCCGAGCGGCCGAGCCAACGATTTCTTTGAGGCACTCTACGGTGACATCGAAGAAGGATCCTATGACATCAGTCTTGCCTACCAAGGTCTGAGCTCCGACCAGAAATCCCTGCAGTTTCTGCTAAACCTGAGCGAGCGTCCCGGCAAATGTTTGGCCTGTCATCTAACCCATGGCCTGCCGGAGGTATTCTCCCGACATCCAATCATTAACGTCCGCGGCATAGTGGGAAAGATCGACGAGCAACTTGGCGACAAAGCCTCTTGCGGAGAATGGCATCTCGATTCAACCAAAACCATTTCCCGGCAACTCTATGCGGTACCCCTGATTATCAAACTAACCTGATAATTCCCCGAAGGTTTCAGCCAGCATCTCAAAACGACCCACATCCTCTGGCCGATGGGCGTCCGACCCAGCGGCCAACGGGATCTTGCGCCGCACCGCCTGCCGAATAATATCCCGAGCCGGAAAAGGTTCGCCCCGCATCCGGCAACCAGAGGCATTGACTTCCAATGCCATGCCCCGTTTGGCCATAGCCGCCAGGATCAATTCGATCTGACGATAATGGCCTTGATCAAAATGGATATCAGGATGGTAACGCAGCACCGCATCCAGGTGGCAGACTACCTCAGCCGGGACGGTTTCCACCGCCTCAAGCACAATGTCAAAATAGGCCGAGACCACCTTCGCCACCCCTAATCGGCCGAGGCCCTCAAGATTGTGGGGCTTTCGGCTGACAAGATTGTAATGGTGGTCACCAATCCGCATAAAATGATATGAGACAGCGATCCTATCCCAGGTCCGTTCGGCCAATCTTTCCAGAATTTCCTGGGATCGCTCGGGATTGTACCCCACCTCCACTCCCAGCCCAACAAAGAGACGGTCCCCGTACTTCTCCCGGAGGCGCAACCCCTCCTGAAAATAATCATCGAAGTTTTGCCGGCTCAGCCAGGTACACTCAAAATAATTAATACCGACCTCAAGATGCTCAAGAAAAAAAAGCCTCTTCAAACCACGGGCAATGGCAGCCAGCACATAATCCTCCATGGCGCCGGAGGCATGGTGACACAGGCTGGTATGGACATGGCCATCGGTTTTTAGATCGATCTTTTTCATATCTTCAAATAACAAAGGGGCCGCCCCTTTTAAAGGCGAACCCCTTGCAAAACCGGTAAATCCTGAAAGATCAGGATCAGGCGTTACCTCGCGGAAAGTAGTGGATTTCACCATTAATCTCAGAGGTATCACAGACCTTACCCAAGCCCAACTCCAGATCACCCTTAATTTCTTCAACCGGCAAGGCTAGAGCCTCACCATCCGGAAGATGGAAAACAATGGTATTGGCCTGGGCCAGATCGATCACCTTGCTCAACACTTTATTTTTCACTTACGTTACCCCCCGCAATGGTTACCATCATAACTTCTTTAAGAAGGTAGTCATTATTGCCTATTTTACAAGTACGCTCTCCGGTAAAGTCGGCTTTACTTCGGAAGAATCAACGAAAAGATATCCTATCGAGGGATTGCGGCCATATTTTTCATACAACAGAAATCGTCTGGGGACAGGAGGTCCTGCCGCTCAGTAATTGTTGCGAACCAATACTTCACGGGCCTTAGAACCATCAGCTGGCCCGACAACCCCCTCTCTCTCCATGGTCTCGATCATCCGGGCCGCCCGATTATAACCGACCCGTAAACGCCTTTGCACCATGGAGATCGAGGCCTGGCCGGACTCACAGACTAAGGCCACCGCCTCGTCATATCTTTCGTCTAATTCTCCAGCCTCGCCATTTTCATCTTCAGAAAGCCCCTCAGCAATGCTGATCACCGACTCATCATAACTTGCCGTGCGCTGCTCTTTAATGAATTTGACTATATTCTCAATTTCCTTTTCAGAGATATAAGCGCCATGGATCCTCAAGAGACGGGCGGTACCGGGTGGCAGGAAAAGCATATCGCCTGCGCCCAGCAGGTGTTCGGCACCACCGTTATCAAGGATAGTCCGGGAATCGATTTTAGAAGAAACCTTGAAAGACATCCTGGTCGGGAAATTTGCCTTGATCAGCCCGGTGAGAACGTCGACCGACGGTCGCTGGGTGGCCAGGATCAGGTGCATTCCGGCAGCCCGGGCCATCTGGGCCAGACGGGCTACCGAATCCTCAACCTCCTTGGATGAAACCATCATCAGATCGGCCAGCTCATCAATGACAACAACAATCAGCGGTAAGCGCTCGTCTTCACTGATCTCATTGAAGCTGCTGATACTCTTGACCCTTTTTTCTTCCATGAGCTGGTAGCGGCGTTCCATCTCCCGCACCGCCCATTGCAGAGCCCGACTGGCCATCTTGGGGTCAACCACCACCGGATGGAGAAGGTGGGGAATATCTTCGTAGCAGGAAAGTTCTATCCGTTTCGGATCGATCATCAACAACCGCACGTCCTCAGGCGTAGCCTTCATCAGAATACTGCAGATAATCGAATTTACGGCCACACTCTTGCCGGCCCCGGTGGCCCCGGCAATCAGCAGATGGGGCATTTTGGCGAGGTTGGCCATCACCGGATTACCGATAACATCCATCCCCAGACCAAGGGTAAGTTTAGAGGCCGCCTGCTGAAACTCGTCGCTGGCCAAGATGTCTCTAATATAAACAATCTGCCGTTCCGGATTGGGTATTTCAATCCCCAAAGCCGCCTTGCCGGGGATAGAACCGACAATCCGAACACTCTCGGCCTTTAGTTTCATGGCCAAGTCATCTGCCAGGGAGGCGATCTTGTTAATTTTGACGCCGGGAGCCGGCTCGAATTCATAGGTGGTAATGACCGGCCCCGGTGAAATGCCGGAAACCTTACCGATCACCCCAAAATCCTTAAAGGTGGCCTCAAGCTTCCGGCTCGTCTCCAGATAATGCTCCCGATCCTCCAGAAAGTCTCCGATTGACGATTTTTCAAAGAGATTGATCCCCGGCAGACGAAACTCCCCGGCGGTCAGGGGCAAGGGCAGAAACTCTTCGTCCCCTTCATCTTCAGTCAAACGAACCGGTTGATTGACATTTGGCACCGAAATAACCATTTCCTCGTCATCACTAGCATCGGAAGCGGAAACCGGCCCATTAAGAACAGGCATCTTGGCTGGGATTTTTTCGTCTTGGACTTTGCCCGACCAGATATTGTCGGCTTTCCAATCCAGAATGAATCTCCATAAAGACTTGAGTCCCTCGACCACATTGCAGGCCCAAAGGTAAGGCGAGAACTCAACCGAGATCATCAAAGAGACAAGGAGTAGTGAGATAAAGAAAAGAACCGCACCCGGATTACCGAAGTATTCACGCATAAAGGAATAAAGCAGGTCACCAACGTAGCCACCAACCGGATAGATTCTGCCGAAGATATGAAATTCGACCTTGGTGCTGGCCGCCAACAGACCGCTGCTGGCAATGAGGATTCCGGTGCAACCGGCAAATATATGGGGCAGACGCTCAAATGATGCCTTGGGCGAAAAAAAGAAAAATGAAAAGCAGAAAAGCAGAATGACCAGCAGGAAAGAACTGAAACCCATAAAACCCATGACCTGCAGGGCAAAGAAATGACCAACCTTCCCCCCCCAGAACAAAGGTTCTATCTGGTTGGCACTATCCGGCAGAGAAAAACCAGCCAGACAGATAAGAATGAAGACAGCAATAAATAGACCCAGGACGGAAAAGAGTTCCTGAAGCAGACCCGGCATCTCTTTTTGAGTTATCTGTTTGGCCATCTTTTTGGTGATCCTGGGATGATAGGAACAAAGGAACTAAAGTTAATCCTTCCCTAAACCATTTTTCATAGAATCGAGAATCCCGTTAATGAATGGAGAGGCATCCTCGTCGGAATAGCGGGCTGCTACCTCTATGGCCTCGCTGATTACCACCGTGGCTGGCACATCCTGCCCCTTCTTTAAAAATTCAAAGGCGGCAATCCGGAGGATATTGCGATCAACCATGGACATTCGCTCCAGACGCCAGTTTTTTGAATGCGCGGAGATCAGTTGGTCGATCTCCGTCCGACACTCATTGACCCCGGCCAGAATCTCCAAGGCATAAGGCGCGGCCTTTTTATTGGCCTGAAAATTCTCCCGCAACAACAGGAAAGCTTCCTCTACCGTTATACCGGTAGTCTCACTCTGATACAAGGCCTGCATGGCCAGTTCCCTGGCCCTGCGTCTAATCGGAACAGTCATCAGCAAATTAATACTGCTCAAGCAAATTAATCATTTCCAGAGCTGCCACAGCGCAATCGGAACCTTTATTGCCAGCCTTTGAGCCAGCCCGTTCAATGGCCTGTTCGATATTGTCGGTGGTTAACACACCGAACATAACCGGCACTCCGCTATCCATGCTGACTTGGGCAATACCTTTGGCCGCCTCATTGGCGACAAAATCAAAATGAGGGGTAGCGCCACGGATTATCGCGCCAAGGCAGATAACCGCATCAAAACGACCCGATTTGACCATTTTCTGGGCCACCAACGGAATCTCATAGGCACCGGGAACCCGGGCTACCTCAATATCGTCATCACTGACCCCGGATCTGATCAGAGAATCAAGGGCCCCTTCCAGCAACCTTTCGGCAACAAAGGAATTAAATCGCGCCACAATAATGCCGAACTTCTTACCTTCACCGGTAAGCTTACCTTCAATATATTTAGCCATTTCAATCTCCTCTAACCCAGCCTTGCCGATAGATTCTTTTTTAATAGATTATTAACAGACCAGCTATTTGTCAGCTGTTCTCGGTTCATTCTCCAGCAAATCAAGCATATGACCGAGCTTGTCCTTCTTACACTGCAGATATTTAAGATTTTCCGGGTCAGGTGCAATTTCAACCGGCATCCGCCCTGTCACTTTAATCCCATAACCTTCCAGACCAACTATTTTTTTAGGATTATTGGTAATCAGCTTCATCTTGCGCACCCCGAGATCCCGAAGAATCTGGGCGCCAATTCCGTAGTCACGCAGATCGGCCTTGAAACCAAGCTTTTTATTGGCCTCAACCGTATCCAGGCCTTCATCCTGCAGGGCATAGGCTTTCAATTTATTAACAAGGCCGATCCCCCGCCCCTCCTGATGCATATAGAGGATGACACCTGTACCTGCCTCTTCGACCATCTTCATTGCCGCCTGGAGCTGGCCGCCGCAATCGCAACGCATGGAGCCAAAAACATCCCCGGTCAGACATTCGGAGTGGACTCTGACCAGCACCTCACTATCAGAATCGATATCGCCTTTTACCAGGGCCAGATGTTCATAGCCATCGACATCGTTGGTATAGACAATCGCCGTAAATTCACCGCCAAATCTGGTCGGCATCCGGGTCTCAGCGGCCCGATGGACCAAAGTATCTTTCTGGATCCGATAGGCAACCAGATCGGCAATAGTGCAGATCTTGAGGTCATGCTTTTTAGCGAATCCTTTGAGATCAGGCATTCTGGACATGGTACCGTCATCATTCATTATCTCACAGATAACTCCGGATGGCCGTAATCCAGCCAGACGGGCCAGATCAACAGACCCCTCGGTTTGACCGGTGCGGACCAGCACCCCACCCTCGCGGGCCCTTAACGGGAAGATATGACCCGGACTGACGATATCCTCCGCCTTGACATCCAATCTCACCGCTGTCTGAATAGTCTGGGCGCGATCGGCTGCTGAAATCCCGGTGGTAACCCCCTGAGTGGCTTCAATACTGACAGTGAAGGCCGTTTCAAATGGAGATTTGTTGTCACTGACCATCATCGGCAACTGCAGTTTGTCGATCTGTTCCGGAATCAGGGTCAAGCAGATCAGGCCACGCCCGTGGGTGGCCATAAAGTTGACCGCGTCAGGGGTCACCATCTGGGCAGCCATGGTCAGATCACCTTCATTCTCACGGTCCTCATCATCCACCAGGATGACCATCTTGCCGGCCCGGATATCTTCAATTGCCTCTTCAATCGTGTTCACTGTCATCTAATTTCACCGCCTATTTGATAAATCCGTGTTCGGCCAAAAAGGTGGGGTTGATAGCGGATCGCTGTCCCCCTCCCCCCTCCGGCTTCACAGACAGAAGTTTTTCGACATATTTGCCAATAAGATCCACTTCCAGATTGACCAGGTCGCCCTGGTTCATTTTTCCGAGAGTGGTAATTTCCAAAGTATGGGGGATGATGGACACCGAAAAAGTCAGTTCATCAATCTGGTTGACGGTCAAACTGATTCCGTCAATGGTGATCGAACCCTTTTCAATGATATACCGCCCCAGCCCCGCTGGTACTCCAAAGGTGAAAATAACGAAATCACCCTGAGGTTTACGGGAAACAATTTCCGCCACCGCATCCACATGACCGCTAACCATGTGGCCGCCAAGGCGGTCGCTAAGCCTTAAAGCCCTTTCCAGATTTACAATACTACCAACCGAAACCCGGCCAAGACTGGTGCGCTCCACACTCTCCGGCGAAACATCGACCAGAAAACGGCAGCCACCAATTTCCTTGGCCGTCAGACAAACTCCGTTGACGGCGATAGACTCTCCCTCAGCAGGGTCAGTCAGGTCAAAATCAGCCTCAATCCCGAAAACCAGGCCGCCACCAGCCGGTCTCTTCTCGTAAACTGTACCCCTGCCCTGAATAATTCCGGTAAACATAAGTTGCCCTTCAAACGACTATAAATCCCACAGATAAAAGCGTGTACTGGCTATTTTTGTCGGTCTCGTAAAAAACCACGAGACGGACGGACAGTACCATCTAACTCATTAATTTAACGTTGCCCAAAATTATCGATTTAGATTGCTATGCCCCTTGGGTACAGAGACTATGAAGCCATCAATTTTCAAAAAGGCCCTCAATCATTAAGTCATTACCAAATTTTCTGGTCTTTGCCGTCCGAAATCTCCTACTCTGGCCAATCTTGTCAAACCCCAGTTCTCCAACCACCGGAATCCCATCACCACCGATAAAGATTGGGGCTATAAAGAGATTCGCCTGGTCATACAAATTCTGCTTGAGAAAAGAGGCATGGACTCTGCCCCCCCCCTCGACTAACAAACTGGTAATATCAGCCCGGCCCAGCGCCTTAAGAACCGCGGGCAAATCAAGACCACCGGACGAATCATAGGCAACTTCTTTCACAACTGCACCAGCCTCCACCAATTGACTACGCCGGACAGGATCGGCCCCGGGACCACAAAAGATCCAGATTGAAGCCTTAGATTCAAGCCGAAGCATTCTGGCCTTAGCAGAAATCTGCAAACTACTGTCGAGCACAACCCGTAAAGGATCTCGCCCAGACCGCCCCACCAATCTGGTGGTCAACGATGGATCATCCGCCAAGGCGGTGCCAGAGCCGATTAGGATGGCATCAACCTGATTACGCAAGCGATGAACGTGGCGACGGGAATCTTCACCGGTTACCCAACGACTGTGTCCGGTTCTGGTGGCGATCCGACCATCAACACTAAGTCCCGCCTTCATGACCACCCAAGGCAGTCCGGTGGTGACGTGTTTGATAAACGGTCTATTCAACTGGCGGCATTCAGCAGCGAGAAGCCCGGTGGTAACCGCCACACCACGGCTTGCAAGGTAATCATTACCACTGCCGTTGACAAGGGGGTTCGGATCATTCATCCCCACCACCACCCGACTAATTCCAGCGCTCAGAATTTTTTCCGTACAGGGAGGAGTCCTGCCCGTGTGATTGCACGGTTCCAGAGTTACGTATATCGTGGCGCCTTGAGCATCACGTCCAGCCATAGCCAAGGCATTAACTTCGGCGTGGGCCATTCCGGCCCGATGGTGATATCCTTTGCCAATTAACCGGCCATTCTTGACCACGACGGCGCCAACGCACGGATTCGGCGAGGTCTTGCCCAGACCTTTTCGGGCTTCCTGGATTGCCAGCCGCATAAAACCAAGATCGAGATCGTCGTAATCACTCATGAATTATTTTTCTTACCGCTATCCAGCATCAGTTTTAATTCATCCATGAACTCGCCCAGATCTTTAAACTGTCGATATACCGAGGCAAAACGCACATAGGCCACTTCATCCATGTTGCGCAGACCAGCCATGATCCTTTCACCGATCAGGTCAACGGAAATCTCGCGCTCGCCCAAACCCTGGAGCTCAATCTCCATGGCATCTACAAACTCCTCAATCTCCGCCATGCCGACCGGTCTCTTTTCACAGGCTTTTTTAAGACCGGCCACAACCTTGTGCCGGTCCCACGGCTCGCGGCGACCATCCTTCTTGACCAGCATCGGTACAGTGACTTCCAAGCGTTCGTAGGTGGTAAAGCGTCGTTGACAAGAGTCACAGGAACGCCGCCGCCTAGTTATGGTGAATTCCTTATTTAACCGGGAATCAACCACCCTGTTTTCTAGATGACCGCAATATGGACATTTCATTTCTTTACCATCCTGGTCTTCCGAAAAAAAACGTTGCTTGCGAGATACCCTACTGGCAGATCAACCCAGTTGGATAAGGGGGATGCCGGCCTCGGCCATTAATGTGGAAGAAAGTGTATCTGCGTAGCCCTCACGGTAATAAACTTCCGAAATCTGGGAGTTGATCAGCATTTTAGAGCATATTGCGCAAGGCATATTGGTACAGTAAAGAGTTGCCCCACCAACAGTGCTCCCCTGCAGGGAGGCCTGGATAATAGCATTCTGCTCGGCATGAAGGCCACGGCAGAGCTCATGACGCTCACCAGACGGAATGCCCTGCTGTTCACGGAGGCAGCCGACATCAAGGCAATGACTGATCCCGGTCGGCGCGCCGTTATAGCCGGTGGAAATAATCCGCTTGTCCCTGACCAGAATCGCGCCAACGTACCTTCTGGTACAGGTGGAGCGTTGGGCCACCAATTCCGTTATCGACATGAAATACTCATGCCAGGAAGGTCGGGGATCACTCATGACTCAAACCATTTCCTGTTGCAATTCTGGATATAGGGGAAACTTTGCACAGAGATTGTGGACTTCCTGACGAATTGCGGCCAACTGGGCGTCATCATCGACATTGGCGATGACCCGATCAATCCAGGCTGCAACCAATTTCATCTCATCTTCCCTCAGGCCCCTGGTAGTAACGGCCGGGGTGCCGACTCGAACCCCGCCGGTCACAAAACGGGATTGGGTATCAAACGGCACCGCATTCTTGTTGACGGTCAAGCCGGCCTTCTCAAGTGCTTCCTCGGCAACCTTACCGGTAATCCCTTTACTGGAGAGATCTATGAGGAGAAGATGATTGTCCGTCCCTCCGGAGACCAGGCGAAAATCGGCCGCCTTCAGGCTCTCGGCCAGAACCTGGGCATTAGCCACCACCTGCTTCTGGTATTGCTTGAAATCGTCACTCAACGCTTCTTTAAAGGCGACGGCCTTGGCGGCAATCACATGGACCAACGGCCCCCCCTGAATCCCCGGAAAGATATTGCTGTTCAGGCTCCGGCCAAATTCTTCCTTGGCCAAGATCAAACCGCCCCGGGGTCCACGCATGGTTTTATGGGTGGTGGAGGTAACAAAATCGGCATACGGCACCGGCGAAGGATGGACCCCGGCGGCAACCAGTCCGGCAATATGGGCCATATCGACCATAAACAGAGCGCCGATTTTATCCGCTATCTGCCGGAAACCGGTAAAATCTATAAAGCGCGAATAGGCGCTCGCCCCGGCAATAATCATCTTGGGGCGATGCTCCAAGGCAAGCCGCTCGACTTCAGCCATATCGATCATTTCGGTTTCCTTATCAACCCCGTAGGAAACAAAATCATAAAGCTTACCGGAAAAGCTGACCGAACTGCCGTGGGTAAGATGACCGCCATGGGCCAGATCCATACCCAGAACTTTATCACCGGGTTGCAGGGTGGCAAAATATACCGCCATATTGGCCTGACTGCCGGAATGAGCCTGAACATTGGCATACTCGGCCCCAAATATCTCAAGGGCCCGGTTTATAGCCAACGTCTCGATCTCGTCAGCATACTCACAACCACCGTAATAACGCTTACTGGGATAACCTTCAGCATATTTATTGGTGAAGATAGACCCCTGGGCATCGAGAACCGCTCTGCTGACGGTATTTTCAGAGGCGATCAACTCAAGCTGGTAAGCCTGACGTTCAAGTTCATTTTTGATTGTTTGATATACTTCAGGATCAACTGTTTTAAGACGGGACACTAGGTAACCTTCTTTTCTATGAATGGTGGGTAAAGAGGCGACTTGACCGAGATTCAGCCAACAGCATCGGAGAACATCGCAATCCTGGTCTGGTGACGACCACCAGCAAATTCCGTGGTCACCCAAGTTCTGACGATCTCAAGAATTAGGCCGGGACCGACAACCCTGGCCCCAAGACAGAGGACATTAGCGTCGTTATGTTCGCGGCTCATTGCGGCAGTAAAAAGTTCATGGCAGAGCGCAGCCCGAATCGACTTAGAACGGTTAGCAGCCATGGACATGCCGATCCCAGTTCCACAGATCAGGATACCGCGATCAGCAGTGCCATTCTCAACACCCCGACAAACCATTTTGGCATAATCAGGGTAATTGACCGACTGCCTGGAATCACAACCATGATCGCAAACCTTATGCCCCATACCTTCCAGTAATTCGACAATATCGGTTTTAACGTCAAAACCGCCATGATCACAGCCAATCGCAATCTTCACAGATCATACCTCGTGACAGTGGTGGACTATCCCTGGAATTTTTTCATAACCAGGACGGCATTAGTCCCACCGAAGCCGAATGAGTTCGAGACAGCAGCCCGAACATCCATCTCCCGCGCCACATTAGGCACATAATCCAGATCACAGCCAGAATCAGGATTGTCGAGATTAATGGTCGGGGGGATTACCCCGTTCTTGATGGTAAGAGCGGTAAAAACCGATTCAATACCACCGGCACCGCCGAGCATATGACCGGTCATCGACTTGGTTGAACTAATCGCAAGCTTTGAGGCATGATCCCCAAAGACCTGCTTAATAGCCCCGGTTTCAACCACATCATTCAAAGGCGTGGAGGTTCCGTGGGCGTTAATATAATCAATATCGGCGGGATTGAAGCCACCATCGGCCAGGGCCATCTTCATACAGCGAACTGCGCCATTACCATCGTCGGGAGGGGCTGCCATATGATACGCATCGCCACTCAGACCATAGCCACCTATCTCAGCATAGATTTTGGCGCCACGCTTTCTGGCATGCTCAAGCTCCTCAATGACCATCATGCCACCGCCTTCGGCGATAATGAAACCATCACGATCACGATCAAAAGGTCGCGAAGCCGCCTGGGGGTCATCATTACGTCGGGACAAGGCCTTCATGGCATTAAAACCGGCAACGGCCAAAGAGCAGACCGTAGATTCACTACCCCCGGTAATAGCCACATCACAGTCTCCGCGACTAACCGAGCGAAACGCCTCGCCAACTGCATGGGTGCCGGCCGCACAGGCGGTGGTCACCGACAGATTAGGACCTCGGGCACCAAGGGCAATCGACACCTGACCGGCGCTCATATTGGAAATAACCATCGGGATGAAGAAGGGGGTAATCCTTTTCGGACCCCGCTCAAGAACCACCTTATGATATTTCTCGATAGTCGGCAGACCACCAATTCCATTCCCGGTGAAGACCCCAACGCGCGGAGCATTGGCCTCAGTGATCTCCAAACCGGAGTCCTTATGGGCCATTATCGCGGACACCATCGCATACTGAACAAATAATTCCAGATGCTTGGCCACCTTTTTCTCGATAAAGTCCTCGACCTCGAAATTCTTGACCTCAGCCGCAATCTTTACCGTATAATCACTGGTATCAAACTTACTGATCAACCCCACTCCGCTGCGACCGGCACATAAACCTTCCCAGGTTTCCTGCACACCAATCCCCAGCGGAGTAACCAGGCCAACGCCTGTAACCACAACTCTTCTTTTCATCTGTCACTCCTTGTTAAGCAGTGGCGGATAGAAACAGCTTAACGCAATCCTCGATCCGAAAAAGAACTAACGAGATAAGATCAGCCGGCAACCTTGTTAACATGCTCAATAGCATCCTTAACGGAGGTGATCTTCTCAGCAACTTCGTCAGCAATCTCGATGTCAAAGGCCTCTTCCATGGCCATAATCAATTCGACCAGATCCAGAGAATCAGCGCCCAGATCATCGACAAAAGACGCGCCGGGAACAACCTTGGCTTTATCAACACTGAGCTGCTCGGCAATAATATCAATGAGTTTTTCTTCAGCAGACATAGTTTTTCTCCTTAAATTGTTGTCTGAAAATAACCTAAACTTACTTGATCAATTCACAATCAATTGCTTATACCTCAAGGGGGCATAAGTTTCGTTTAAGCCGACAAGCGGCTCAACTCACCTTTACCCCATAAACATCCCGCCGTTCACATGAATGAACTGACCGGTAACGTAACGGGCATCTTCGCTAACCAGATAGGCCACGGCGCCGGCCACATCTTCAGCCGAGCCCATGGCCCGCATCGGGATTTCACCCAAGATCTTTTCCTTAACCTCTTCAGCGAGATCACTGGTCATGTCCGTATCAATATAACCGGGCGCCACCCCGTTTACCGTAATACCCCGGGAAGCAAGCTCCCGGGCGACCGAACGGGTCAACCCTGCCAGACCGGCTTTGGCAGCTGCGTAATTGGCCTGGCCGGCATTACCGAGAAAACCTATAACCGAACTGATATTAACAATCCGGCCCCAGCGCTGTTTCATCATAGGTCTATTCACAGCCTTGATACAGTTAAAAGCGCCTTTGAGGTTGGTGTCAAGAACTTGATCCCAATTTTCTTCTTTCATCTTCATCAATAACCCGTCGCGGGTAATCCCGGCATTATTGACAAGAATATCGAGACGGCCATAATCTTCAATAATTTTGGCTAGGGACTCATTGACTGCCGTAGCATCAGCCACATCAAATTTGTAATGCCTGGCTTCGCCACCAACTGCCGCAACGGCATCAACCACTTCCTGGGCTGCATCCGGCTTGCTTACATAGTTGATCGCAACCTTGGCCCCCATCTCCGCCAACCGCAAGGCAATGGCCCGGCCAATCCCACGGCTGCCACCGGTAACCAGTGCTATTTTACCGTCAAGAATCTTCATTAGTTATCACCCTCCCCGGAACGCTGATCCTTGAGACGATCAATAAGCTTTGGTAAAATCTCAAAGACATCGCCAACCAGCCCATAGGTTGCCACATCGAAGATAGGAGCATTCTCATCACGGTTTATAGCAATAATGGTATCCGATGACTGCATGCCAACCATGTGTTGCACTGCCCCGGAAATACCGCAGGCGAAATAAACCTTTGGACAAACCGTCTTACCGGTCTGGCCGACCTGGTGGGGATATGGTATCCAACCACTGTCAACAGCGGCACGGGAAGCGGCAGTTGCGCCGCCAAACAGACCAGCCAACTCCCGGATCATCTCAAAACCTTTTTCGTCCTCCAGGCCCCGACCACCAGCCACCAGAACATCCGCCTCATTGATATTTACTTCGTTCGACTCTTCCCTCACGCTCCGCAACACCTTGACCCGGGACTGTAACCTGGCAGGATCGGCGGAGACCTTGACAATCTCACCTTGACGACTGTCATCACGACTATTGGGCTTCATTACCAGAGGTCGAACCGTCGCCATCTGGGGGCGAGAGGTGGGACACTCAATGGTGGCCATAATATTACCACCGAAAGCGGGCCTAGTCTGCAGAAGAGCGCCATCCTCCTCTCTAATGGCCAAAGCTGTACAGTCGGCAGTAAGACCGGTGGCAAGCATGGTCGCCAAGCGGGGAATAAAAGAACGGCCAATTGCGGTGGCGCCAGCCAGAACAATCTCCGGTTTATGCTCACGAATCAGATCCTCAAAGACATTGGCGTAGGCATCATCGGTAAAATGAGTCAAGGCCGGGTCATCAATCTGATAAACCTTGTCAGCACCATATGCGACCAGATCCTGGGCCTTGTCTTCAAGACCTGAACCAAGCAGTATCGCAGAAAGAGGCACCCCCAGTTGATCGGCCAGCTTGCGCCCGGCGCCCAGAAGTTCAAAGGATACCGGAGCAACCCGGCCATCACGAAACTCAGCATAAACCCAAACCCCGGACCAATCATCAAGATCAGCAGCCACCTTTTTTTCAACCTTATCAATTGAAAGGGCGCCAACCTCGCAGACATCCACGCAGTTACCGCAAAGGGTGCAGTTATCACCAACTACTGCCACGCCATCGACAACTTCAATGGCAGAAAACGTACAGGTGTCCTCACAAACACCGCAACCAATACAGGCTTCTTTATCTATCTTCAGCATCAGAACTTATCCATTGTCTACGGTCAGAGTAAGAGTGACCGCTTTCGTGTTTAATCGACTTAAAGGAGCTCTTCCAGTTTATCAAGCAGCTGCTCAACCTGTTCGTCAACCGTACCGGTCAACATACATTTTTCCGCCGAAAACTGAGGCGAGAATACTTTGACAACCTGGGTAGTAGAACCCTGCAAGCCCAAGCATTCCGTGTCAGCACCAATATCAGCAGCAGTCAACACAGTGGCCTGCATCTTCTTAGACTTCATCTTACCCTTAAGGGATGGCACCCGAGGTTCATTGATCTCCTTGACCACAGTCATCAGAGCCGGCATCTCCATTTCAATCTCATCGTAGCCGTCATCCATCAACCTTTCCAGACGAATAACCCCATCGACACACTCTGTAATCTTACGTGCATAGGCAACATAGGGGATGTCAAGCCGCTGGGCCAATCCTGGCCCGACCTGAGCGGTGTCACCATCGATTGCCTGCTTACCGCAAAGGATCAAATCAAAGGGACCAAGTTTTTCTACCGCCTTGGCCAGAGTGTATGAAGTCGCCCAGGTATCAGCTCCGGCAAAAGCGCGGTCTGAAACCAGCACACCATCGTCAGCACCACAGGCAACGGCATCACGAAGGGTATCCTCGGCCTGGGGCGGCCCCATGGTAATCGCGGTTACGGTACCCCCATACTGCTCTTTAAGAACAACTGCTGCCTCTAAGGCGTGGCGATCAAAAGGGTTCATAATGCTCTCAACCCCTTCCCGCGCTAGAGTGTTGGTCTTGGGATCAAGCCGTACATCCTTGGCATCAGGAACCTGTTTTACACAAACTATTATTTTCATTAGCTTCTCGAATATTCTTTGTTAAGAGCCTGACCAATTACGTTCCGCTGAATCTGGTTGGTTCCTTCATATATCTGCAGAATTTTGGCATCACGCATCATCTTCTCAACCGGATATTCACGCATATAACCGTGGCCGGCAAGGATCTGGACCGCGTCTGTAGTGACCTTCATGGCCATATCCGTGGCCATGACCTTACACATGGAAGATGGTTTGGAAACATCTTTGACACCGGAATCAATATGACGGGCCGCAGCATAAACCAGGGCCCGGGAGGCCTCAAGCTGGATAGCCATATCGGCCAAAATATGTTGAACGGCCTGAAAAGCCATCACCGGCTTGCCAAATTGAACCCGCTGCTTGGCATAAAGAACCGCCTCATCAAGAGCCCCCTGACCAAGACCAACGCCCAGTGAAGCAATGCCCGGCCTAGAGAGATCCAGAGTTTTCATTACCGTAAAAAATCCAGTGCCCTGGCGACCAATCAGCCTATCCTTGGGAATCCGGCAATCCTTAAAGATCAATTCCCGGGTGGAAGAGGCCCGAATACCAAGTTTCTTTTCTTTGGGGCCATAGGAAAACCCGGGGTCGCCATCCTCAACCACAAACATGCTGGCCCCACGAGGCCCCTTGCTGCGATCGGTTATAGCAATTACAGAGTATATCTTGGCATCACCGGCGTTGGTGATCCACTGCTTGGTCCCGTTAAGAACCCACTCGTCACCATCAAGTACCGCTGTGGTCTGGATGCCGGAAGCATCACTACCGGCATTGGCTTCAGTCAGACCAAAGGCGGCCCATTTTTCACCACTAGCGATGACGGGCATATATTTCTGTTTAAGCTCTTCACTTCCGGAAATCAGAATAGGATAGGCGCCAAGCGCACTGGCCGCGAAACTCGTGGCAATACCAACACAGCCTCTGGCAAATTCCTCAAGGGCCAGGACCATATCAAAACTACCACCACCGAAACCACCGTATTCCTCCGGGATATAAAGCCCAAAGAGGTCGGCCTGGGCAATATCTTGAAGAATTTCTGTAGGGAACTCTTCTTTTTCATCAAGTTCAACTCGCTGTGGAATGATCTTTTCCGCAGTAATCTGACGGGCCACGTCAACGATCATCTGTTGCTCTTCGGATAAAAAATAATTCACCATGCTCCCCTTTATTATTTTATTTGAATTTCAAAAAAAAAGTCATCTCGGATAAGACAAGAAGAGCATGACAGTAATCACCACCTGATGATCTCCGCTCCCCAGGTAAAGCCACCACCGAAAGCGCAGGTCAGAATCAAATCGCCACTTTTTAGTAAACCACCACGATTCGCTTCATCAAATGCGATAGGAACAGTCGCCGCCGATGTATTACCATACTTATGAATATTTATGAATATTTTTTCCTGGGGAACCCCAAGTCTTTCACCAAGATTATGCAATATCCTGATATTGGCCTGATGGGGTATAATCCAATCAATGTCACGGCCACTGACCCCTGCCTCCTCAAGAACCTGATCGACAGAACTCTCCATGGCCAAAACCGCATTCTTAAAAACTTCTCGACCAGCCATCTTAATATAAGACCCTTCATCAGCCAAGGGGGTACCAAGTCTGGATGGATCAAAATCTCCGGCTCCAGCAGAATCCATATCAATGTGCGGGTTCATACTCGGAGCACTGTTCATGTAAAGCAGATCACCCAAACGGCCATCCGAGAACAGTTTACTGGCCAACAGACCATGACCGCTATCATCGGCTCCGATTACTGCCGCTCCGGCACCGTCACCAAACAACACACAGGTATTACGATCACTCCAGTTAACCCTGGCCGAGAGATTCTCGGCGCCGATAACCAATATTTTCTGATCAGGGTTAGCCTTAATCATTTTATCGGCCAGCTCCAGAGCGTAAATAAAGCCCGAACAGGCCGCCGAGATATCAAAGGCATAGGCATTGACTGCCCCGATTTCCTTTTGCACCAGACAGGCACAGGAAGGCATGGTCATCTCGGAAGTTATAGTCCCGACAATGATCGTGCCAATATCCTCAGCCGCAACTCCGGCCATGTCCATGGCCCGTCGGGCCGCCTCGGCAGAAAGCTTTGAGGTAGCTTCTCCCGGTCCGGCTATCCGGCGACAACCGATACCGGTTCTGGTGATAATCCATTCATCGGAGGTCTCCACCAATTCTTCCAACTTATCATTGGTCAATTTGTATTCAGGCAAACAAGAGCCAGTGCCTTCCATAACCGCCCTGAACATTATAACGCTCCCCCTTGAGGAATATCATCACTGGCAGAGCCTTCTCCTGATGACTCAGCTAGCTCAGACATCAGTTCTACAATGCGCTTGTTGACCTTATTCTGGACAGTTTCAGCAGCCACATGAATTGCATTTTTTATCGCCATGGGATTGGAGCGACCATGACAAACAATGCCTGTCCCGTTGAGACCTAGCAGTGGTGCGCCCCCATATTCGGCGTAGTCGATTCTTTTTTTAAACCTGGAGAAGGCACCTCGGGAAAGGAGATAACCCAACTTTGCCATCATACTATTGTTAATCTCGGCGCGTAACATAGTGGTCATGGCCTCGGCAAGCCCCTCGCTTATCTTTAGCGAAACGTTGCCGACAAAACCATCACAGACAATAACATCCACATCACCCTTGAAAGTATCGCTACCCTCAATATTACCGATGTAGTTAAGGGTAGAGTCACGAAACAACTTATCGGCCTTACGCACCAGGGAATTACCCTTACCCTGTTCCGCACCAATACTAAGGACTCCCACCCGCGGACGATCATTACCAATTATCCCCTCCGAGAAGGCGGTGGCCATTAAACCAAACTGTAAAAGATGCTTGGGCCGACAATCAACATTGGCACCAACATCCATCATGACAACTGGTTTTTTAAGGGTGGGGAAGATACTGGCGATACCGGGCCGGACAATATTCTTCAGCCTACCCAGCGAACGCACGGCCGCGGCCATGGTCGCTCCAGAGTTACCGGCACTCACCACCGCATCAACCTCGCCGGCTTTGAGCCGCTTAAAAGCCACCACAATCGACGCATCGCGCTTCCGCCGGATCGCATCGATGGGAGATTCACCCATACCTACAACTTCAGTGGTGTGAACGATATCGATGCGCCCCGAGTCATACGAACCGCTTTGTTCCAAAATGGCAGTAAGTTTTTCTTCATCACCGAAGAGAGTAACTGCCAGGTCCGCCTCAGTAACGGCCTGAATAGCCCCAGAGACAATGTCTTCCGGACCTCGATCACCCCCCATGGAATCAAGCGCAATCCGCACTAAACTATTCCAGGAAATCTTCTTCGAGTTGAACGACTGTTCGGCTCTTATAGGAACCGCAACTGGAACATAGCCGATGGGGCAGTTTAGGCTCACCACAGGACGAGCAGGTCGAGATGGTCGGCCCGGTCAAGGCATCATGGGAACGCCGAAGTCTGGTTCTGGAATGGGACTGTCTTCTTTTAGGTAAAGCCATTTTTTTTCCTCCATTTACGGCAAAAAACGAGATTTTACCGTATATTCGTATTCGAAATATTTATAGCGATAATTAATAACCGGAGCAAAGCAAGTCCGGCTGCATCACTAATTCTTTTTCGTGGTCAATTGGCGGAGAACACCAAAAGGTGAATCAGAGTCTCCAACCTCACAACCGCATTTGTTTTTATTGAGATCCGCCCCACAACCGGCACAAAAACCTCGGCAGTCACTCTGACAAAGATTTTTCTGGGGCACCGCCATCATGACCTGCTGGGCCAAAATAGCGCCAAGATCGATGACGGTGTCTTCAAGAAACACTACATCCATCTCCTCTTGGTCACACTCATACTCCTTGGCGGTCAACGCTGGATCTTCACCGCCCAGATCAAAAACTACGCGAAATGCTATATGCTTCGGAAACTCAAACTCTGCAAGACACCTATCGCAGACTTCCAGCATAACCAAGTCAATCGAACCGGCAACAATAATTCTCTCATTGCGGCGAGCAAAAGAAACCTCTACCTCAAGATCTCCTTTTCTCGCAACTTCCCGATCAGGAAACCACGATAGGTCAGTAACTTTTACCGACAGACCTTCTTCAGGGATTTCAACAGTTTGTACCTGTAACACAGCATCTTCCACAAGAGAGATAAAACCCAAGTATAAACCGCGTGATTATACGTTATAATCTTTAGTTGTCAAGGGATTTAGCAAGAGGCATCACGGCATAATCCGATAGCAAAACAGGAAAGGGAAAGCCGCCTCCACCCGATTGGCAATAAAAATTCTCCGCCACCATAACGAGTGTCAGGGCCTGGATGAAGCAAGATGATATTTCGTGGTCTTTTTATGTGACGAAAACCGCAACGCACTAGGCACAACATAGACCAACAGATAGCGCCGCCTCATACTGCTCGGGGCAACCAAGGCAACCTTTCTATCTTTGACTGGACACTAGACCCGGCTAAAGTGTTTTGGAAATGAACACCGCAACCATAAGATTATCGCTGCGACAATCCCCAAATTGGTCGTCCAACGCCCGTAGTGATGCGCCACTTCTTCTAATTCGAACCAGCTAAACACCAGAGCCATCGGGTAGCCCAACAACATCAAGAAGATAAAAACAACACCAAACAAACAGGCAAAAAAAGCCAAAAATCCGGTCTGGAGGCGCCCGAGCTTATTTTGAACCAGGCGATACAGACCAAGCAAGTTTTTATCCAGCCAACGGATAGCAATACTCGGCAAAAAAGCCATCGGCACAGAAAAAACCGCTATCCACAGAACAGTCTTATAGCTGAGGACAAAAAGAATACTCATTACCACAACGGCAACAACGCAGAACAGACCCTCGACACCCAGCACCTTCATCATTAGAGCCACCAGTTCATCCTGGAACCGGCCCCTTCCCCCACCACCTCCGGCCAGAACGGAGCCGCTGGGCCTGTTTTTTTTTATGGCTCGACGATGCATTGATGGTGTTGCCGATTTTTTTAAATATTTAAAATTTACAGGAGAGGAAAAATATTTAGAGCAAGGCCGAGAGGCGATCATAGGCCCGCCTTTGCCTGATACTCAGCACATGAATGATCCGCCTGAATACCTTGAAACCCAAAGCCGGATTTTCAAAAATTAGTCTTTCCAGATCATCACAGGAGAGCACCAGCATACTGGCATCTTCCATAGCGGCAACGGTTGCAGTCCTGAGTCCACGATCAACTGCCGAAATCTCACCCACCATCGCCCCGCGATCCAAAATGGCGATCAGGGTAAAACGCCCGGGGAAACTGGTCTCTTTTTTCACCACCAATTTCCCGTCCAAAACAAATCCCATAAAGTCGCCCTGTTCCCCATCATTCATCAACACGTCCCCTTTACTCCAGGACTTGAGTTCCAAATAAGGACAGATCTCGTAAACCTCTTCTTCCGTCAGAAATTTAAAGACGGTCTTGAGGGTATCTGCACCGAGGTCGCAGACAGTCGTAGTAACATCACCCATTTATTTTTCCCGCTTCTCTTCGTTTATCTGGATTTTTTCCTGTATCCGGCTAAGCAGCCCGGGGAACTTTTCCTTATTGAGTATCCGGCCAAACTCGGTTCGATAATTCCTGACCAGGCTCACCCCTTCAATGACCACATCATAAACGAGCCACTCATTCCCTTTAACCATCAAGCTATAATTGATAGGAATTTCATGACCATTCTTAAGGATCTTGGTGTAGACTTTGGCCCGATCACTTTTATTCCGACCAAAGATCTCCTTGCTATATTCTATTTTTTCATCGGAGTACGCCTCTATTCGGCCAACGTAGGTATTTTTCAACAGATCGGCAAAAAGATCCTGAAAAACAGCTCTTTCTTCCTTGGTCCGAACCTTCCAGTTCCTGCCCAGAGATCTCTTTGCCATCTCCATAAAGTCAAAACGATCATCGACCAAAGCCATCAACTTAGTCCGACGCTCATCCTTTTGGGCAGGATCGCTGAGAGCTTCATCTCGCATGACTGCCAGAATTCCCTCCACCGTATCTCTCACCTGTTCAATTGGTGCGGCAGAAGCCCCAAACACCAGAGGGGGCAAGACAAGACACACAATCGCTAATACACCAAGAATCTTTTTCATTTTCATCATCAATTTCATCTATATTCTACCAGTTAAAAAAACAAATTGTTTTATTCATCATCTCTTATCTGGGCGCGTCGCTTATGAAAATAAGCATCCCGTAAGGCGCCATAAGGATCAAAGGTCGCATTTTTAAAATTTTCATAGTCACCAAGACTCAACGAGGTCTTGTTAATCGTCTCACCGCCTTTCAGAGCCAGGGCTTCATCATTTTGGCCGTTAAAGCCGAGATAAGAAACCGGATCGAGAAAATAGTCCCCACCAGCTCCCAGGGTATCCCGCAAATTTGAAGGACCAAGCACCGGCCAGCATATGTAAAAACCTTCACCGATACCGTACTTACCAAGGGTCTGCCCGAAATCCTCCTCGTTGGCCGAGATATTAAGCCAATTGCGGGCAGGATCCCACAAGCCCGCCAAACCCACGGTCGTATTCACCATGAATCTGGTCAACTCAACACCACCCGCTGCGAATTTACCTTGCAAGAGGTTATTCACCAACCGGATCGGGGTCTTGAGATTATAAAAGAAGTTGCCAACGCATTTTCGGGCCGGTTTCGGGGTCACAAAACTATAGGTTCTGGCCAGAGGCTTTAACACCCAGAAGTAAAGTTTATCGTTAAAATGGAAAAAAATTCGATTAACCGGCTCCAGGGGATCTGCGACCTGAACGACTGGATACTCCTCCTCTTCCAGCCAGTCATCCTCAAAATACTCAGTCTCGTCTCCACCTTTATCTTCAAGAACACCCTGTCCCGCAACCGTAGAAACAGCGCCGGCAACATTCTTGCCAGAGCCTTCGTCTGCAGCCTCTACTAATCCAGGCAAACTCAGCGTAAGAAACAACACCAGGAAATAAACGGAGAAATAACTCATAAGCGCTTAAACATCGCCAAAGATATATTTACTCACCATTCCCTCAAGATCAATGGCCGACTCGGTTTCAGTAATAAAATCGCCATCATGAAGAATCTCATCTGAGCCCCCCGGAATAATCCTTATGTATTTACTACCGATAATCCCCCGGGTCCGGATCGAGGCTACGGTATCTTCGTAAATAACAACCTCATTGGGAATCTGCAGATAAACCCGGGCGCGATCATCTTCGCCCAGCACCACCCTGGCTACTTTACCAATATTTACCCCGGCAATTTCCAGAACCGCCCCTTCCTTGAGTCCGGAAACGCTATCAAACTCAGCAACCAGGGTGTAATTTTTTTCAGCGGCAAAGATAGAGACCTCACCGAGTTGCAGGGACAAATAGGCAAAGCAGAAAAAGCCGGCAAGCAGGAACAGACCGACAGCCAATTCAAGATTAAATTTTTTCATGGTAAAATCACTTTTCATTTATTCCGGGCAGAGCCGGATTTATTCTACATCTCTGCTATAATAAAGATGCCCCATAGTAGCCTTTACAAAAGACCGGATCTCCGGAATTTCGCATAACTGAATCTCTTCCGGATTAGCAAAGGAGACCAGTTTGCCGTCATTCAAAACCACGACTTGGTCAGCCAGATTAAAAACCTTGGGGATATCGTGACTAACAATCACCGAGGTATAATCAAACTGCCGCTGGGTTTCGAAAAAAAGTTGATATATCTCCCTAGTTTTCTCGGGATCAAGGCCGGTGGTCGGTTCATCAAAAAGCATGATCTCAGGCTGTAATTGCAAGGCCCTGGCCAAACCAACCCTCTTTTTCATCCCGCCGCTCAATTGGGCCGGGAACTTTTCATCATGGCCAACCAAGCCAAGCTGGACAAGGGTATCAATCACTCGCCCCCGAATCTCTTCACGGCTTAATTGCGTTCTCTCCCTGAGCGGCAACGCCACATTATCAAAAACATTCAACGAATCAAGTAAGGCCACACCCTGGAACAAAACCCCAAAAACCGACCTTATCTCATTCAATTCACTCCTGCCCATGGCGGCAACATCCCGCCCCTTGACCAGAATGGACCCTGAATCCGGCTTAAGCAGGCCCAAGATCAGTTTCAGGGTCACGCTCTTGCCCTGGCCGCTGCCGCCGGCGATTACCGTGGTCCGCCCCGGGAAAATCTCCAAATTCGCCCGGTCCAATATCCGCTGGCCCCCGAAATCCTTGACCACATCTACCAGTTTGATTATCGGCTCACTCATAACAATATTGCCGTCAGAATATAGTCCCAAACCAGAATAGAGATGGAAGAGAGCACCACCGCCTTGGTGGTTACCCGGCTCACACCCTCGGCCCCATAACCGGCGTCGTTAATCTGATGAACAAAATAACCACGCCCGGTACATATCCAGGCAATTAGGAGCGCAAAAACCAGCGACTTGATTATACCCATAGTGATATCACTATTGATGACACTAAATTCCATCCCGCTGGAAAAAGCGCCGGGATTAACCCCGAGCATATGAACCCCGGCCACATAACCGCCAAAAATCCCCACCACGTTGAAAACCATGGTCAAAAGGGGAACAGAAATCAGGGTAGCGATGAATTTAGGGGTAATCAGATAACGAAATGGATCGACGGCCATACACTCTAGGGCATCAAGCTGTTCACTGTTCCGCATAATCCCGATCTCGGCACACATGGCAGATCCGGCCCGACCGGTAACCATCAAGGCTGTGAGGACCGGTCCCATCTCACGTAACAAGGAAAGGGCTACAGCCGACCCCAACATACCCTCAGAACCAAATTTACGGAGGGTATAATAACCCTGCAACCCCAGAACCATCCCAGTAAAAGCCGCCGTAAAGAAAATTAATCCCAGCGAGTTGGCCCCGATCTCACGAACCTGGACCACAACGGTTTGAAAACGGAATGGTCTTTTAAAAACACCGGCCAGGGCTCTGAACAAGAAGCCCCCCATGCGCCCCAGATCGTGCAAATGATAAAGAGCTAAAGAGCCCAGTTTTTCAATATAGTTAAAGATCATTCCACGTTTATCATAGTAAATGAAACATTAGCCGACAATCGGTCAGCTTCATAATAAAATAGTTAAATACTTGGTGCAGGCAAATAGTGTCAAGATAAATGACTTGCTCTGACGACAAAAAAACAGGCATGAAAGTAAAAGCCAATTACCAGTAACCAGGGCCATGACAAAAAGCAAATGCCCTGAATATCCAGGCATTACAGGTAAAGACCGACCGCAACATATTAAATAATAGATTACAGAGGATCCGATATTTCGACCAGGGTTCCGGTAAAAGAACCGACCACAACCTTGCTTTTCACCTTTACCAGCAAACGCCTGTTATCAGCCGTAATCCACATCCGCAGCTTTGATTTTTTACTTTTCTCAAACACTCCCCGAACCTCCTTCAGATCAGCCTCAACAAGAAAAGTATCGTATTTGATCCCACCAATTTTCAGCCTCTCACGACGAACAACCCTCGCCACCCCACTAACAACCTTTTTACCATCGGTTACGGGCTTGACTATCTCCAGATTTTCCGCCAAAGGCCAATTTCTTATATAATAAAGCGAGGCAAGGGGGTCAATGGTACCGTCCTTGACCACGATGGCATTCTGAGCCGCTCCCTTATTTGAGTAAACGGCAGACCTGGCAACCCGATCGAAACTAACTACCACATCACGATCAGTATTTCCCTCGCGCTGCTCTTTCCTGTACAGGATGGAATTAGTCAAAGTCAGGTCGGTATATGATTCGATTCGATCCCGAACTTTATAGAACAAATCAACAAAGCCACTGGTCCTGACCTTCAGGATGAAGTGCCAAGCGTCCTCCTCTCCGTTGACCTGGACAAATGGCAGGACTTCTAATTCAGCATACCCTGCCGTAACTACCCCCCAGCGCAACTTGTAGACCAGCCTCTCTCCCGGTTGAAAAGGAAAATCCGCCGGCGAAGATTCAACAACAGAAATCAGCCCGACCAATTGCCATATCATGACAACCAATAGAACCGGCGCTATTATCCAGAATCTGCTTTTTTCAAACATACGCATTTAACAAAGAGGGATTGTAAAAATCAAGAATAGCCGATGGTGAATATTCACCACATTGTTACAGTTAAACATCGACAACATCATTTCATTGCACCAATTCACATATGGATGATCTATGCGATTTGTATGAATACAGAACACAACCATCTGCAAAAAATCATAATGCAAAAAAAAGAAAGTAATCTTAACCGAACCTAGAACATACGGGAACATACTAGAAGAGAAACACAAGGAAAAGCAAAAAAAGAAACCCTGCCATCGGATTAGAGAGAGGGAGAGAGAAGAGAACCGACAGCAGGGCCTAGGAGTTAAACTAACTCTGCCTGCATAATACAACTACCACAACGTGGTTGTCAACAGAAAGAAAAAGCAGCCGCCACACCCCCTCTTTACAACGAAATATCAGGCGGTTGCCCTCAATAGAAACCACTACAACCTATTTTCAAAATCATACTCGCAGGTCTGATAAAAACACAACAAGACACAAAAAAACCGGCTGCAATCTCTCGCAACCTGATCCAAAGTTCCCAAGGGAAGATTCTTCCGGCCAGGAACATACACAGATTCAATCTGCCAGATTTTTAACATGCGCAAAGTAGAGACAGTTTTTACAGAAAAACTTTTTATCACCATCGATATCGAGCTCTTCGCCATCTTCCACAACAAGACAGAAAGTATCGGACACATCCCAGCAATTCCTCTCTTCCCCCTCGATAAACATCGGGCATTTTATCTTTTTACACCCAAAGAAATCATAACACTTGGCAACCATGACTCCCCCTTTCCGACTCTATTTTTCGTATTCGACTGAACTCTATCAATACAGAATGAGCACAAGTCAAGCACTCCATTACCATATTCAATATCTCTGCCCCCCCAGGCAATTAGACATTATCGATGTGTCTGTCCACAAATAATGTTTTCAGATAGTCGCAGCCCCCCGATCACGGATGGCCTCAATCCAGAAAATCACCCTGCCTCAAGCCCGCTATTAGCGAGCAAATGTCAATATCTTTACCAAAACAATTGCAACCCACCCATAACTCCTGAGTGACTCGAACTCTTTCCATGGATAGATATTCAATCCGAGACTCGTTGATAACGAGGCCGCAATTGCCCTCCGCCTTCAACACTAAACAACCGAAGACAAAAATTGTAGCCATAAACGAAGATTAGCAAATCAGGGCTTGAGCAGAACAGGATTGTCTTGCCTGTTTAAGAAATGAAGAGAAATACTCGCACAGTTTGGACAACACTGTTCCATCATGAATTTATCGTTTTTCTGCACGATAATTTTACATCTTTGGCATTTACAACAGAAGATGGTCAAACAATCTTCACATTGAATGTGGTTATCACGCAAACCACAACGACACTCGTAAAAACACTTGGACACCATGATTTTTACCATTCGGACAACTAAACAATTACCACAATGTAGTAGTTGAAACGATGATAGTCAAGGAGAATCAGATTTCTCTCTAACGACTCTTGCAGATGCCTGGATGACGTTCAAGCTAAACCATGGCGAAAAACTTGATTCACATATAAGAGAATTGAGATGACTGGTGGCCGAAAGAACATCACAATACGAAGGCGCTCGTTTTGCACAGTTCTTTCAATTTCCAGGAAAGAAGAGTCCCGCCAAAGGAGATGGAGAGGGGCCGTCGTATTGGCATTAAAAAACAAAAAAAGGGACTAACCTTTTCAGGCTAATCCCTTGTAACTACTGGCGGGGCCGACGAGACTCGAACTCGCGACCTCCGGCGTGACAGGCCGGCATTCTAACCAACTGAACTACGACCCCGCATAAAGATCGTTTGGTGGGCGGTACAGGGTTTGAACCTGTGACCCTCGGCTTGTAAGGCCGATGCTCTCCCAGCTGAGCTAACCGCCCCGATTAGGAACGAGTTTTTTACCAACTAAGCCCTAGATAGTCAACAGAAAACATCTTACAAAAGCAAATATTTAAAACACCCTCAATGTCGAACATTATTGACGTCATTCATAGTGTCGGCACAGAAGGATCCAACCGGTGGCAGGTTCTTGAAAAGCTTGTCTCCTTTAGGCATAATCAAGGCCCTTTCGAAGACTTCATCAACATTTTCGACCAAGATAATTTCAAGGCTTTTAACGATTCGAGCCGGCACCTCGCTCAATTCCCGTTCGTTCTCTTTGGGGATAAGCACCGTCTTAATATTACCACGTTTGGCCGCCAGCAATTTCTCGGTGAGACCGCCAATCGGCAAAACCCGACCACGCAGGGTAATTTCCCCGGTCATCGCCAGGTCATTGCGGATCGGCAACTGCATGAGGGCAGAGATCATCGAAGTAGCCATGGTGATCCCTGCCGAAGGCCCGTCCTTGGGAATCGCCCCTTCAGGCACATGAATATGGATATCCAGTTTCTGATAAAACTCAGGGGAAAGACCAAGACAGAGTGACCGGGAGCGAATATAACTCAGTGCCGCCTGGGCCGACTCCTGCATAACCTCACCAAGTTTGCCGGTGATGGTCAACCTGCCCTTACCGGGCATCAAGACCGTCTCTATCTGCAACATCTCACCGCCAACCTGGGTCCAGGCCAAACCAGTCGCCATCCCAATCTCATTGTCTTTTTCCGCCAGCCCAAAGCGATATCCGGCCACTCCCAGATAACGGGCCACCGCCTTGGGAGTCAAGCGATATTTGCGGTTAGGATCCTTCTTAAGCCTCTCCCTGGCGATCTTCCGGCAGACCGAAGCAATGGTCCGCTCCAGATTACGAACACCTGCTTCACGGGTATAGTGGCGAATAATCTCCAGCACCCCACCATCATTAAAGACGATATCGTTGTCGGCAAAGCCGTTGGCCTCCAGCTGTTTGGGCACCAGATAATCCTGGGCGATCCGCAACTTGTCTTCTTCCGTATAGCCGTTCAGCTTGATTATCTCCATCCGGTCCTGGAGGGGCGCCGGGATGGACGGCAGATTATTAGCCGTGGTGATAAAGAAGATATCGGAAAGATCATAGTCCAGATCAAGATAATGATCGTTAAAGGCATTATTCTGTTCGGGATCAAGAACCTCTAGCAGCGCAGCGGCCGGATCACCGCGAAAATCCATGGACATCTTGTCGATCTCGTCAAGACAGAAGACCGGATTATTCACCTTGACCTTCTGCAACGACTGGATAATCTTACCAGGCATGGCCCCAATATAAGTACGCCGATGGCCACGAATCTCGGCCTCATCACGGACCCCGCCGAGGGACAGCCGGACAAACTCACGTCCCATCGCTCTGGCCACCGACTTGCACAGCGAGGTCTTACCAACCCCGGGGGAACCAACCAGGCAGAGAATCGGACCTTTAAGCTTTTTGACCTGGGCCTGCACCGCCAAATATTCGAGAATCCTTTCTTTAGGCTTCATCAGACCGAAATGATCCTCATCTAGGATTTCTTCGGCCTTATTGATATCAATTGAACTATCGGAGAGCTCAAGCCACGGCAGGCTGACAATATAATCGATGTAATTACGGGAGACGGTAGCCTCGGCCGACATCGGCTGCATCATCTTTAACTTCTTGAACTCCTTCTCGACCTTAGTCCTGGCTTCTTCCGGAAGCTCCTTATCCTTAATGGCCTGTTCCAGCTCGGCCAGATCAGCAGCCGGATCATCCTGCTGCCCCGACTCCTGTTGCAGGGCCTTGATTTGCTCCGCGACATAATAATCCTTCTGGGTCTTATCCATCTTTTTCTTGACCCGGCCCCGAATTCGCCCTTCAATGGCCGCAACCTCTATCTCCCGATGCACCTTGTCCAGCAGGACTTCCAAACGATCCTGAATCTTAACGGCCTCAAGAATCTGTTGCTTTTCATCGGTTTTAAGCGGCAGGTGTGAGGCAAGGACATCGGCATACTTAGAGGCCGTCTCGATCTTGGCCACGGCCTTCATCACTTCCTGGGGAATCTTTTTCTTGACCTTGCCATACTCCTTGAAGGCCTCTTGAATTTCCCGCAGATAGGCAACCGTTTCGGCTTGACTTAACTCCTCAAGCGGAAACTCCTCAAGCTGGACCTCCAGATAATCTTTATTAGGCAGAAAATCTAGCACCCGGCCCCGACGTTTACCTTCAACCAAGGCCTTGATCGTCCCGTCGGGCAAACGCAGAAGTTGTAAAACTTTGGCGATGGTACCCAGATGATAGATGCCATCCTCGCTCGGTTCGTCTTCAGAAGCGTCTTTCTGGGTTATCAAGAATATCTCGGTTCGCTCCTCCATTGCCTTTTCCAGGGCCTTGATGGATTTTTCCCGCCCCACAATCAGGGGAGCAACCATATGGGGGAAAACAACGATATCCCGCAGGGACATCATCGGATATATTTTAAAGGAATTAGATTCAGACATGTTGTAATACACCTTGTGAAGGTTTTTGAGACAGTTACCTTAACGTAAACACTCAGCCAAAGGAAAAGGGGCTCAACTCCAGCCCGTAACTGCTCAGCAGCGCCGTTTCATTGCCGGCCCGGATGTGCACAACGTACCCACGAGATTGCCTCTAAATTAGAGCGCCGGCTATAGTTAAACTATGGGGCCAAGCACCCTGATCGCATGCGACCACGTGCATCCACCAGCTGAGGGGTACTACTGGACAGTTACCAAGAACAAGGTAATTACGATAGGATCCAACAGCAAGGTCAATCAGGCGCTTTTCTTTTTCTCGCTCTCGTAGAGAACAACCGGATAGTCACCGTTGAGAATGACCTGTTCGCTGACAACGCACTCCTTAACACCTTGCTTGGATGGCAGCTCATACATTACGTCGAGCATCGCCTCTTCAAGAACCGAGCGCAGCCCCCTGGCCCCTGATTTCCTCTTCAAGGCCTCGCGGGCAATGGCCGAGAGGGCCCCTTCAGTGAACCGGAGCCGAATCTTATCATAGGCAAAAAGACGTTCATATTGTTTGGTCAATGCATTCTTGGGCTCACGCAACACCCGGACCAAATCATCCTCAGCCAATTCTTCCATGGCGGCAATAACCGGCAGACGGCCAACCAGCTCTGGAATAAGGCCAAAACGCAACAGGTCCTCGGGCCGAACCATGGCGAGAAGCTCACCCATCTTCTTCTCTTCCTGACTGACCACTTTGGCGCCGAAACCAATGGATTTGGTCCCGGTCCGCCTCTTTACCACCTCATCAAGGCCGACGAAAGCGCCACCACAGATGAAAAGGATATTGGAGGTATCGAGTTTAATATATTCCTGCTGTGGATGCTTACGCCCACCCTTGGGCGGCACGCTGGCAACAGTACCTTCAATAATCTTCAACAAAGCCTGCTGGACCCCCTCGCCGGACACGTCACGGGTAATGGAGGCGCTATCCGCCTTACGGGCAATCTTGTCGATTTCATCGACATAGACAATACCACGACTGGCCTTTTTAACATCGTAATCGGCTGCCTGGAGAAGACTGACCAGGATATTTTCAACATCCTCGCCGACATAACCGGCCTCGGTAAGCGTGGTCGCATCCGCCATGGCAAAAGGCACATTAAGAATCCGCGCCAAGGTCTGAGCCATCAAGGTCTTACCACTGCCGGTAGGTCCGATCAAAACCACATTACTCTTCTGCAGCTCAACATCACTTTCATCATCGAAAGTACTGACATTGATCCGCTTGTAGTGATTGTGAACCGCAACGGACAGGACTTTCTTGGCCTGCTCCTGGCCGACAACGTAGGACTGGAGATGCTCATTAATCTGCATCGGCTTGAACCCGGCCGGCTCTGCGGCAACCTCTGCGCCATTCTTCAGGTCATCCTTGACGATATCATTACAGAGTTCGATACACTCGTCACAGATATAAACAGATGGGCCGGCAATCAACTTCTTGACATCCTCCCGCCCTTTTCCGCAAAAAGAACAGAGAACATTCACATCACCATCACTTTTATCATCTACAGTCATAAACTTACTTTGCCTCTCCGACAGCTTCTCGCTTATCAAGAACCTTGTCTATAATGCCATATTTTTGGGCTTCTGCAGAATTCATGAAAAAATCCCGCTCAGTATCGGTCTGGATTTTCCTGACCTTCTGACCGGTATGCCCGGCCAGAATACGATTAAGATCCTTACGAATTCGAAGAATCTCTTTGGCATGAATATCGATGTCTGAGGCCTGCCCTTGAAAACCACCCATGGGCTGATGAATCATAATTCTGGCATTGGGCAAGGCATAACGTTTCCCCGCCGCTCCAGCCGCCAACAAGACCGCGCCCATGCTGGCAGCTTGGCCCAGACAAAGGGTCGCTATATCGCACTTTACGTATTGCATGGTGTCGTAAATCGCCAAACCGGCCGTCACCACCCCTCCAGGAGAATTAACGTAAAAGATGATATCTTTGTCCGGATCATCTGCTTCCAGAAAAAGCAGCTGGGCAATGATCAGATTGGCAATTTCATCGTTAACCGCCGTACCGAGAAAGATAATCCGCTCCTTAAGCAGGCGGGAATAGATATCATAGGCCCGCTCACCACGGGGAGTCTGCTCGACGACCATTGGGATAAGGCTCATTATTTGTCTCCAGCTGCCGAGCTATCTTTCTTGGTTTTTTTAGCCTTAGGAGTTGCCTTTTTCCCTTCAGTATCCTTGGCCGCAGGCTTCTTGGCTGCCGGTTTCTTGGCTGCCGGTTTCTTGGCCGCCGGTTTCTTGGCCGCGGGTTTCTTG
>JBDLJC010000027.1:0-43512 GCA_039714535.1 Thermodesulfobacteriota bacterium | reverse complement strand
ACCGGCATGATGGATTTTTGCCAAATATTCAAATTCATGTCTCGGAAGAATTGCAGCGATTTGGTTAATGATCGTGTTATAATGTGCCATGGCTCGGAACCCCTTGTTTTATAATGGTTTTCGTCGAACACATTATAACAACATCGGATCTTCCGGGCCTGTTTTTATTGATCAACTATGAGACAGCAGTGATGAAAATTCTAACATCCTATACATCTTACCCTGCTAACAAAGATGATTGGCGTGGGGTATTTATTTATAATTTCACCTATGCCTTAGGAAAAATCCGTAAACTTGTAATTAACTCCTGGGGGCCTCCGGGGGTTATTCCTGAAAATATCTCTTATGTTGCGACATCCTATGAAGCAAAGTGGCTGAAAAAGTTGCTCGCGGCAGGGGGGATTGCCCATCTGCTCAGAACCAGTCCGATAAAGAGTCTGCTGTATTATATACCCATGCTCTTGTTCTTCTTGAAAAAAGTTTATCGCCGAACCGAGGGTGTCGACCTGTATCATATAAATTGGCTCCAAAACGCTATTCCTCTGGGTAATACAAGCAGGCAGCCCTTGGTGATATCTGTACTGGGAAGTGATCTCAAACTGGTTACCAACCCTTTGCTCAGGCATCTTATTAAACGGGTAATAAAAAACCGTTGTTGCGTATTATGCCCCAATGGCAAGTGGATGATACCAATCCTGGAGGATTATTTTGGCGAATACGCTGAAATCGCCTATGTCCCTTTTGGTATAGGCGAAGAATGGTTCAACATCGAAAGGGCATTTACCGATAAAGACCACCAGTGGCTGGTGGTCCTCCGGATGACGCAACAGAAGGTGGGCAGACTCTTCGATTGGGGAGCAGATGTCTTTACTAGTCCACACCATCTCACTTGGCTTGGGCCGAAACAGGAAGATATAGAAACTCCCGCCTGGCTCGATTATCAGGGCGCGACCAACCCTGGTGCTCTTCGGGAAAAATGGTTCCCGAAGGCCAGTGGCATAATAACTTTAAGCGAACACGATGAGGGGCAGCCTCAGGTTTTGCTTGAAGCGATGGCGGCTGGCCTGCCGATTATTGCCTCTAACATCCCGGCCCATCGTAATCTGATAATAAATTACGAAACCGGAATTCTAATTAATAGTAAAGATGAGCTTAAAGCGGCTATTGAGTATTTAGCAATTGGGGCAAATAATAAAAGGATTGCCTTGCAAGCCCGGAACTGGGTGAAGGCAGAAATAGGCACCTGGGATGATTGCGCCGAACGTTATTTGCAGATCTATGAACGACTATTACCTGACGAGATATCGTAAATATCATCTGACTCTCTAGTATTCCAGCCTGTTTGATAGATTGGTTGCGATTCTCTCTGTCATTTTGGTTAGCTGGTAACCATCGTAAAAAATTCCAGTGATAATATTTAACTTCAAATATCCATTGGTTCATTAATATAACACCATGTCAATAATACCCATCTGTTCAGTATGCGTGGCCAATTATAATGGCGCTAAATTCCTCGAAGCCTGTCTCGATTCGATCCTTGCTCAGGATTTTGACCAGCCGGTCGAAATTATAGTGCACGACGACTGTTCAACCGATAACTCCCGGCAACTAATCCGCGATAAGTTCCCCCAGGCAAAATTAATCACCAGTAATGAGAATGTTGGCTTCTGTATAAGCAATAATCGCATGGTTGCAATCGCACGTGGTGAGTATGTCCTCCTGCTTAATAATGATGCGGTTCTCCACCAGGATGCCCTGAAAACTCTTTACGATGGTGCCCTTAAATACGGCAAAGGAATTTTCGGACTGGCACAGTATGATGCAGAAACAGGTGAATTGATCGATATCGGCAGCTTCCTCGATCCATTCTTTAATCCAATCCCCAACCTTGATCCCAACGAACCAAATGTGGCGATGATCATTGGCGCCTGCCTCTGGGTTAAGAAGGATCTCTGGGATGAGATTGGCGGGTTTCCCGAGTGGTTTGGCTCGATGGCAGAGGATATGTATTTATGCTGCCAGGCAAGGCTAAGGGGTTACCCGGTTATGACCTTTGCCGAATCGGGCTTCGACCACTGGGTTGGGAGCAGTTTTGGTGGAGGGAAAGTCAAAGAAAATCGCCGATTATCGACCAGTTTAAAGAGAAGAAAACTCAGTGAACTCAATAAGAGTTATGTACTGCAAATTTCTTACCCAAGCCCATTGTTTCAGATAATTTTTCCGATTCATATAATAGTTTTGTTGGTCGAAGGAATAATAATATCCCTGATCAAGTTTAATTTGACTATATTTAAAGAAATTTATCTGGATTGCTTGATTAATCTGTTTAGAAACCAAAAGATTTTGCGAAGAAAAAGACGAAAGACTCAGGCGGGACGAAAGGTCAGCCCCGGTAAATTCATCGGGCCATTTAGAATGTTACCCCACAAGATAGTAATGCTTTTGAAGTTTGGTATCCCAAAGATCAAATTATAGCGAAAAATTCGCAAATTCTTGAAATATAAACTCTGATTTAATTAGAATTGATGAATAAATGAACCATGCTGCTAACCTCTCCATAATCCTGGTTGAGCCCCAGGGGCCTCTTAATATCGGCTCGGTCTGTCGGACCATGCAAAACTTCGGTTGTAATGACCTGAGGCTCGTTAATCCCCGCACTGATCACCTCAGTGAAGCGGCGCAATTGATGGCGGTCAAGGCCGGGCATATTCTCAAAGAGGCGAAGGTCTTTCCAGATATTGGTTCCGCCGTTGCCGACATCAATCTGTTGTTTGGCACCACCAGACGCTTCGGTAAACGTTACCGTGAGACATTTATGGCCCCGGATCAGGCGGCTGTTCGCATCAATTCCAGTAATCCGGTAAGTCGATGTGGTTTACTCTTCGGTCGTGAAGATAAAGGACTAACCAACGAAGAGCTTGATCGCTGCCATCATTTCATCGCCATTCCGACCAGTGGTGAGTTGGCCTCGTTAAATTTGGCTCAGGCTGTTAATATCTGTCTCTACGAAATTTATCAGCAATCGCTTGCGGAACCGAATCTTCCGGTCTCAGAATGGCTGCCGGCGCCTGCAGAAGAGTTGGAGGGAATGTTGCAGCATATGCGAACCAGTCTGTTCAATTTAGGATTTTTTAAAGACAACAATCCTGATCACATCCTGCACACCTTTCGGCGAATCTTCGGACGCACCGAACTTAACAGTCGTGAAGTCAGCATCCTCCGTGGTCTGTGGAATTGTCTCGACAAACTCGCAGCAACCCGCAAATCAGATAAAGCACCGTAGAAGCCCATCCTCTTAAATTTCTTTCTTATGTCCTATGGTATTATGGAGGGGGAAAATGATGATAAGAAAAAAGAGAATCTCACTCCCGCCTGTTATATAGAAGAGATTCATCCTAAATCTTAAAAACAGGATCTCTCTATTCGTGCGAGATGACTTGTTCATTGTTTGGTAAATACTATTGAGCTTTAGTGAAAACCGGGTGAAATCAACCGTTGATGGTTGTGCCACAGAGTGGTACTGTCTGCTGACATGAAAAATGTCTTTGTCGCCATTATTGGGCATCATTGTTTAAAAACTCCAAACTCTTGATCAAGGGGACTTTCATGGGACGGTATAACGATGTTTACACGGAGAGCATAGGCAATCCGGAAGGATTTTGGGGACAGGCCGCCGAAGAGATCACTTGGCAGAAGAAATGGGACACGGTCCTCGACAGTTCAAATCCCCCTTTTTACCGCTGGTTCAAGGGGGGTAAAATGAATACCTGTTTTAACGCTGTTGACCGCCACGTCGAAAATGGTCGGGGTGAGCAGACTGCCATTATCTTTGATAGTCCCGTTACCGATAGCAAAAGAAAGATAAGCTATCGTGAACTTCGCGATCAGGTCGCAGTTTTTGCCGGTGCTTTAAAGTCCCAGGGTGTGCAAAAAGGCGATACGGTTATTATCTATATGCCGATGATTCCGGAAGCAGCGGTGGCCATGCTGGCCTGTGCCAGGCTCGGCGCCATCCACTCGGTGGTTTTCGGTGGTTTCGCCGCCCACGAGTTGGCTATTCGAATTGATCACGCCCAGCCAAAAGTCCTGATAACCGCATCCGGGGCTATTGAAGGTAAAAAAACCCTGGGCTATAAACCGCTGGTCGACGAAGCCATCAACCAGTCAGACCATAAACCTAAAAAATGCATCATCTTTCAGCGCGAATTTATAACCTCTGAGTTGATCGAAGGTCGTGATCTGGTCTGGCAGGATATTGTCCAGGATGCTCAGCCGGCTGATTGTGTTCCGCTCCTGGCCACCGACCCGCTTTACATCCTTTATACCTCAGGCACCACCGGCATGCCCAAGGGAGTTATGCGCGACAATGGCGGCCATGCTGTCGCGCTTAACTGGAGCATGAAAAATGTTTATGATGTTGACGCCGGAGACGTCTTCTGGGCCGCTTCCGATGTGGGCTGGGTTGTCGGCCACTCTTATATTGTTTATGGCCCCTTGCTCCGGGGCTGCACTACCATCATTTATGAAGGTAAGCCGATCGGCACCCCAGATGCCGGCGCTTTCTGGCGGGTAATAAATGAATATGGAGTGAAGACCCTCTTTACGGCCCCCACCGCCTTCCGGGCCATCAAAAAAGAAGACCCCAATGGCGAGCTCCTTAAAAATTACGATCTTTCCTGTTTCGAAGCCCTCTATCTGGCCGGAGAACGACTGGACTCCGACACCTATCACTGGGCCTGCGACCTCCTTAAAAAACCTGTTATCGATCATTGGTGGCAGACGGAGACGGGCTGGTCAATCGTTGCCAACTGCCGTGGTATTGAAGAATTCCCGGTCAAACCCGGTTCGCCGACCAAGGCCGCCCCTGGTTATGATGTCCGGATTCTGGACGATGGAGGCAATGAAGTCTCGGCTGGTCAGGAAGGCAATATCGTAGTCAAGCTGCCTCTGCCGCCTGGCACCCTTGCCTCCCTCTGGCGCAACGAAGACCGTTTTATCAGCTCCTATATGAAACAGTTCCCAGGCTACTACGAAACCAGTGACGGTGGTTTTATTGATGAAGATGGTTACGTCTACGTAATGGGGCGGATGGACGATGTTATCAATATCGCTGGACATCGTCTCTCCACCGGCGCCATGGAAGAAGTAATTGCAACCCATCCCGCCATCGCCGAATGTGCAGTCATCGGCACAAATAATCAACTTAAGGGTGAGTTGCCCCTGGGGTTTTTTATCCTTAAAGCGGGGGTTGAAGACGATCCGGCAGAAATCCAGCAGGAACTGGTAAAAATGGTGCGCGCTAAGATCGGTCCCATTGCCTGTTTTCGGGAATCGACCCAGGTCAGTCGCCTGCCCAAGACCAGGTCTGGCAAGATCCTTCGCGGCACCATGCGCGCCATTGCCAACGGTAAAGAGTACCGAATGCCTTCAACCATCGACGACCCGACATCTTTGGACGAAATCACTGATACTCTGAAACAGATGGGGTATCCCCAAAACGCCTGAAATCTTACATGATCCTATGGCAACGAATTAATGCCACTGTTTTATGTTATGATTAACGATCTCGATTAAACTCAGGATTACCGTTAACCTGTCATTTTTGGCAGTAACGCGGAAGTATTAAATGAATATACATGAATATCAGGCCAAAGAACTCTTTAAACAATACGAAGTCCCTGTGCCAAAAGGTTCGGTGGCCTTTACCACAGAAGAGGCCGTCGCTGCTGGCCGGAAACTTGGCGGCTATCCACTGATCGTTAAAGCCCAGATCCACGCCGGTGGCAGGGGCAAGGCCGGCGGGGTCAGACTGGTCAAGTCGGAAGAAGAAATCCGGCTGGCTGCGGCAGAAATCCTTGGCATGACCATTGTCACCAAACAGACCGGCCCGGTCGGCAAAAAGGTCGGCAAGGTCCTGATCGAGCAGGGCCTGAATATTTCCCGGGAATTATATCTGAGTATTATTCCCGACCGGACCACCGCCCAAATCATGATTGTCGCCAGTCTGGCCGGAGGGATGGATATTGAGGATGTTGCCGTCTCGATGCCGGAGAAAATTATCAAAGTAATGGTTAATCCCCTGATCGGACTCCAGCCCTTTCATCATCGCCAGCTCCTGTTCGGGCTTGATCTTGACAAAAACATATCCAGCAATTTTTCATCTCTGCTCACCAAACTCTACCGCCTCTTTACCGAGAAAGACTGTACCATGCTGGAGATCAACCCTCTGGTCATCACGGCCGAAAATCAGCTAGTGGCCCTGGACGCCAAAATAGATATCGATTCAAGCTCGCTCTACCGTCATCAGGATATATGGGACTGGCGGGACGAGGCCGAGGAAGATCCGCTGGAAGTCGAGGCGGCCCGTGTCGGCCTCAACTATATTAAGCTCGATGGTAATATCGGTAACATGGTCAACGGCGCCGGTCTGGCCATGGCCACCATGGACCTTATCAAAAAGGCCGGGGCCGAACCGGCCAATTTTCTTGACGTCGGCGGTGGGGCTAACGCCGAAATGGTTGAAGAAGGCTTGCGGATTATTCTCAGCGACCCCAAGGTCAAGGGAATCCTAATCAACATCTTTGGCGGCATTCTCCGCTGCGATGTGTTGGCCGATGGGGTTGTAGAAGCCGCCCGCAAGACCGGGATAACCGTACCGGTTGTGATTCGTATGGAAGGGACCAATGTCGATAAAGGCCGCCGGATTCTGGCCGATTCCGGGCTCAATCTGATCACCGCCGTCGATCTGGCCGACGCCGCTAATAAAATTGCCGAAATTTCACGGGCCTAGAGACAGGGTTATCCGAGATGAGCATATTTATTGACAAAAATACCAGGCTGCTGGTCCAGGGTATCACCGGTCGGGAAGGCCAATTTCATACCGGCCAGTGCCGCGAATACGGAGCTAGTGTCGTAGCCGGGGTAACGCCCGGCAAAGGAGGCCAGGATGTAAATGGCGTCCCGGTTTTTGACTCGGTCGATAAAGCCGTAGCGGCCACCGGCGCCAACTGTTCGCTGATCTTTGTGCCGCCGCCCTTCGCCGCCGATGCCATAATGGAGGCGGCCGCTGCCGGGGTCCCGCTTATCATTGCGATCACCGAGGGTATTCCCGCTATGGATATGCTCAAGATTAAAAATTTTCTGGCTCTGACCGATTCACGACTGATTGGCCCCAACTGTCCGGGGATAATCAGCCCGGGACAATGCAAGGCCGGGATCATGCCGGGGGCTATTCATCTACCCGGACCTATTGGAGTTGTTTCCCGTTCCGGCACCCTCACCTACGAAGTCGTCCACCAGCTTACCCTGCAGGGAATAGGCCAGACAACGTGCCTCGGGATCGGCGGTGATCCGGTAATCGGCACCGATTTTATCGATTGCCTGACCGCCTTCGAGAACGATCCTGAAACCAGAGGGGTGGTGATGGTTGGCGAGATTGGCGGCACCGCCGAAGAGGAGGCCGCCGACTTTGTGGCCAATCACATGAATAAACCGGTCGTCGGGTTTATTGCCGGACTTACCGCTCCACCCGGTCGCCGCATGGGTCACGCCGGGGCCATTGTCAGCGGTGGCAGTGGCAGCAGCGGTAGCGGCGCCGCCGCCGCCAAGATCGGTGCCATGCAGAAATGCGGCATCCATGTCTGCGAAGATCTGGGTAATTTAGGTAGCTTTTGTAAGCAGAACTTCAATTAGCCAACACTTAGCCTGGAGTCGTTCCTATGGGTGTTAATGAGCGCAAAAACAGGGTGCTGATCGCTAAACCGGGCCTCGATGGTCATGATCGCGGCGCCAAATTCATCGCCAGAGCGCTGCGGGATGGCGGCTTTGAAGTTGTCTATACCGGTATTCGCCGCACCCCGGCAGAAATCGCCGCTGCCGCTGTTCAGGAAGACGTAGCCGCCATTGGGCTGTCATCCCTTTCCGGCGGCCACAACCGTCTGTTTCCGGCCGTGATCGAAGCCCTGGCTAAAATAAATGGCTCCGACATCCCGGTTTTGGGCGGTGGCGTGATCCCGGATGAAGATATTGCCGCTTTAAAAGAGGCCGGTATCAGAGAGATATTCACCCCTGGCACTCCGATAGAAATTATTCTCCAGGCCTTTCAGGAGGCCTGCGACCTCCATCACCGGAACCGTTCCGAGTAAGATAAATGGCGGAGACATCCCACCTTATAAAGGCGATTATTAACCGTGATAGCCGCGCCATTGCCCGGGCCATCTCTTTGGTTGAAGATGGTGACCGAAGGGCTGATCTGATCCTGACCGGACTCGATCCGGTGCTGCTTGAGAAGGCGACGGTAATCGGCATAACCGGCCCGCCGGGCGCCGGCAAATCGACCCTCACCGACAAGTTGATCGGACAATACCGCGAACAAGACGCCAGAATCGGTGTCATTGCCATTGACCCATCATCGCCAATCTCGGGGGGCGCGATCCTGGGTGATCGGGTCAGAATGATGGAACATGCCCTCGACCATGAGGTGGTGATGCGTTCCATGGCCAGCCGCGGTCGCCTTGGCGGGCTTTGTGGGGCGGCCGGGGCCGCGACCCGGATCATGGCCGGTTCCGGTTGTTCAATAATAATTATCGAAACGGTCGGAGTAGGGCAATCCGAAATGGATATTATCCGGCTGGCCGATATAACCGCCTTGGTTGTGGCCCCGGGTCTGGGTGACGATATCCAGGCCATGAAGGCCGGACTTCTTGAAGTCGCCGACCTGCTGGTGGTCAACAAGGCGGACTGCCCCGGTGCCGAAGCCCTGGCCATGGATATGGAGGCTGTTGCCAGAGAAAAACCACCCTTGGCCGAAAATCTGTCTCGGGTTTGCCTGACCACCGCCATCGAAGGTCGCGGCGTGCAAAAACTGGCTGCGACTTTACAAAGGATCGACCGGCTCCACCGGCACAGCGATGAACATACCAAGCGGCGGCAACAGGCGCGAGCCATGGAAGTACTGGACTGGTCGCTGGAGATGTTGCGTCCCCGTCTTCAGGATCTAATTAATCGGTATGATGTCCTGAAAACCGGCGACCCCAGACTGCTGGCCACTAGAATCATTAAAGAGTTAATGGATAACCGACAAGAGAGCTGAACCATGAGCGACCATCCCGAATATAAATCATGGCAGGACCAGATACTTCGGAAAAGCCTGGACCGTTTCCCGGAACGCAAGCCCGAATTTATCAACCACGGCGGCAAGGAGATACCTCGTCTGGCCCTGCCGGATAGTATTGATGAAAACTATCTTGATCAACTCGGTTTTCCGGGCCAGTACCCCTTCACCCGTGGCGTCCAGCCAACCATGCATCGGGGACGACTCTGGACCATGCGTCAGTATGCTGGTTTCTCGACTGCCGCCGAGTCGAACAAGCGTTATCGATACCTGCTTGAGCAAGGCACCACCGGTCTCTCCATCGCCTTCGACCTGCCGACCCAGATCGGTTATGATTCTGATGAGCCAATGAGCTGCGGCGAAGTGGGTAAGGTTGGTGTCGCCATCGATTCTCTGGCTGATATGGAAGTCCTCTTCGACCGGATACCCCTTGATCAGGTCTCAACCTCGATGACCATCAATTCACCGGCCATTGTTCTTCTGGCCATGTACGTTGCCGTCGCCGAAAAACAGGGGGTCCCGCCTGAGAAATTAAAGGGCACCATCCAGAACGATGTCCTTAAAGAATACGTGGCTCGCGGCACTTACATCTTTCCGCCCCGACCAAGTCTGCGGATCATCACCGATATTTTCCAGTGGTGCAGTGGTAACATCCCGGCTTTCAACACCATCTCCATTTCCGGCTATCATATCCGGGAGGCCGGTTCGACGGCGATCCAGGAAGTAGCTTTTACTCTGGCCAACGGCTGCACCTATGTCCAGGCCGCCCTTGATGCGGGGCTTGAGATCGATATCTTCGCGAGACGTCTGGCCTTCTTCTTCAACGCCTCGTCTAATCTTCTGGAGGAAGTGGCCAAGTTTCGGGCCGCCCGCCGCCTTTGGGCCCGTCTGATGCATGAACGGTTCGGCGCCACCAGTCCGGCCAGCCAGATGCTTCGTTTTCACACCCAGACCGCCGGTCATACTCTGACCGCCCAACAGATTGATAACAATATTGTCCGGGTTACCATCCAGGCCCTTTCCGCAGTACTCGGTGGCACCCAATCCCTGCACACCAATTCCCGCGATGAGGCTCTGTCTCTGCCAACCGAACCATCGGTGATGACCGCCCTGCGAACCCAACAGGTCATCGCCTATGAATCAGGGATAGCCGATACAATTGACCCCTTGGCGGGTTCTTATTATATAGAACAGCTAACGGACAGTATCGAGCAGGGTGCTCGTGAACTAATCAATACTATTGATGAGTCAGGTGGGGTGGTCGCCGCCATTGAGGATGGCTTTATCCAGCGGCAGATTGAAAATGCCTCTTACGATTATCAACGGGAGATTGAGAAGGGCGAGCGGATAATTATCGGGGTCAACAAATTCCAGGTTGACGAAAACAGTCGCCCCCCCCTGTTGAAAGTCGATCCGGCCGTAGAGCTGCAACAGGTCGGCAACCTTGCCAATGTCAAAAAACACCGGAATAATAAACAAATTTCTTTAGTCCTGGCCGATCTTGAAAGAGCAGCAAAGAGTGATGTCAATCTGATGGAACCGGTCCTGGCTGCAGTTAGGGAATACGCGACCCTCGGTGAGATATGCAACATCCTCCGTAAGGTTTTCGGAGAGTACCGGGACAGGGGGTAAATAATGATTACAAAGATAGACCATATCGGCGTTGCGGTAAGGAGCCTCGCGGAAGCCCGAATATTCTATGAAAATGTTTTAGGGTTACAGTGCGAAAAGATCGAAGAGGTGGCATCCCAAAAAGTCAGGACCGCCTTTTTTAAGATTGGCGATATTCATATTGAGTTACTGGAGCCGACGGCTGGAGACAGCCCGATCGCCAAATTCATTGAAGCAAAGGGTGAGGGGGTCCACCATATCGCCTATGAAAGCAATGACATTGACGGCCAGCTTAACCAGGCCGCGGCAGCGGGATGTCAGCTTGTTCACGAAGAACCAATAATCGGAGCCGGCGAGAAGTTAGTGGCCTTTTTGCATCCAAAATCGAGTCATGGGGTCTTAACGGAATTCTGCTCAGCCCCAGAAGGTAAAAGCTAATTTACCTTGAGAGCAATTAAGATAAAGAAACTTCCTCACAGACGGAGACACCACGCTATTATGGGCGGGGAACTTCATGAACCGGAGATTTTATAATGGAAAAGAACCTTAAACAAGTTCTGAAACTAAGGGCTGAAGCCAGAATGGGTGGCGGCCAGGAACGTATCGACAAGTTGCATGCTGCCAACCGGATGACAGCTCGCGAAAGACTGGAGCTCCTGTTGGATGAAGGCAGCTTCGAAGAGTTCGACATGTTCAAAACCCATCGTTGCCGAAATTTCGGCATGGAAAACAAGGAATTCTTGGGCGATGGCGTCGTAACCGGTTATGGAACTGTCAATGGCCGGATAGTTTACGTTTTCGCCCAGGACTTTACTGTATTCGGTGGATCTCTGTCCGAGGCTCTGGCCGAGAAGGTCTGTAAGGTCATGGATCTGGCCATGAAAAACGGCGCCCCGGTGATCGGCTTAAACGACTCGGGCGGCGCTAGAATCCAGGAAGGAATCGCTAGCTTGGCCGGTTATTCGGAGATTTTTCAGCGCAACGTTATGAGTTCAGGGGTGATTCCGCAAATCTCCGCAGTTTTCGGGCCATGCGCCGGGGGCGCGGTTTACTCACCAGCCCTGACTGACTTCACCGTTATGGTCAAGAACAATAGCTATATGTTCCTGACCGGACCTAAAGTTGTAAAATCAGTGACCCATGAGGATGTTAGCGTCGAAGAACTTGGCGGGGCCTCGGTCCACGCCTGTAAGAGCGGAGTAGTCCATTACGCGGCCGAATCAGGTCTTGATGCCATTGAGTACGTCAAAAAATTACTTTCATTTTTACCCCAGAATAATACTGATAATCCTCCGGTCGTTCCCAGCGATGATCCGCCCGACCGGGATGACGAGTTTCTTAATCAGATAATTCCTACCAGTTCCAATGAAGCCTATGACATGAAAGATGTCATTCTCAGCACCGTCGACAACAGTGATTTCCTCGAAATCCATGCCGAATTTGCGCCCAACCTGATCGTTGGTTTCGCCAGATATGATGGCTATCCGGTTGGTATAGTAGCCAACCAGCCGAATTACCTGGCCGGGGTGCTGGATAACGATTCATCAGTTAAAGGGGCCCGTTTTGTTCGTTTTTGCGACTGTTTCAATATTCCGGTGGTTACCTTTGTCGATGTGCCGGGTTTTTTGCCCGGTACTTTGCAAGAGTATGCCGGTATCATTCGGAACGGGGCTAAAATGCTTTATGCCTACGCCGAAGCGACAGTGCCCAAAATTACGATTATTACCCGTAAGGCCTATGGCGGAGCCTACTGTGTAATGAGTTCCAAGCATCTGCGTGGTGATATCAATTATGCCTGGCCCACCGCCGAAATTGCAGTTATGGGGGCCAAGGGTGCGGTCGAAGTGTTGTATGGCCGGGAGGCAAACGAAACAGGAAATCCTGAGGCATACCTGCTTAAAAAAGAAAAAGAATATGACGAAGCGGTTTTAAATCCGTACATTGCCGCAAATCGTGGTTATATCGATGATATTATCGAGCCGGCCCGCACCCGTTTCCGGATAATCAAAGCCCTGCAGTTGACCAAAAATAAACGGGCCCATAACCCCCTGAAGAAACACGGTAATATCCCTCTATAAGGATGTGAAATGGATTTCAGTATTATCAAGGTAGATTTTTCCAGCTTGAATGTTGGCGGTTTCGATGCCCTGCATTTCAGTATTGTCGGCATGATTGTAGTTTTCGGCGGTCTTTCCCTGATCGCTGGGTACATAACCCTCCTGCCGATAATTCTGAATGGTTCTGCCAGTCTGAAAAACAAATTACAGAGAGGTGCCCGAAATGATCAGAGCGTCGGCGGCGACCCAGACATTATCGACGATGAAACTTTAATCGCCGTGGCCACCGCCCTCCACCTTTATCAGTTCAGTGCTGACGATAACCGCAAGATAACCTGGAAACGCCATAGCTTATGGGATTCATCGTGGCAGCGGGCCGGTCGATTTGAAGCCATGAATAACCAGGGTAACACCTTGGCGCCAAGGAGATAACAAGATGCGTAAATATGACTTGCAAATCAATGACCGTGATTACGAGGTCATCATTAAGAAAGTGACCCCAGCCGATGCCTATGTCGAAGTAAATGGTCTGGAACATGTGGTTCTGATCAAATCCATTGAAAACCTGGGCCTACCCATCATAAACCGACCAGCACCACCACCAGTTTCCCCGACCACGCCACCAGCTTATACCACTCCGATTAAAGCCACGGCCAAGGGCTCCATCATTTCGCCGATGCCGGGCCAGATCAAATCAATCTTCGTTAGAGAAGGCGACCGGGTGACAATCGGCCAAAAGCTCCTGATCATGGAAGCCATGAAACTGGAAAACAAGATAGTTGCCAAGAGCAATGGCCTCGTTAAAAAGATTCTGGTGCGGGACGGTGATACGGTCAATCAGGGCCAGGAACTGGTAATCATTGAATAACCTTGGTCGCCGGCCACTCAGGAGAATCTTGTGAACCTCGACAGTATGCTTTTCTTTAATAATTCCGGTTTTGCTCATCTGGAGTGGGGCAATGTGATCATGATCCTCATCGGGATCATCTTCATCTACCTGGCCATTACCAAGGATTATGAGCCGTTATTACTGGTCCCGATCGGCTTTGGTATTCTGATCGGCAACATTCCTCCCATCGAGGGTATGAGTCTAAGCGTTTATGACCAGGGCAGCGTGCTCTCCTATCTCTACTTCGGGGTCATGAAAGGTATCTATCCTCCCCTGATTTTTCTGGGGATCGGGGCCATGACCGATTTTTCGACCATGCTCTCCAACCCCAAACTTATTCTGCTGGGAGCCGCCGCTCAGATTGGCATCTTTCTGACTTTTTTAGGTTCATTAATCCTGGGGTTTTCCCCGGCTCAGGCGGGCGCCATTGGCATTATCGGCGGCGCCGATGGCCCAACCGCCATCTTTCTTTCTTCAATGCTGGCTCCAGACCTGCTCGGCCCCATTGCCATTGCCGCTTATTCCTACATGGCCCTGGTTCCGGTCATCCAGCCGCCGATCATGTATCTGTTCACCACCAAAAAAGAAAGACTGATCAGAATGAAGGCCCCGCGGGAGGTCTCCCGCAAGGAAAAGATCATCTTCCCGATCGTTGCCTTTCTGGTCTGCGCCTTAATAGCCCCCGGTTCAATGACTCTGTTGGGTATGCTGTTTTTTGGCAACCTGCTTAAGGAGAGTACCGTAACCGAAAGACTGGCCAAGACGGCTCGCAACGCCCTGATCGATATCGTCACCATTCTGCTTGGGTTCAGCGTCGGCGCTTCTACCCAGGCCCAGACCTTCCTGACCCCGAAAGCCATGTTGATCTTCGGCTTAGGGGCGCTTTCTTTTATCGTTGCCACCACCGGCGGAGTTCTTTTTGCCAAATTCATGAATCTGTTTCTTAAAGAAAAGATTAATCCTCTGATCGGTGCGGCTGGCGTTTCGGCGGTACCGGATTCGGCCCGGGTCGTCCAGATGGTCGGGCATAAAGAAGACCCGGAGAACTTCCTGCTGATGCATGCCATGGCCCCCAACATTGCCGGGGTAATCGGTTCTGCCATTGCAGCCGGGGTGATGTGGTCCGTTCTTGGCAAGTTTTAAACGAGTAGATTTGTCCAGCACAGGTTCACATCCGGTTGCAATAAAAATCGCTCTCCGGCGCTGCGGTCGAGAGGACTTGTCCAGTTTGGCCGCGAATGCTGGCGGAGTTTAAGCATTAATATGATTAAAAATATACCGTTATGATGTTTTCTGGGCTAAATTTCTAAAAACTACTTGAACGTATGATTCATACCTTGCCGTACAATCAGAAAAGCTGCATGGACAGCCCAATAAACAAGAGATCATAAGCCTATTATGAGCAAAACTAATTCCAGTCGGCAAATCGAAGTAACCATCCTTTTACCTGCCTACAATGAGGAACTGGCCATTGGCGGTACTGTAAGTAATCTGAAAAGACAATATCCTGATTTTGAGATTCTGGTGGTGGATGATGGTTCTACTGACAATACGGTTAAGGAGGCCGTGGCATCTGGGGCTAATGTTCGGTGCCACCCATATAATATCGGCAACGGCGCAGCCATCAAAACCGGTTTGCGGGCCGCGACCGGAAAATGGATAATCATGATGGATGGTGATGGTCAACATGTACCGGAAGATATTGCCAGACTACTTGAATACCAGGAAAACTATGACATGGTAATCGGCGCCCGGACCAAGAAATCCGCGACCTCCTTGCACAGGGATGTCGCCAATAAGATTTATAATGGCATGGCGTCCTATGTCTGTAAATTTAAGGTAGAAGATCTAACCTCCGGTTTTCGAATGATCAACAGAAATACGGCTATGCAATTCATTCATCTTTTACCAAACACCTTTTCTTATCCATCGACATTAACTTTGGCTTATTTACGTAGCGGCTTGGCCGTCAAATACATCCCGATTGAGACCAAACGCTGTAATGGTAAAAGTAAAATCAAGCTCTTACAGGACGGGGCCAGATTTTTTATTATAATTACCAAAATTTCGACCCTGTTTTCACCCCTGAGAATCTTTCTGCCGGCCAGCCTTTTCTTCCTGATAAGCGGGTTTTCTTATTATATTTACACATTCGTCACCGCCCATCGTTTTTCGAATATGTCAGCCTTGCTCTTATCTACTTCGGTCATCATCTTCATGATGGGCCTTATTTCAGAACAGATTACCCAATTAAGATACGATCGCCATCAGCCTCGGTCATGACCTGCATTGAAATGCCAAAGGCATCTTTCTGGGGAGATTTTTGGGGTGGGCTTGGCTGGTTACGGGCGGAGCATTTTGCTTGTAGGCAGAATTTACAAAAGACCTGTTTCTGCTTAACCTCCCTCGGGAAGTCTCCTCTTTCTTGTTTGTTTAGAGGCTATAGCCAGTCAGGCAACTATCGAGCTAAGTTTTTTTTAGAGGCGATACTAATTCCTGGGATTAGTTGTTTCTTGAAAATTCTGGATAAATTTTGTGTATTTGATCCAGTCAGGATGGCCCGGGTATACCTCAAGGAGTCTGCTTAACATGTTAGCGGCTTTCTCGTTTTTCTCCTGAAAGAAATAACATTTGGCGGCCAATTCTAGTAGTGGCGGGAAATCAGGATTGGCCGACAAATGACCTTCGGCAAGTTTTAAAGCCTCGTCAACTTTACCGTTCTGCAACTGCCAACGGGCCAGTCTCAGAGCTGCATTGAGAGATTCCGGTTCCAGCCGAACGGCCTTTTTCAATAATGGGCCGACTAAAGGATCGAGGAGGCGGTATCTCTCTTCTATAAAATCGGCAAGATAGAAAGCGGATTTAAAGGGGAGGTATGACGAACCAGCCGCTTTGGCCCTATTGATCGCTACCCGTGCCCGCCTGTTTCTGGCCGTTTCATCGGCTATTATTTTCTTAATAATCAGGGACTTTTCATGGGCAGGATCTATTGCCAGGGCTTTTGCCAGATAGGTGCGGGCATTTCGATAGTCCTTATCCATAAGCAAGGCTGCTGCCATTTTAAAGTAGACAGATGCAGGTGCATTATCAAAACCAAGTTGCTGGCGGCCATCTTTAGTGGTGAAGGCATCCAACAGCATTGTCTCCATTCCGGTTAACAAAAGCTTAGTATGTTGGGGATGCTTGGTTTTTATGCCAATCCTGAAAGCTTCAAGTGAGTCACTGAATCTGCCGAGCTTCCAGTAAGAATTGGCCAGATTGGCCATCAGCAGGGGGAAGCTGTCAAGGTTTAGTTTTTCCTGGGGTCGATCTCTTAATAATTTCTTCGCCCAATCCACGGCCTCCTGGAATTTTTCCTGGGCGATAAAAATGGTGACGATGTTGTTGGCGGCGGTGATGTATTCCTCCGATTGGCCATTGCCCAGCGCGATTGCTTTCAGGAGGACGGCCAGGGCTTCTTCCTGGCGATCAACCTTCAGTAACTCTCTGCCCAGATTGGTATGGGCCCGAGGCTTCAGCGGTGATTTAAACGCAATATCCTGATAGAGGGTAAGGCGGTCTCGCCAGACATGGTTGCGTAATGAGGTGCATATTGCCAGGCTGGAGATGGTGATCATCATTAGCAGAAAGAAGATCGTTTTTAGCTCTTTTTTGTCAGCTACGGGTATAAAGCGGGAGCCCCAATCCAGGAGGGAGACAACAGCGATAATGAAGCCTAATGAAGGAAGATAGAGGCGATGTTCAAAAACCAGTTCCAGGGGAATGATCGATGACTCGATGATCAGGTTAAGGAAGAAGAACAGAAGGCCGAAGGCGGCCAGGGGATGTTGCTGGCGATAGCGGATTGCGGCAAAAAACAGAAAGGTCAGCAGGAAAAGAGAAAGTATGGTGGCCGGTGGATTTAATAATGAGAAAGATAGCGGGAAATCATGGTCCAGGTTAAGCCGGCCCGGCAGGGGCAGGGCCAGGAGTGACAGGTAAAAGACCACCACCCGCAGTTCCGTAAAAAGCCTTTCCGTCAGATTGAAATGGCGGCCATGCAGGGCATAGCTGCTCGAAATTGCGGTCAATTTGCTGGCGGCCAAGGGTAGGACCAGTAAAAAAACAATCGTCAGGACCAGCCACTGATATCGGCGGAGTCCGGTCAACATCCTCCGGCCCAGCTCAGGGTTAATAAAGATCATCTCAGTCATCAGTGCCGCCAGGGGCAGGGTGGCGCTGTTCTCTTTGGACAGAAAACCGCAGCCCATAAAAAGGACAAAAGCTGCCCAGCCCGTTACTCGGGCGAAACTTGACGGGCTGATTCTGGCCCAGATATAACCGGCCAGGGCAGCAAAGTAGAACAGGGTCGCCAGTGTGGCCATCCGCTGGACCAGATAGGTTACGCCATTGGTCTGGATAGGATGGAGGGCCCAGAAGGCGGCGACAACAAGGCTGAACTGGGCTGGAGTCAGCAAGACGAGGCTTTTTTTAGCAACGGCGGTATTGGTCAACCCCAAAACCAGTAGATAGACCGCCAGTGTGGCCAGGATGTGGATTAGGATATTGGTTAGATGAAACTGGATAATACGGCCCTGGCCGAGCCGCTGATCGACCGCGAAGGAGAGCATCGGAATGAACCGGGTCCGGCCGAACCGGCCCGCCTGGACCTGTTTAAGCGAGGCGAAAGACAGGGTGTCGATATAAACCGCCGGGTTGTCGATGAAGGTGGCCCGGTCATCGAGGACTGGCGGGGAGTTCAGGGTGTTGCTGTAGAGCAGGCCGATAAATAAAAGCACTAGCAGGAGTAGCAGGTGGCTGGGGTTGCGGGTTTGGGCAAGGGTGATTTTTGGCCGTTGCTGGGCTCGGCTGGATGTTGTTTGCAACACTTATTGCCCCGTTCGATCTTGGTCTGGCTTGGATTCGGGCCGACTCAAAAAAAAAGCCGGGCCCTCGGGCCCGGCTTGAAACAGTTATGCAGATAAATAATTAATCATTGATGCCGAGGGTAGTGGCCAAGGTGCCGCCCAGCATCCATCTTTCAATCTTGCTGTCTTGATAGCGGGGCTGTGCAAACATGATATGATTACCCTTAGCTATTAAGCCGTCAAATTTTGCAGGGTTGGGGCCCAACGGGGCCGCCCTGAGTTCAATCCTTAGGGTGTAATCGGTCGCTCCTTCATTCCAACCAGCGTCAGTGACTCCAGCGGCAGCCTTAGTGATAGTATTTACGATGGTCGGGGAAAAATAGGTGGTGTCGGCATCGGTAGCGAAAAGATCCATCGTTTGGCCAGCAGTAGAGCCATCAGGGAGTTTGTTTTGAAAGGCGGCCCAGAGGCCCATATTGGTCTCGATTGAGTGCAGACCAGGCATAACCAGGGAAGTAACCTTTGATTTCTGGATGTAGGTCATGTAGGCCGGGATGGCGACGGCGGCCAGGATGCCGATGATGGCGACAACGATCATCAGCTCGATCAGGGTAAAGCCCTTTTCCTTGTTCTGATTTCTGAGATGGTTCAACATTTTCTTTCCCTCCAACTAATTTTTGGTTAACCAAACGCCTGCCCGGACCTCCGGGTGAGGCAAGAATTACCGTATTATCAGCAAGTCGTAACACAGAATCGGCAATATGCAAAATCTTTTGTTTAGCCAGTCTGCTCACATCTGTTTATAAATAAAGCATAAACCGTGCCTGTTGGTGGCTTGGGCGCAATTAATTTCTTAACTCTCTGACTATATGTGGATATTGTCTTGTCTTGCCTAGTTGCCTTTTTGGGAGAAATGGTCTGGTGACAAAAAACGTCACAAAAAAGGGGGGGGAAGCGACAAAAAACGTCAGGTAACTGGTTTGCAGGAAGCGGATGAAATATTGGTTGGTGGGGCAGAATGTCTGGGGGCTATGCAGAAGTGGCTGGGGGACAGGGATTCGAACCCCGATAGGCAGAGTCAGAGTCTGCTGTCTTGCCATTAGACCATCCCCCAGCATGGGGTGCGATTTTGAGATCTTTTTAGAAAAATCCGGGGTGCTTGTCAAGTAAAATAACCGTAAAGTTTAGATCTGCCGCCAAAAGGCGGAGGTTTCTGTTGCAGATAAAACTGGTGGCAACGGTCAAGGAAAAAATCTCCCCGGCTCTGCCGTTCGAGATGACAGACAGGCTTCGCCGCTAAAGATGACAAAAAAACCTCCTGGCTGTGCGAAGGTCGGAGTGGAATCATTCCTGAAAATTAAACACTAAGGGCAAAAAACGCGACCGACTTAAAAACAGCTTTACGAGATAATCAGACCGGCGTAACCGACGACCTGATCGAGATCACCGCTGGTCTCGCCTGAATCGCTGTAGCGGACCAGTTCAGCCTTCGAGGCGCCTAAGGCTTTCGCTGCCGCCAGGACTATGGTGGTTGGCATGATTCCGCACATGGTGATGCCTCTGCCGAGCACCGTCTCATAGAGACCCTGCGGGTCGAGGGCGGTTATGCGGTCAAGGGCCAGATGGTCCTTAACGGTTGCCGACTGTCGGGATTCATAATGGCTCATATCGGTGCTGGCGACCATCAGCACCGGACGGCCTAATTCATTAATGGCCTGGGCCAGGGCCTGGCCGGTTGCCTGGCATTCTGCAAAGGAAATCTGGGAGACTACGATGGGGGCAATCTTCAGCTTTGCTTGTCGGGATTGCAGGAAGGGGACCTGGACCTCAAGTGAATGCTCGAAGCGGTGGGCCTCGTTGTCGATGACGATGTTCGGGGCATGTTTAAGGATAAGTTCGGCAAGAGGCGGGTTCATCGATACCGGTCCCATGGGCATATCCCAGGTGCCCTCGTTCATCAGGGCCAGCGGGGCGCCATGGCCATGATGGTTTGGCCCCAGAATGATGACATCTTCGGGGATATTGACTTGGGAGAAAGTCTGGCCGGCAATTCCGCCGGAGTAGATGTAACCGGCATGGGGAGAGATAACCGCCAGTACATGCTGACTTTCAGCCTGGGGGATTTCAGGCATCAGCTCTGAGACCAGTGTGGTTAGGGCGTCTTTGTCGGCCGGGTAAAACTGACCTGCTACTGCCGGAGATCTTAACATCTTGCACCTCCTTCCTTGATATAGCTGGAGCGGTTCCTGTTCCAGATTCATCTCACTTCCGGAATGATAAGATACAGGCAGTATAGCAGAATTTTTGTCTGGGACGAATTTTATAGCTTTGAGCCTTAATAATTTTTTGCCGTAACAAGAGTGCTGTTGGTTGTTAAGAAAGATTTGCCCAGATGATCGGGGGAAATACTTTGGCTTGGGGGGCTACGTGAGTCGACCGGATAGTGTCTATGTCGGGTGAATAGGGATGCAGGAAGAAAAGGATTATGCCAGGGGGGGGGGCAGGCTTGCGAATGTGGCGGCTGGGTCAAGGTAAAGATCCCTCGACTCCGCCGTTCGCAATAACAGAAAGAGAGAGGTGCTAGCCGACCGCCTTGTTATTTTGAAACGCCCCCTTTGTCATCTCGAAACGAAGTGGGAAATCTTTAGTGGTGCAAACAGTGGTGGAGCTTTAGTGGAAATCAGCTGGCAGCCTTCCAGGTGGTGCCTTCTCCACTGTCCTTTAACTCAATTCCTTTCTCCAGGAGCAGGTCTCGGATCTCGTCGGCTCTGGTCCAGTTTTTCTCCTGGCGGGCTTGGCGGCGCTGGGCGATTAAATCATTGATCTCATCAGGAGATATCTGCAGGTGTGAGAGTTCGCCCTGTTGTTGGTTTTTCAGATATTCAGCCGGCGGCTCGGTGAGGAGTCCCATTATTCGGCAAAGTTCCGTCAGCTGTCTGGCGCCGTCTTGCAATATGGTGACGTCAGCGGTTGCTGGTTTAGATCCCAGTTGTTGCCTGACCCGGTTAAGGTCCTTGACCGTCTCAAAGATCAGACCCAACCCTTGAGCGGTATTGAAATCGTTATCCATTGCCTCGATGAAACGATCTTGTAAACCACGGATCTTATCACCATCCTCAGTTGAGATGATTGCCGCTGTCGTAGCCGAACCTGAGAGCTCCTCAATAGCGGCTATGCAGCTATACAGCCGTTCCAGACCCGCTGCCGAGTCTTTCAAGGCATTTTCGGAATAATCGAGGGGCGTTCGGTAGTGGTTTGAAAAAACGAAGAGCCGCAAAACTTCAGGGTGATGGTCGGCCAGGACTTCCCGGATGGTCAGGAAGTTATGCAGTGACTTGGACATCTTCTCGTCTTTGATCGTCACAAAACCATGATGGATCCAGTTGCGGGCAAAGGTGCAGCCGGTGGCTCCTTCGCTCTGGGCGATCTCGTTTTCGTGGTGGGGGAAAATCAGGTCCTTGCCGCCGCCGTGGATGTCAAAGGTGTCGCCCAGGTACTTGCGGCTCATGGCCGAGCATTCAATGTGCCAGCCGGGACGGCCCGGTCCCCAGGGGCTATCCCAGGTTGGTTCGCCGGGTTTGCTCCCCTTCCAGAGGGCAAAATCCATGGGGTGTTCCTTGTTCTCGTTGATGGTAATTCTGGCTCCGGCCTGCATGTCTTCGATTCGTCGTCCCGAGAGTTTACCGTAATCTGCCAACTTGCTAACCCGGTAGTAGACATCGCCGTCAGCGGGGTAGGCCATGCCCTTGTCAATCAGTTCCCGGATCATCTCGATGATCTCAACCACATGCTCGGTGGCCTTGGGTTCGATGTCGGGCTCGTCTACCTTGAGCTGGGCCATGTCCTCGCGGAATTTTTCAATAAACCTTTCCGATAATTCATCACAGGTCGTGTTTTGTTCGGCGGCCCGTGTGATAATCTTATCGTCGATGTCGGTAAAATTGCGGATGAAATTAACCTGGTAGCCGCGGTACTTGAGATAACGGACAATCATGTCGAAGACCAAGGCGGAACGGGCGTGGCCGATATGACAGTAATCGTAAGCGGTGATCCCGCAGACATATAGTTTGACAAGGCCCGGCTCGATTGTTTCAAGTGGAACTTTGGCGCCAACCAGGGTGTTGTAGATGGAAATAGTCATTTATCAGCTCTATTATAAAATTACCTATTGTGTCGTTCGCAAAAAAGAAAAAATGTTATATAACCTTTTAAACATTGACCGGCAAGTTTTGCTTAACCTCCCTGATCTTGCTCTGCTACCCGGGGACTGTTCCCGAGGCCATCATCGTTGGGGAGTATTTGTTAGGTTGTCGTTAATAATTGGACAATGCCTGATCTATAATAAAAAAATCGGATTATTTTAAGATGGAATTATTAGAAGAAAAGAAGCTCGCTAACTCCCTTAATATCAAAGTTACCGATCACTCAAGACTGATCGCCGCTGATCGTTGGTATGTTAAGATCGTTTGCACAGTTGTTATGACCCTTAACGACAAACATTTTGCTGATCGTCATGGAGATGGACCGGAACTGTTTTCATTGATTCGGTGCCGAATGGGAAATGAATTAAGTATGGACCTGGTCCAGGAGAGAAATTTTGTTGATACAGAAGTCAGGGAAGAGGTTGGCCAGGAATTGCTGGCGAGGATATCTGAGAATATGACCGGTTATCTGGCAGCCGAGTCTTTCCCCACCCGCTTTTTTGACATTCGCTATAAAGAGGCAAAAAAGGCTAGTCTGGTCGATTTGGCGCGGGGAGATAATAAATATAGAGCCGATGATGACGAGCCAGTCGATTTTTCGGCCTGTTTTCGTGATTAAACCACCTCCCTGATATACATATAATTCTTGACAAACAGCCCGCTTGGCATAATATTTCCTGTTTCCCGATTTTTTTCACTGAAAAAAGTTTTTTGGTTAATCTAAGTGTTACAAGGGCAGAAATAGCATTTTGCCGATTCATATTACGCGCTTTATTTTGTAAAAGATTGCCGGACCCTCGCCGGTTGGCAGCTAACAAGGAGATATAATGAAGGTCCTTATAAGTGATAACTTGGCCCCAATCGGAGCTAAGATTCTTAAAGAAGCCGGTATTGAGGTTGACATAAACACCGGTCTGGCCCCGGAAGAACTGAAAAAGATTATTTCACAGTATGACGGTTTGGTAATTCGTAGCGCTACCAAGGTTACTGAAGAGATCATTGGCGCTGCCGATAATCTTAAAGTCGTCGGACGGGCTGGTATTGGCCTCGATAATGTTAATATCCCCGAAGCCAGCAAAAGGGGCATTGTCGTCATGAATGCTCCCGATGGCAACTCTACCACGGCGGCTGAGCATGCCATCTCGATGATGATGTCTTTAAGCCGCAAGATCCCCCAGGCCACTGCCTCAATGAAGGCCGGCAAGTGGGAGAAGAAGAAGTTTTCCGGTCGTGAAGTAACCGGTAAAACCCTGGGTATCGTCGGCATTGGTCGGATTGGCGCCATCGTGGCGGACCGGGCCCAGGGCCTCAAGATGAAAGTTATTGCCTTTGATCCGCACATGCCCAAGGATCTCGTTGATAAGTTGGGTGTGGAGCTGGTGAGTCTTGACGAGATGTGTAAGCGAGCGGATTTCGTCTCGGTCCATGTGCCCTTCACCAAAGAGACCAAGAATGTTCTGTCCACCGAACAATTCAAGGCCATGAAAAAAGAGGCCCTGGTCATTGATTGCGCCCGTGGCGGTGTTGTTGATGAGGCGGCCCTGCTGGTAGCTCTGCAGAATGATGAAATTGGTGGAGCGGCCCTTGACGTGTTTGCTGAGGAGCCCACAACCCTTGATAATTGCCCGCTTCTGGGCCTTGATAATTTTGTCTGCACCCCGCATCTTGGCGCTTCCACCGCCGAGGCCCAGGAAAATGTGGCCGTGGCTATCGCTGAGCAGATGTCCGATTATCTGCTGAGTGGTACGGTCACGAATGCGGTTAATGTACCTTCGGTAAGCGCCGAGGTTCTGGCCAAGATTGGCCCCTTTGCCGCTCTGGCCGAGATGATTGGCGCCCTGCAGATGCAGATCGCCAAAGACGGGGTTGAAGAGGTCAATCTCGAATTTGTCGGTGACTTGGCGGATATGGAGACCGGTCCGTTGACGGTCGCTTTCCTGAAAGGACTCTTTACCCCGATCCTTAAAGATGCGGTTAATTATGTTAATGCGCCGATGATCGCTAAGGAAAGAGGGATTAGGGTTGTTGAATCACGCTCCTCCCAGCATGATGATTTTACCAACCTCCTCAAGGTCAGAGTTAAAACCTCTTCCGGAGAGAATGTTTTGTCCGGCACGGTATTTGGCAAGAGCGAACCGCGACTGGTTAGATTCAATACCTTCCGTCTTGAAGCCCTGCCATCAGGACCGATGCTCTTTGTGGTTAATGAGGACGTGCCTGGGGTTATCGGGGCCTTGGGTTCCACTCTGGGTAGTTTTGACGTTAATATCTCCAGAATGACTGTGGGTATGGAAGAGGAGCAAGGTCGTAACATTATTCTGTTGAATACCAACACCCTGCTGAGCAAAGATCAGTTGCGGAAAGTTATGGCTCTCCCCCATATAAATGATGCGATGGCCCTTGATCTGCCGAGTAACAGTTGATTGTAATAGTTCACCAGCCCCCCATCTTCGTACGGTCAAGCTGGTTCACATAGAACAACTATAGTTCTCCAGCCTACTTGCACGAATCTGTGGCACTGGTAGACTATTAAGGTCTGGTGTTTTTATAAAGTAGTTGCCCCCTGGTGAACTGTTGTAGCTGATATAATGTATCCGCATCTAAAAAGACAAGGGTATCGGATGGACAATAACGAAAAAGATTGTAAAAAGTGCCCGGAAGGGCAGGTGCTAAAGGATGGCAAATGTATTATGCCGGAGGTGACCTTTACCGCTTTTATCATGTCGCTTAACACGGCGGCTCTTTTCCATTGCGGTGAGTTAGCCGACCCTGAGACCGGCGAAAGCCGCCAGGATCTGGTTCTGGTCAAACACACGATCGATACCCTGGATCTTTTGAAAGAAAAGACCGAGGGCAATCTCAGTAAAGATGAAGAGAATTTGCTGGAGACGGTACTCTACGACCTTAAACTGCGTTATGTCAAATTAACCGGTTAAGCAGCCGGGATCTTGTGTTCTAAACCAGGCCTGATTTTCTTGAGAGAATCAGGCCTTTTTTTGTTGAAGGCATAAGGTTGAAGACTGAAGACTGAAGATGGGTACGATTCGTAATGAGTTGTCTGAATCGTCCTTATGCTGTAACCCCAAAACTTTTAAAGCTCGGAACCTTTGATCCCTAAAATCCTTGAGACTTTTAGTTTTTAAATTTTCTACCTTAAGCCTTCTTTGACCTCCAATCTTAAACCTTCAGTCCAACAATGAAATCATCTGAAAAAACCATTCAGGCCCCGGCCAAAATCAATCTGTATCTGGCGGTGAAGGGTAAGCGGTCGGACGGTTACCATGAGCTTGAGTCGGTCATGCAGAAACTGGCCCTGGCTGATAGCGTCCGGATCAGGGTGGAGGAGGGGACTGGTATATCGTTGTCTTGTCCCGGCTCTGATCTGCCGGAAGACGCCACCAATCTGGCCTGGCGGGCGGCCCAACTGTTTATGGCTGAGACCGGAGTCGATTGCCGGGTGAAAATCGTCCTGGAAAAGAATATTCCGGTGGCTGCCGGGCTCGGTGGCGGCAGCAGTGACGCAGCGGCGGTGTTGCGGGCTCTTGATGATCTGCTTGCGACGAATTTAGGTGAAGAGCGTCTTCTGGGGATGGCGCTCCAGTTGGGTGCCGATGTCCCTTTCTTTGTCAAAAAAAATCTCTCCGCAGCTCTGGCCGAGGGGGTCGGAGAGCGGCTAACTTCCGCTCTTGGAATTAATGATTGCGAGGTCATTTTGGTTAAGCCTGGATTTGGTGTCTCAACCAAGTGGGTATTTGATAATTTTGCGTTGACAACTAATAGTAATCCTTATATCTTAGCGCCCGAAAAGGACTGTCAGTCAGGTAGATATTCCGGTTCAGAGGTTGATTTTCTCCAACAGGCTGGACCGGATGGTTTTTTTAATGATCTTGAGTCGGTAACGGTCGCTCATTATCCGGAAATTGCTGAGATCAAAAAGTTGCTGCTGGCTGATGGCGCCCTGGTCTCCTTGATGTCCGGGAGTGGGCCGACGGTCTTTGGGATATTTACCGATAGCGTAAAGGCTGCAGCCTGTTACGAGAAATTCAGCAGGCGGTATGGCAAGAATGTCTTCTTGACTGTACCCAGCCGGTCCTGATTAGCAGTATTTATAACATAGTAATTTTCATGGGTTTGATATCTTTTGCTGGGGCATAGTGTAATGGTAACACACGAGCCTTTGACGCTCGCTTTCCAGGTTCGAGCCCTGGTGCCCCAGCCATAATTATTTTTAATTTAGGAAGCCTATAGTGCCATGGTAAATAAAATCAAGCTGTTCGCCGGCAATGCAAATCGACCTCTGGCCGAAGAGATCTGTAAAAATCTTAATCTGCCCCTGTCCCAGGCTGAAGTACGGACCTTCAGTGATGGGGAAATTTTTGTCGAGATTGGTGAAAATGTTCGTGGCGCTGATGTCTTTGTCATCCAGCCCACCTGCACCCCGGTCAATGATCACTTGATGGAACTGGTCATTATGGTCGATGCCCTGCGCCGGGCTTCCGCCCGCCGGATAACGGCTGTGGTCCCTTATTATGGTTATGCGCGGCAGGATCGTAAAGTAGCGCCTCGGGTGCCGATAACCGCTAAGGTTGTCGCTGAAATGATGATGGTTGTCGGCGTGAGACGGGTCCTGGCGATGGATCTGCATGCTGGTCAGATTCAGGGGTTCTTTAATATCCCGGTCGATCATCTCTATGCTGCGCCGGTCCTGATGAAATATCTTCAGGAAGAGATTCGTGACGATATCATCATGGTTTCTCCGGATGCCGGCGGGGTGGAGCGCACCAGGGCCTATGCCAAAAGACTCGATGTTGATCTGGCTATTATTGATAAGCGCCGTGAGCGGGCCAACGTGGCCCAGGCGCTGAACGTTATTGGTGATGTCAGCGGCAAAAGGGCGATCATGCTTGATGATATGGTTGATACGGCCGGGACTCTCTGTGCCGCCGCCGATATTTTAATGAAAGCAGGGGCAAAGGAAGTTTATGCCTGTTGCTCCCACGGGGTGCTGTCCGGACCGGCCATTGAGAGGCTTGAGAATTCCCAGATAAAGAAACTGGTTATTACCAACAGTATTCCTCTAACCGGCGCTGCCTCGACTTGTAAAAAAATAGAGGTGCTGTCTGTCGGCGAGTTGCTGGCCGAGGCAATTGATCGGATTCATTCCGAAGACTCTGTAAGCTCTTTGTTTGTTTAGATGTTGGTTGATCTATACAAATATCGATAACTATGAATAAATCACAGATATCGATAACCATCGAATAAATAATAGTATTTTCTATAAATTCAGGAGGCAAGAAGCAATGTTACAGTTAGAAATAAGTGCCAATGTCAGAGGTTCCCATGGCAAGGGGGCAGCCCGTGTCTTGCGGAGCAAAGGCTTGACCCCGGCAATTCTCTATGGATCAGGGGTCGAGGCGGTTTCTCTTGAACTTGACACCAAGTCTTTTACCAAGACACTTTTAGGCCTCAATCGTCGTAACGCACTTATCAATCTGGATGTGCTCGAAGGTAAGAAGAAGAGTACCAGGCATGTCATGATCAAGGAGCTGCAGACCGATCCGATTAAAGATGACTTGCTTCATGCTGACTTCTGTGAGGTATCTCTCGAAAAACCTGTGGCTCTCTATGTCCCCATTGTGCTGACCGGTCAAGCTAAAGGTGTTGATGTGGGCGGTATTCTGCAGGTGAGCATGGTCAAGGTCGAGATGAAAGGTAAAATCCTAGATTTCCCGGATGCAATTAATGTGGATATCTCCGATTTAGCTTTTGAAGAAGGTCTGACCTGTAAGGACCTTGATGTCCCGGCAAAGATGGAGCTTCTTGCCGCTGATGATAGTCTGGTGGTCTTCGTTGCTGATCCGGCCAAGGTGAAAGTAGTAGAATACGAAGAGGAAGAAGAGACTGCTGCCGCTGCCGAGGAAGCGCCTGAGGGCGCTGAGGGCGCTGAGGGTGCTGAAGGCGAGGCCGCAGCTGAGTAATTAGTTTTTATCCACATAGTTTGGGCTGTTGTTAAAACCGGAAGATGGATAATATCTTCCGGTTTTTGCATTTTTAATGGAGAAGCGGATGTTGTTGATTGTCGGGCTTGGTAATCCGGGCCGAAAATATAATCAGACCAGGCATAATATCGGCTTTATGGTTTTGGATTATCTCGCTGAAGAGGCGGGTGCAGTCTTTAAAGAATCGAAGTGGGATGCAGATTTTGTCAAAACCAACCTCTGGTCAAGTCCGTTCTTGCTGGCCAAGCCGACTTCATATATGAACCTGAGCGGGCGGCCTGTCAGCCGGATAGCCTCTTACTACCAGATTCTACCAGAGCAGATCGTGGTAATTCATGATGACTTGGACCTTGATGTCGGGCGGGTCAAGATCGTTTGTGGCCGGGGCGCCGGTGGCCATAATGGGATTAAATCAATCATAGAACATCTGGGCACCCGTGAATTCATCCGGATTAGGGTTGGGATTGGCAGGCCCCAGGGCCAGGTGCCCCCAGCGGCATTTGTGCTTTCAAGGTTTGAAAGAGATGAACTCATCGAGGTCAGACAGGTTTTTTCATATATTGAGCAGGGCATAAAACTTATCGAAAATGACAGCGTTGCTGCGGCTATGAATTTTATTAATGGCATCGGCAAATAAAAAATCTCAAGAGAATCAGCCCCGGAAAGCTGGAGCTAGATGCTGCTCAAATACTTGCTATAGTGGCTAACCCATTAATTCTTTGAAACTTTTCAACTAAAAGCTTACGAAATATGGTATAGTGGCCCATTGAATGAAACTTTAAATGAAGCAGTTAAGGGTCAAGAGGGGTTATAAAGTGTTCAAATCCGGTGATATGGCAGTATATCCAGCCCATGGTGTTGGTAAGATCGAATCTATTGAGATGAAGGAAATAGGAGGATGTGAACAAAATTTCTACGTCATGAAGATTATCGAGACCGGCATGGTGGTGATGATCCCTACAACCAGCAAAGGAACGGGATTGAGGGGTATTATCCCAGCCAAAGATGTTAAGAAGGTCTATGCCATTCTCAAGGAAAAGGACGTTGAAATATCACCCCAACCCTGGAATCAGAGATATCGTGATTACATGCAGAAGATCAAGTCAGGTTCTGTCTATGAGATTGCTTCGGTGTTACGGGACCTGAATGTCCTTAGCTCGGATAAGTCCCTTTCTTTTGGCGAGAAAAAGATGATGGAAACGGCCAAAGGCCTTCTGGTGACAGAGATTGCCCTTGCCAATCAAACCAAGGAGCAGCTGATCGAGGACGATTTGGATAAAATCTTTTCCTGATTTATTATTGTTATAATGATTTTTAAGCCTGTCGGGTAATTCCGGCAGGCTTTTTTTTTTGATTTACGAATGGTTAGTTTGCTTGGGTGGGGAGAAATGTAGTAACAATACAGCAACCTCCACATCTACTTCGGAGTTTAGCTCATTTTTAGACCTTGGCATAATATGATGGTTATAAATGTAAGGGTAAGTTATATCGATGGTTGATCCCAATAAAGCAGCTGTGGTTAGAACCTTAATAATAAAGTCCGGTCTGGCCAATCAGGGCCAGAGACTGGATAGTTTTTTGGCGGCAGAATTGACCGGTGATAGTCTCAGTCGCTCCCGGATCAAAGAATTGCTTGCCTCTGGTAACATCAAGGTTAATGGTAATATCGCTAAACCTGCCTATCGTATCCGGCTTAATGATGAATTTGAGGTCAATATCCCGCCGCTTCTACCTGTAGATCTGACTCCGGAAAAAGTTGAGTTTACCATCCTCTATGAGGATGATGATCTGATTGTGATTTCGAAGCCGCCGGGGCTGGTGGTTCATCCGGCCTGTGGTCACCAGACCGGCACCCTGGTCCATGGCCTATTGTTCCACTGTGATAATTTATCCGGGATCAGCGGAGTAGAAAGGCCTGGGATTGTTCATCGGCTCGATATGGATACCTCCGGGGTGATGGTTGTGGCCAAGAATGATAAATCTCATCAGAGCCTGGTGGCACAATTCAAGAAAAGAGAAGTTGAAAAAATCTACCGGGCCGTCATCGATGGGGTACCCAAACAGAAAGAGGGGCGGATTACTTTGCCGATTGGCCGACATCAGACTAATCGCCTGAAAATGGCAATTAATGAAAAACGGGGTAAACCGGCCATTACCAACTATCAGCTCCTGGAGCTTTTACCTGATAATATGAGCTATATCGAAGTGCGACTGGAGACGGGCCGGACCCACCAGATCAGGGTCCATATGGCCGCTCTTGGTTGCCCCATTGCCGGTGATGCTGTTTATGGCAAGAAGAACCGTACCTTGTATGATGGACTGGCGATATCCCGCCAGTGTCTGCATTCCTATTTTCTGGGCTTTACCCACCCCCGGAGCGGCCAAAGAATGAATTTTACCGCTCCCCTCTGGCCGGATATCGCTAACACTCTCGACCTTTTACGGGGCCATTAATCTTATGGCTGAGTTGAATTTAAAGATAGCCTTGACCGGCGCGATGGGGGCGGGCAAGAGCAGGGTCGCGGCGCTTTTTCGGGAGCTGGGCGCCAGGGTGGTCGACGCTGATGAGGTCAGTCGCCGCCTGCTTGAACCACACGCAATGGGCTGGTCTGCCCTGGCTACTGAATTTGGCGACCGGTTTTTTCAGATCGACTTGACGGTGGACCGCATAAAACTCCGGGCCGCAATCTTCAGCGATGAAGACTTAAGAAATAAGGTCAACTCTGTCATGCATCCATTGATCAAGGAGGCTATCAATGAGATTTGCGCCGGGGAGATTTGCGCCGGGGAGATTTGCGCCGGGGAGCTTGGCGTTAAAGCAGATTCGCTAAATGATGCGGTGCGGTCAAAGATTACCATTGTCGAAGTGCCGCTTCTTTTTGAGGTGGGCTGGCAGGGTGATTTCGACCGGGTCATAGTTGTCACTGCCGATGAAGAAACTTGTCTCAAGCGGGTGATGAGGCGTGACGGAGTTGAGCGTAGCTCGGCCCTGGCCGCTTTTGCCACCCAGATGAGCCTGGCGGAAAAAGCCGGCATGGCAGATCACGTTATCGACAACAACGGCGTTCTTGCCGAAACGGCCCGGCAGGTTAAAGAACTTTATCTAAGCCTTTCTTCCTAACCATTGCGCATGGTTTTTAGAGATCCCAGCCCCAGTATTGTAAAAATCTTGGGAAAAACCAGATATTGGAGCTGTTTCGGGCCCAGAACTTGAGGCTTGTATAAAATTTAGTTCCGGTCTCGTCCGGATGACCGAGGGCTTTATCCTCTCCAATAAAAGGATCCATCGCCAACAGACTCATAAAAAGCATTTCAAGTGGTTTCCTGCTCCCCTTTACGATGCCTTTTCTGAGCCCTTTCGTGGCATAGAATGAGACAAATTGATTGTTTGGTGCGGGCAGATGGTTCAGCGCCGCTATTGGCTCCATGTGCATCGGCAGGTTGTCGATATTTTCATAGTCTGCCGGGTTTGTATATTTGATGTTCATTACCCGGTGGGTTTCGCTACGCAGCTTGATAATGAGCCTTTGCCTGGCATTTTGGGATTCAATCAGGCCGGGTAGTTCTTCACTAAAGACAATCTGGCCGGTTTTCTGCCAGTCAGACGGCCATGAACTTGCCGGTAGTTTAGTCGTCGGTATAAAGGCCAGGAAACAGCCGCAGGTATGCAGGGTCGTGATCAGGATCTCTTCACCGGCGCTATTGAGGGTGACATAGATCAAGAGGCCAACGTTTTTGCCGGCGGTTAGGTGGGGGAGAGGCGTTAGGGGGAAATGGATTCGGTAGATCAGGTTGGTATATCGGCCGCTGGCTGTCTCAAACTCCTGGGTCATGGTGTAAATAGTGGCCCGGTCGGTATCGATATAGATATCTTCTTGCCCCGAACCGCTAACCCTGACCGCGGGTGTGCCTATTCGGTTGTAATCCCTCTGATTATCTTCGACCAGGAAGATCGGGGCATGTCTGTTTAACAGGCTGTCGTCGGTTGCCGGCAGCAGATATACTCCCTGTTGCCTGCTCTCCTCCGGGGCAATAGGTGAGATTAAGCTGCAGCCGCCGGTCAGTAAGGCCAGGAGCCCGCATAGTAGAATTGCTGGATTTCTGCTCATTTTCATCATGCAAGCATCCCTTGCTTACTGCTATGAAGATTCTGCCAGTATTGTCTGCTGCTTCGGGGCGCTGGATCTTGTCCGAGCCAAAATTATAATACCCGGTTTTTATTGTGAGATACTAGTGAAGAATTGAGTTATGGACGGTTTTAAAAAAATGCAATAAGCCAGGTCAACAAAAAAAGCGGCTGGGAAACAAGAAGATCCCCGCCGCTTTATAACTTTTGCATAACGTTAATTATCTACTCCAGCTCCGCAAGGCGAGTTATGCTGTCTTCAATCTTCGCCAAAGTCCCTTTGAAGATTGCCAGTTTTTCTTTTTCTTTAGCGATGACTTCATCGGGGGCATTGGCCAGGAATTTATCGTTGGCCAGCTTGCCTTCCGTCTGTTTCAGGCTTTTCAGCAACTTGCCTTTTTCTCGGTCCAGCTTGGCTGTTTCCTTCTCGACATCAACCAAGCCCTGCATGGGCACAAATATCTCCAGATCTTCAAAGATGCTGGAGGCCGATCCTTTGGGCTGTTCGCCCTCGCTGAGGACGGCTAAGGTCTCGGTGCGGGTCAGGTTCTTAATGGTCGAGGCCTCTTCTTGAAGGATATCAACCCTGTGCTGATCGTGGCAGATGATGATGGTCTCAATGGCGGCCGAGGGATGAATCATCGCCTCGCTGCGGATATTCCTGATCCCGCCGACCACTCCCATCACTAATTCCGCGCGCCGCTCTTCAGCATCGTTTTCCCAGGCCGGATTTGCTTCCGGGTAGGACTCTATCATGATGCAACTACGCTCGCCGGGTAGGACACTCCATATCTCTTCGGTAACAAAAGGGGTGAAGGGGTGGATCAGCTTGAGAATTGTTTCAAGCACTGTAGACAATACGGCCTTGGCCTGTCCCGACGCTACCTCGTTGTCACTAAAGAGATCGGACTTGATCCATTCCAGATACCAGTCACAGAATTCATGCCAGACGAATTGATAGATGGCCGAGGTGGCCTCATTATAATGATAGCCGTCAAGGGCCTTGCGCACCGCCGTAACCGTGTGACTGGTCCGGCTCAATATCCAGCGGTGGGGCAGGGACAGGGCGTCATAGTCAATGGTCTTAAGGGTGGCCGGGTCGCTGTCACCAATGTGCATCATCGAGAAGCGGGCCGCGTTCCAGAGCTTGTTGATGAAGTGGCGGTAGCCTTCGATGCGGTCCTCGTCCAGCCGGATATCGCGGCCCTGGGCGGCAAAGGCGGCCAGGGTGAAGCGCAGGGCATCGGTGCCGTAGGTATCCATGACTTCCAGCGGGTCGATAACATTGCCGGTGGATTTGGACATCTTCTTGCCATGTTTGTCCCGGACCAGGGCATGCAGATAGACATCCTTGAAGGGGATCTCGTCCATGACATGGAGACCCATCATCATCATCCGGGCGATCCAGAAGAAGAGAATATCGAAGCTGGTAATCAGCACCGCAGTCGGGTAAAAGGTGGCCAGCTCTTGGGTCTTGTCCGGCCAGCCCAGAGTCGAGAAGGGCCAGAGCGCCGAGGAGAACCAGGTATCGAGGACATCGGTTTCCTGGGCAAGTTTTTCCGAACCGCATTTGGGGCAGCTGTTCGGGTCCTCAAGCTCAACGATCACCTCCCCGCAAGCTTTGCAGGTCCAGGCCGGGATCCGATGGCCCCACCAGATCTGGCGGGAAATGCACCAGTCCCTGATATTGTCCATCCAGTGATAGAAGGTGCTATGCCAGCTTTTCGGCATGATTCTGATCTGCTCATCGCGGACTGCGGCCACGGCTTTTTCGGCCAGAGGTTTGACGGAGACGAACCACTGTAAGGAGGTCATCGCCTCCACCACGGTCTGGCAGCGATAGCAATGGCCGACCCCGTGCTGATAATCGTCGATTGAGACAAGAAGACCCTGTTCATCAAGGTCGGCGACGATCTTTTTTCGGCATTCGAAGCGGTCGAGACCAGCGTATTTGCCGGCCGCCTCGTTCATAATGCCATGGGGGTCCATAATCTTGATCTGGGCAAGATTATGACGCTGGCCGATCTCGTAATCATCCCGGTCATGGGCCGGGGTGACCTTTAGGGCGCCGGTGCCGAAATCTTTCTGGACATGATGGTCGAGGATGATCGGGATGGTCCGCTCGCTTAGTGGCAGTTTCACCTCCATTGAAGAGAGATTCTGGTAACGCTCGTCATCGGGATGGACCGCCACCCCGGTATCGCCGAGCATGGTTTCCGGTCTGGTCGTCGCCACCACCAGATGACCACTGCCATCGGCCAGGGGATAGCGGATATTGTAGAGTTTGCCATTGGTCTCTTCATGTTCAACTTCGTCATCGGCCAGGGCCGTATGGCAACGGGGACACCAGTTGACAATATAATCACCCTTGTAGATCAACCCCTCCTTGTAGAGGCGGACAAAGACCTGGCGAACCGATTTGGAGAGACCTTCGTCCATGGTGAAACGTTCCCGGTCCCAGTCGCAGGAACTGCCCAGCCTCTTCAGCTGATTGATGATGGTGCCGCCTTTCTCATGGCGCCATTGCCAGACCCGTTCAATAAATTCCTCTCGGCCCAGATCGTGTCTTGTTTTGTCTTCGCTGGCAAGTTGGCGTTCAACGACATTCTGGGTGGCAATCCCGGCGTGGTCCATGCCGGGCAACCAGAGGGTGTTAAATCCCTGCATTCTCTTGTAGCGGATCAGGACATCCTGCAGGGTATTATTAAGGGCGTGGCCAACATGGAGAACGCCTGTAACATTGGGCGGCGGGATGACAATACAGTATGATTCACGGTCCGGGTCCATGGTGGCGGCAAAAAGCTTCTGCTCCTCCCAGACGTCGTACCATTTTTTCTCGACGGATTTAAATTCATAGGCCTTGGCCAGTTCCGGCCTTTCCAGGCTGTTGTTTTCGGCGGTCATTCTATTTAACACTCCATGGTTGGGGTAAGAATATATTGGTGTAGGTGTCCAGGGCATACTGATCGGTCATCCCGGCAATAAAATCGCAGACCTTACGCTCCCTGGTCGTGTCGTCGCTGTAGCAGATTGAATCATCAAAATACCCATCGTTTTCCTTAAAATAATCATACAACTCCTTGAGGATTTTCTGGCCTTTGACAAAGTCATTGTGGACTCGGTGGGCCTCGTAGACGTTTTCGTAGAGAAAATCCCGCAGGTCGCTAATGGCACGCATTATCTTCTTGCTCATGATTAAGCGCTCACCACCGTTGGGGGCAGTGTTGGTGATCAGATCGCGGACCATTGCCCCGATTCGGGCGGAATTAGAGCGGCCCAGCAGTTTGTTTATGTCGGTCGGGACACTGTCTTTAGCCAGAATGCCGGCCCGGATTGCATCGTCAAGATCATGGTTAACGTAAGCGATTATATCGGCAACCCGCACCAGTTGCCCTTCTCTGGTAGCAGGCATTCCGTCCATATCATCCGGCAGCACATCTTTAAGGCCTTTGGAATGTTTAAGGATACCTTCCCGGACCTCGTTGGTAAGATTGAGTCCCTGACCTTTTTTTTCAAGAATTTCGACAACCCTTAAACTTTGCTCGTAATGGCGAAAACCACCTGGATGAAGTTCATTAAGCACTGACTCGCCGGCATGGCCAAAAGGGGTGTGGCCAAGGTCGTGGGCCAGGGCGATGGCCTCGGCCAGATTTTCATTGAGCCGCAGAGCGGCAGCCATAGTCCTGGCGATCTGGGCAACCTCTAGAACATGGGTCAGTCTCGTGCGGTAATGGTCTCCGGCAGGCGCCAGAAAAACCTGGGTTTTATGTTTAAGGCGACGAAAGGTTTTGGCATGAATTATGCGGTCACGGTCACGTTGAAAGGCTGGGCGGATATCACATTCAGGTTCGTCGTTGTAACGACCTTTACTGTCTCTGCTTAAGCAGGCGAATTCGGAGAGAGTTTTTGCTTCCCGCGCTTCCATTTCTTCTCTGATTAAGTTGCTCATGGAGGCCTTGTGGATTAATTCCGGCAGGATCTTTCAGTTAAGGATGAATCATTCGTGATGATGTACCAAAAGGGCAGAATTTACAGGTAAAAAGAGCTGTGGTCAAGGGGAAGGTCATTCATTTAATTGATTGCTGATTCGGTTTCAGTCAGAGGTTTTCTTAAAGCTTATTTCCCGTCTTTTTTCATGACAAATCGTTTTTTCTGTTTCTGCTAATGGTCAGGGACTATCCAGCGGCTGGTACTGGTTTTCAGGTCAACAACATATGAGCCTTTGGCCAGATACCTCTGCTCGGGACCAAAGCTGACCCTGGGATAATTGGCAACCAATCTGGCCATACGTTGAACATGGTCAAGGCCATCCAGCAGGTAGTCAGGGTAAAAGTTCCGCCGGACATGCATTAACCCCTCCATTAAAACCAGACAGGCATAAAATGTTTGCCCCTGTAGCATCTGGCTGGTTAGCGGAATTTGCCGTGATTTCAGCCAGACTGCAGTCCGGCTGAAACGGGCCGCATGATTTTGGGGAAGATTATATTGATGTAGAACTAGACCGTTCGCCTTAAAAAGCGATGGAATTCTGTTCAATTCCCCGTCAAGCAAAGATGTGGTTAAATAAATACGAAAGTTTTTTGGCAGGCGAACCGATCCGGTAGCCAGAGAGGCAAGATCTTCAGCACCTAGCCAAAATATCATGGTGTCGGCCCCGGTCTCACGCACCTTGGCAATAACCGCCTCCATCCCATTTATTTCAACATCTTCGGCAAAAACCAGATCATACACTTTGATGCCTGCCGAGTCTGCCATACTGCGTAGAGCTGCAGCACCATCTTCGCCATCCCCCCTCTGCCGGTAAACCTGAATGATTTTGCTTGGAGTGGGCTCAGCCTCCAGGTCTGTCAAGGCAACTTGAGCATCCAGGACCACTCCTTTGGAGAAATACATGGTATAAAAATCGACATCTTCCCTTACTACCGGGCGCACAGTGTTTGGCAATACAGAGGGAATCCGGTGCTTCTCACAGAAGTTATGGATCGGCTCCCACGGTCCTTTGACCAGACCACTGAGCATCGTGAATACCGGCTGTTGCCGATAATATTCCTCGAGCTGCTCCGGCCAATTTTCTGGTGGCCCGCTAACTTCCCATACATGCAGCTGCCAGGGCCGATAGGCCTGGAGTCTGTCCACGAGATAGAAAGGCGCAAATTTTCGGCGCTTGTGTTCGTTCCTAGACTTGGAATTTTTGTCGGTAAAATATCTTTCGATAACCGCCAGCATGGCATCTCGTTCAGCTTTATCGATCGAAGCATCAACAACTACGCCAATATGGATCGCCTGGTCGTCAACTCCGGGCGAAAGTGTTGAGGAAAGCTCTTTAAGGTAGGCAACCAGACCATCCATCTCCAGATCGGGCAGATCATAGAGCGGCATGATTTCATCGAAGGGCGTGCCCAGTGGATTTACGCCCGCAGCAATGGCTTCAATAAGAGTCTGGTTGTCATAAGAGGGGCGCACCATGTGAACTTTTTCACGGGGCGCAAAAAGGTAGGCGCCGTTGGTTGCCGGAACATATTTGGTCCCTTCCTGACCTCCGAGACCGCTGCGTCGATGACAGTGGATACAGGTGAACTGTTGCCCCGACACCTCCAGGCCTCCCATCACCGTCGCCCTGATCGGTTCACCGTTCACCAAAACCCCTTCCTGGTAGACCCGACGACCGATTTCCACCAGCTGCGCTTCACTGTAGACAGATGACTGGACGTTATGATCGGTTACTGCCGGACTCTGGACGCAACCGCATAACAGGAACAGGCAACAAAGAAATATTCTAATCTGATATTTCACAACATCTCCCCGGTTCTTTTAATAAAGCAGCGTCAATAAAAGTCTGCTCCGGCTTATTTCAAGGCTTTATATTCCCGCATCATGTCCTTGCCGCCCATCAGGCCATAGAGACGGACCCATTTGTCAGTTTTGGGGGAACGCATGAAAGTCAGGGGCTGATGATCCATTTTATTGGGGATATAGGCATCAAACGCCTTCATCACCAAACCAATATCCTTAACGGTACCGGTCAAAAAATCCCAACCCGGCTTGGCATTATAGCGCTGCAGATACTTGCGCATGACCTTCGGCCGGTCGTATTCAGGATCGATGGAAATGGAAACCATTCGCACCTGCCCGGCCTCGGTACCAAGATCCTTTTGGAGATTAGTGAAGGCTATGGATAGAATCGGGCAGATGGTTGTGCAGGTCGCAAAGATAAATTCAACCATTACCGGCTGACCTGCATTGAGATATTCAACAAGCTGAATTTTTTCATTATTCTGGTTTATCAGGGTAACGTCGGGAATCTTGTAGTCAACCATAGTCTTCTTGTAGCGCTGCTTGCCGGCCGCCAGCGCTTCGGAGCTCAAAACCAGCATAAACATCAGCAGGAACAATAACCCCACCGGGGGAAATGAAAATTTTCGGCCCATCTTAAAATTCCTCCACATTATCAAAAGTTGATGCCAGCTCCGCTAGGCGACTGTCCGAGAAGAGAATACCTAATACCCGAACATTCGGAAATTCCCGAACAGCAGGGGCCAGGACGCAATCATCAGAAAGAGCGTCATGAAAAACATCGACAACAGTAGCCAGCTCTTCTCCATCCGCATGATCTCTCGACACAAGCTGGCACTTCTATTTTTAAGGGGCTGGCAGAGGCCCGGCAACAGCCCGAACAGTGTCCCCAGGAATAACCCGGCATACAGGGGATAACCGACAAAATAATAATACCTCTGCAGCATATCGAAGGGGCAATGATGGGTCGGCATCTGGTAGATATAAAGCGAAATAAAGGATACCACCGCAGCCAGAGAAATTACAAAGAAAATAACTGCCAGCGCCGCCACCCCATAACGAAGGCAAGTGGCCGGTGACCAGAGGCATGCTCCAGCGCCAGCCAAGTAGAGGAATGCGGCTGGATAAAAAACCTTGAGCATCGTCGGTACCGGTAGGGCCGCAAGCTCACTGGCAAAACCTTCGCCACCGACATTAAAAAGTGAGCCGCAGCAGGAGGTGATGATCTGCGGCTCCAAGCCGAGAAAATAGACGGTCTGCAAATAAAGATCGCCACCCATTAACGGGGCAATCAAGAGCAGAGCCCCGTACTTAATCCTGACCAGTGGGGTATCCTCGGTGCGCTGGTCGAGGAGATTGACCGCCACCCACAGGGCCGCTACAAAAAAGAGGATTATCTTAATCAGGAGGGCGGTCCAGCCAACCGGATTGGCATTCAGGGTTCCGGTGGCACACATGGCCCCGACGAAGAGGCGGTGGATATCTTCAATCGTGAACAAAAACAGCAGGGTGGCCAGGACCGTAAAACCAAGGGCATAATTGACTATCGTTGAGACCAGGTAGGTCTTTCTTTCCAGAAGAAGCTGTTCTTCAGAACTGCTCTGCGGGTTCCAGCGACGAAGAATTTTCAGGGCAACTCCACTGGCGTAAAGAACCATGGCGAAGGCCAGGGCAGAGCCGCTGATCAGGGCCAGGATACCGGGGTGCAGGAGCACGATCAACCAGCCTCTGCAATGCGACCGTCCCGCATCGCCACAATACGGTCAACCAGCCCATGGCCGTAAACTTCGGGATCATGGGTAGCGATCACCAGGGTTTTGCCCTGCTCCTTCAAACCGGCCAGAATATCCAGCAACTCTCCGGACAGGTGGCTGTCCAGATGGGCGGTCGGCTCGTCGGCTATAATAATCTCCGGCTGGTTGATCAGGGCCCGGGCTATTGCGACCCGTTGCTGCTCGCCCCCGGACAATTTGTTGACCATGGTTCGCTCCTTGCTGCCGATATTGAGCCGCTCCAGAGTTTGCCGGGCCCTGGCCCGCATTTCACTCTCCCTCATACTGGTCGGATAGAGGGGCAACGACACATTATCCAGCACGCTCAAGTGGCGGATCAGATTAAATTGCTGAAAGATAAAGCCGAAAGTGCGGCGCCTGATCGTCGTCAGAAAACGCTCCGGCAATTTGGCAATGTTTCTGCCCTCAAGATGGATACTGCCCGAGGTCGGCCGCGCCATACAGCCCAACAGGCTGAGCAGGGTAGTTTTACCGGAACCACTGGTCCCTTTTAAGACCAGTCCCTCACCTTGATTGATCTGTAAAGAGACACCCGCCAGAGCCCTCATCTCATCCGGGCGGTGGCGGTTGAAGGTCTTGCTGAGATTTGCGACTTGGATAAGCGGATTCATTTCGGGTCAGCCTCGCATTACCGATTCCGGATCGGTTATCGCTGTTTTCCATGAGGGTATCACCGTGCAGACCACGTAGGGGAATACGGTGAGGAAGGCCAGAACCACGATCTGGTATAAGTCAACATAAGGGGTCAGGGCAAAGGGGGGGAACAGAACCGACCAGCCCTTGAGGACTGGGACCAGGGCCAGCGCCCCCAGCATAAAAACGTGGATATACGCGACCAGAAGCCCCACAACAAAGGAGGTCAGTGAGATCGCCATACCTTCCCAGAATTTCAGTTCCAGAACATCGGCGGTATCCCAGCCAATCGCCTTTAGAATGCCAATCTCCTGTTTTTCCTCGCCGCTGATCCCCGTCGCCTTGTCCCAAGCCAGAATACAGAAGGCGGCCAGAGCCGCAGCAAAGACGGTCAGGATCATGCCGCTCCGCCAGTTAAAGACTGTTTCATAGGTGTGAAGAATTTCATTACGGGTGATCGGGCGGCTATCGGGGAAGAGGCGCTTGATCTTTTTGGCAACGGTCACCACCTCACGCTCATTATAGATTTCTACTATCAGATCAGTGGCCAGCCCGGCCGGGATAGCAAAAAAACGCCTGATTTCCTCAGTGCTGAAGACGATCAGATCATTGCTCCACAGTCGTGAGTCTGCCCGGAATAGCCCGGTAATCTCATAGGCCCGGCCCATATTATCAGCATCGATCAGCAAGAGGTCATCACCTATCCCGGCAACCTGGGCCTCCGCCACCCCGGCCCCGACCGCGCATTCTCCCGGCCTTTGGGGCAGTCTTCCTTCGAGTAGCTCAAGTTCAGTCTGGCCTGCCTCTACCCCGAGCAGCGTATAGTTACTCTTATTGATACTATCGTAATAATAGCCCCAGACCCGCGGCTTTACCGAGCCCACTCCGGGCAAAGCCCGGATGGCATCTCCGTAAGTGGTCGGCACCAAATCATGGCGGCCCCCAGCCAGTCTCTGCACCACAAGGGCTGGGGCCTCTATCAACACCTTGGCCGCCTCGATCTTCAGGGCCTGGGTAAGAAAGAGGATAGAAGCCAGAGTGCTGATAGTAAAAGCGTAAACCGCAATGATGGCCAGGTTTTTGAATTTCCGGCGACACAGGGAGGACAGGGCATATTCGAGGATCTTCAGGTGTCGGATCATTTTCGCCCTCGCCCAGCTGATTTTCTGACCCGCAACGTGGTACTCAGCCCGGTTGGGTTAGGGGCAATTATCGAACCGGCCGGGAAATGATCGAAGGAACCGGGATAATCCTGAAAGGAGGTAAACAGGTCCGCCTGGGAAGGATGGCGGCTGTAACGCGCTTCCGTCCACAGGGCCAGATCAGTCAGGCCAAGGGTTTTCACCAGTTCTCTCTTGGCGGCGACTCCGGCCCGATCAACCTGCAGACTCTCCTGATGGCCGCCAACCAGCAGAACAAACTGGGCGGACATGAGCAGAACCAGAAAACCTATGAAAATCCGGACCCTGATCATTACTGCGCGGGCAACTCGAATTTGCTCACCTGCTCGAAGGTGATGATTTTTGTACCCCGGTGGTCACGCATGAACCCTGCCGCCGCCTCCCGGCCAGCCACCGGCACCAGTTCCTGGCCCATCGGCCCGTAGACATCACTGCCGGTCACAAATAACACTTCCGCTATTTTCATTAAACGGGTCGAATAATATTCGGTTACGTAGATGGCGGTAATGTCACTTTTTTGTCTGGATTCTTTTGCAGGCCAATCCAGGTAAAAACGGAACAGGTCCTTGGGTCCATCGAAAAACAATTGTGAACCGTCATTAAAAGCTATGGTTGCTAACCAGGACGGATAGGGGGCGACAAACATTCCGCAGACCGGACAGCGATCGCGATTGCCTGGTTTTTCAACGGCAGTTGAAAGGGACGGGGAGAAAATCAATAAAAACACAAGGATGATAATAATTGATCGTAGCTTTGCCATCAAACTCACCTTAACACATATGATCAGCGGTCGAATAAACATCCACCACCAGAGGGGGCTGGGATTGGTTGGTTCCCTTTGGTAATTTAAAATAACTTTGGCTGACCAGACTCTGCCTTTCGTTCTTGTTCTTCTTGATTATGCTTTTAGTTGTGGGGACAACTTTGCATGGTTGCAGCACATGAGCGTTCAACTGGCAGAGCCGCTGAACTCTGACCACGCCCAAAGGACGTGGTTTTCTACTTTAGAATAAAAGCTGTTAATTATTGAAGGGCAATAGTTTTACCGCTGTGACATTCTTCTGACGGCTAACAACATGCCCTGCATCACCAAGCTCTGATTATAGCGTATAACATGCAGTTAGTAAGCAAAAACTTAGGGGCTGCCCTAGATAATGAAAATTATTTAGGAGAGTTATGGTCAATTCTGGTGTTTGAAAAAATCATGTTTAAATGGCAGCCCTGTTGAGTTCGCCTTCTATTATAGGATCAATTCGTTCTCCATCCTTG
>JBDLJC010000026.1:0-44529 GCA_039714535.1 Thermodesulfobacteriota bacterium | reverse complement strand
GAACTCTACGAATATTAACCTTTCCAAGAGAGGGAAAATGGTTTTCCCATCTCAACGGGGGAGTCTATCTCTTGACAAGGGCCTTTTAATGGGTGACCCTATTGCTATTGTTTGAGTTAAAACATCCTGACAACAACCCTGATAAAAAAATATATTAAATATACCGAGATGATATTGATTATTAGAATGCCTTTTTTGGCAAACGATACAGCTTTATCACCTTTTATTGGGTTATTTTTATATAATAGTCCGAAATCGTATACTTTCCTTTCAATCACTTCTTTAAACATCTGTATCGATTTATGTCGCGCGTAGAACGCAATTACTATTAATGTGATGTACAAAGTATTTTCTATCATATTCCCTCGATGCGAAGTAAATCTGTTTAATAATACTTAGTATTGCAACGCTGATAACATACTCCAACATTATCAATGGGATTAACAATAATGCTAACCCAAGAACTGCTATCCCCAGACCTATTGTTGCAACAGAAGATATTATAGCTCCTATGGCAACACCGATTGATAACCAAGCAACAAAACTTAGTGCTCCTAGCATGAAATCTTTTAGCGAATAGTCACCTTTTATAATACGTGTCAGATCAGCCATAACGCAAAAGAATGCAATACTCGCCAGGAGACCAATCCAAAAAGTTCCAATTAACGCAGTAATAGCAATGTTTACAAAAACTGATGCAATGAAAAACACCTTGTTTTGACTGATTTTCGGAGGTTTAATAACCCCCCCATTTAATCCACCGCTAATCATATAAACGCCAGCACCTGTGGCAGTATCAAAAACTATATACCCGCAGCCGTCCCAACCACTAACACTTATATTGGTTTCTGGTACGGTCACATCCTTTCCGGCTGCAACAGCGTTGACTATATCATTGATCACATCAGCATCTAATTGGAGTTGCGGAAGTGCGATGTTGATATTGGATTGATTAATGGTATAGATGGGAATACCTTGACCATTTGCCAAATGCAAGGCTTTAACCGCACTTATACCATCTGCCTGATCACCAATATTTGAGAACAGCTTTTCAGGCACAACATGTTCGAGTGCAGATGATGTTACACCGGAAGTACGCATTAGTTGAATCATTTTATCATGACTACCCGCTGAATCACGGGCCACCATGACGTTGTAATCCACGTCCATCACCAACCCTCCCGGAGCTGCTGAAAGAGGCTGACTGCTGAAAAATGAGTGAGTTATTTTGAGATCATTGTAGAACATACTTTCGGATGGTAACCTCAGGTTGTTTACCCGTATAGTCCTCCCAGACAAATAATCCTGAACATCATATTTAGCATAATAGGCCAAGGCGGTAGCACTCAAAAAATCGCCGAGCAGATCGTCTTTGGTAAGACCGCCAAAATCCTGGGCTTCAAGCTTCGCCCTGGTTGCTTCCAATCCGGTTTTTATCTTGGTCAAATGCTCCTGCGAAACCCTGCCCAAGTTCAGAGCTATCCCGGCATAGTCTCCAGCTTCATTGGTATTATGCACCGGAGTGGTGCCTTTGCCGGGAAAGTAGAAATTCATATAAAAATCTTCGGTAATACCCATCATCACCGGGCCACCCTCGGCAACAACCTCACCATCAATTCTTAGCTCAGGTTTCAGGTTAATCAGATAAGCAGGCAGTGACGAAGGGAGTTCACTAGAATCAATTGGGGTGCCATCGGCATGGGGTTCAGGCAGATAAGATTCGATTACCGCCTCATCATCCGGGGTAGCAGGTGAGTAACTTAAGGTAATCTTTTTCCCGGCCAGTTCCGGCAGAGTTGCGGAATAGCTTATCGGCGCATAACCGGCAAGATTCATGGACCAGCGGTGCCGCAAAGCATCGGACAAATCGGAATACCGGGTGCCGGTCACCACCCTTTTATAAGGCAAGGTGCCCAGCAGATACGAATAATTCTCGGCCTTGATCTCTTTGGTCCCGAGCACATCTCCAACGGTAGCATCGGGATAGTTGGTGGTGATGTAATCCTCTACCTGGGTCTGGAAACCGGTCATGGTCTGCTGCACATAGGTGGAATCGACCCCGGTCACATAGCCCTGCTCCTCGTTGATGGTTGCCGTAGAGGTAAGTTGGTTAACAAAACTCTCGGCATCGAAGGGCACCTCCGAGGCAATATCCAGCCCCTGAGTATAATTATACTGCTTGTATGAGGCATCAAGTGGTATCCAGCTGTCACCTTGGCCATTCTTATGCCTGGCACCACGAGAAGGGAGGTAATCAATCCAGGCCTCAACCCAGACATGCTCGAAATGGGCTCTAGTGATTTTGCCACCTTCTATTACCTGGCCGGTAGGAATACCACCAGCTGACATAAATTGAAGAGCGGCAGAAGCATCGGTAAAGTCTCCGGCCCAGTTCATGGCCTTATCAATCGGCAACTCGATGGTACCGTGAACATAACGGGCCGGAACATTTGAGGCCCGTAACATAGCAATCAACAGCGAGGCGGTATCAAAAGAGTTGCACAGCTCGGTTTGCAGACAGTAATCAGCTCCCTGGATGGAACCCCAGGTCGGTGCAAACTCAATGTTATTCCGGACCCATTCGTAAATCTTGAGAGGATCGTTACCCAACTCCGCCGCCTTGGCGATCACCGCCTCAGTCATCTGGACATCGATGGTCGGGTCTAAGTCCTTGGCAGTCGGTAAATCCGAAGCAGCCGCCAGCAACATCGGCGACTCGAATGTCATTTCCGGCCCTTGAGCGGTGAGATCGAAACTCTGTTTCTCGATACCAAGATCAGGCAAAGCACCTAAGGCAGCAACCCTGAGCGGCTCTGTTGCGGCAACTGGATGAAAGCCGTCCTCTGATAGATCACGGTCGGGGTAAATAAGGCTGTAGCCATGTTCTGGGGTATAGATCTTGGCTTTCTGAATAGTCTGGAACTCTTCCTTTTTCAGGCGGGGCTTTAATTTGGTCGGCTCAGCATTACGATGAGAGAGGTTGTCGAAATCGATTTTGGGTCGTTTCTTCTCAACCTTGACCTTTTTGATATAAGCCTTGAAGATCTCTATCTCCCGGCCAGTGTCCTTAGTTGTCTTAGCCTGCTCCACCGCATCAAGACGGCGGTTGAGCGCGGCCAGATCGGCTTCATATGCCTTGACAAATTCCCGGTGGACTTTCAGTTTGGTCTTGGACAGCTTCCTCTCTATTATGCGACGCTCGGTTTCAGCAAACTGCTTTCTAAGCTCAAGATCATGGGCTTGAATCTCTTTTTTCTTGAGTTTCAGCTTCTCTTTTTCAGCTTTGCGCTCGGCCCCGGTCTTTTTCTTGGCATAACCGTTGACGATCTTTTCAATGTCGGCCACAGCCTTTTCTAACTTCACCTCAGGTCTTTTACCTTTAGCAACAAGTTCCTTCTTCATCCGCTCCTGTTTCAGAGCCGGGGTATCCAATCCATCTTTGGCTGCCAGGGCGACATCCCGCAGACCAGCAAAAGACCACATGAAAAAGAACAGCGAGACCGCCGAAATAAACCGCAAACTAAAAGTGTATTGTGAACGCATTGTTACCCCTTCTCTGAATAAAGGAAGATATTAATATCTGCTAAATCCGTACCTGCTAAAAACAATTTTCCACTATAAATATTAAGGGAAAGTCACCCGGAGTTTACATTCGTCAGTTAACCCAAGAACAGCGGTCAGACTTTGCTCTGCCATACAGGCGCCCTTGTTTGTCACAACAGAAAGAACAAGATTATATGTACCAGGCTCGACACCCCCCTCACCATTACGACCATCCCATGTAACACCATCGGCAAGACTGGAGCCCTCAGAAACCACTTGATTATTGGCAAACAAGGTCCAGGAAATATCTTGTGGAGCTGAACTTCCGGTAACGGCAACATCAAGGGCTATTGTCTGCCCGGCTAGAGGCAATGGGTTGATAAGTTGCTCCGCACCAGCAACCGAAGCAATGCCAAAACTGCTGCAATTCGCGACTTGCAAAGAGCTATAGATATCTTGCCCGCCGTAACCCCCGTCAAAATCACCCTGAATATAAAGAAGGGACTCATTCTCGGCCATCGAAAATTTATAGTAAAAGGGGGCCGGTAGATTCTCGGCGTTTTGATAGACTCCATCTACCTTTTCCCATGCCTTGACTTGCCAGCCACCGTTATCCGTGTAGACGACGAAGTATTTCTCATCCATGGTCTGGTAGAGGGCAAAGTCCCTCTTGTAAGTATTGATCGGCATAGAAAGCTGTTCTCTGATAGAAAAATCTCCGGTTGTCAGGTCAATCCGGTAAATATCCCACCAACCATAACCACCCCAGCAAGACATGTAGAGCCATTTGCCATCATGGGAAACAAACTGAGCGTTATTGTTGGCCCAAGAAAAATTGACGGTAGTAGGGAGCAGTACCGGCGCCTGCCAAACTCCATCAATTCTTTCGGTCAACCAGATTCTGGAATAATTGTTGCCAGGCATTCCTCTGGCAGAAGTAAAAAACAGCCTGTTTCCGTCAGGCGAAACTGCCGGCGAATTATCATATCGATCCGAATTGACCACCGAGCCCATGTTTTCTGCGGGCTGCCAAACCCCGTTTACTCTCTCGGCGTTATAAAGATCATAACCGCCGTAACCTCCCGGCCTGGTGGACACAAAGAACATGGAATTACCATCTGCGGTAAGAGTCTGTTGGCCTTCATAGTGTGCGGTATTGATATTCGGTCCCATATTAACCGGATCGTCAAATTGATATTCATCGGTGAACAAAGCATGGGAATCCCCTGCCATTCCGATTCCGGCAATAAAAGTAAGCAATGAGATTGTCAGTAGTTTTGTTTTCATTATCTGCAATCCACTATTTATATTATGAAACCTGTCGTTATTGAACATGGAAATACCACCTCCTCTGCTCTATTCTAAGCAGTCGATCCAACATCAGCCTTGCAGCCGACACCTCGACTCCCTCTTCACTCAACAGGGCCGCTATGGCTTTTTCGAGGTCATGGATATTTTTCTCGATGTCAACCCGCTCATAAATCAGCCGATCGCGGGCCTTTATAAAATGGTTGATGGCAATCTTGATCTTGCTGGATTTCTTGACCATGGCCTTGAGGCGGGCCAGTTCATTGTCAATGTCATCGAGCAGTTCCTGACTGGAAAGTCCGGCACTAACCTCATGGAAAACTGTGTCAAAGAGGGTGTATTCATCATTGAAGACAAAGCCAACCTCTGTGGTAATTGAATAAACCCCAGTTTCTTCTGGCATCAGCACGAAGTAAGTCAGATCAAGCTGTTCATCAACCCCGAGCAAGGTGTCTGTAACTTTCGGGGTGTCAGTAACCCATGAACCGGTCAACTGATCGTAGAGAGACAGCTCTTCCGCATAGATATCGGTTAGCCTGACGTTAAAGCTACCTCCGAGGCTCTTGATCCTGGTTGTAACCGGCATCATCTGATATGGGCCATATGCTCCGGTATTGACCGGAGTATGAACATAGGCAATCGCGTCAACTACCAACTTGTCTAGTTGCTCGAAGTTAACGTCATCCAAAGTCAGCCCGAGATCAAAAGCATAGTAAACCGCCTTGCCGATCCCGTACTCGCTCAGGACGATGGCCGGATACGGATTGTCTTCACGACTATTGCCCTGCTCATCTGCAATCCAACCGGCAACAGCCTGGCTCTCATCAAGAGCAGTGACCCTGTGCACCCTACCTTTGACGGTAATACTGTCGTCGACAGTAAGAGGGCTTCCCACGGTCTGAACCGTATGAGGCTCACTGCAGTCATTGGCAAGCTTGCCCGCCACCTTCATCCCGAAGATCTCTTCAGCTGAAGCATGATTCGCCCACAGGGAAGAAATCAGGCCTGTGCCCGAATAAACCTTTTCGCGTAGCTCCTCGTCCAGATGATCGGTCAGCGGATGATGATCTCCTAAGATCATGATGTCGGTGAAGAAGGGGCTACGTAGTTCCCGCTCAAATTCAGAGCGGTCACTAACAAGCAGATAATTATCAACCGCATAGTCAAGAATGTTTTTAAGCAGATCCAACCTGATACAGTTAACGTCGCAGGAGATCTGGTAATCAACACACTCCTCAAGATCATCTTCGTGGGTGGAGCACTTATCGTTGGCCCAGACCAAGAGGTTGACGGCATCAATCGACACGGTGCTGACTTCAAGAGAAGGTAGAACTTCAAAATTAACACTATCAAGTGTCACAGCCCGGCCCATGGAAGGCGACGACGCCGTCAGGACTGCCATGTAAACATCCGGGGGCAGTTGGGCAGTGTCTGCGGCGAGGCCTGCGTTATATGTGCTACCTTTGCTGAGCGGAATAATAACGTTCTCTAGGGTCTGGAACAGTTCATCCGTTGCCGGATTAATAACCAACACCCTGATATCCAGATTATTGATATCCTCGTTGCCATTGTTGGTGACACTGTAATCAACAGGCAATTCTCTACCCATATAGACCTGGGCATCAGCGGTAATTGAACCGCTTAAGCCAATGCCGGTGGCAGCAGAACCCAACACCTCGAAAGTGGTGCTGTCTTCAACCAACAAGGTACCATCGGCAATTGAAGTTAACTTGCCAGAAACAGTGTAGTGGCCAGCTGGGGTCGTCGACAGTGCAAGCAGAGATGATAGCTCCTTATGCATGTTTGGTAAGAGCTGACCTACTGGGGTTGTTTTAGTGAAAAGTGATATCCCGGTCTGCGTTGAAACATTAACTGTCAGCACAGTATCATCTATGATCGCGTTGGAACTCTGGTTGATAAGCAGATCATGGATAACAACCGTTTCAGCTGGATTGTAAGTGATCTTGTTTGTGGTGGTTCTTAATGTCACCAGCGGTATCTGGGGATCGCTTGAACCGATCGCAAACGATGCAGTTGTCTCATGCAGCCCCGATGTCACTGACGAATCGAGATATCCCCGGACCTGATAACCACCAGCAATGTAGCTGCTGGTATTCCAAGTAGCATTAACTGTGAGGATTTCACCACCAGGAATGGTGTCGGTAGAAACCGGTGCCAATTCCTGAACCAGGAAGCCATTACTATCTTCAATATTCAACCGGACTATGAATTCTCCGGACAGTGCTCCGGTATTTGTAATCGAAGCAGAGATCGAAACATCTTCATCAGATCCATAGAGCATTTTGTCTGTCGCAAGGGCCAGCAGTCCCTGATCCGAAGCCGATATAACCAGGTCGGTGGTGTTATTGCACTCACTGTACTCCTGTAGCTGGTCATTAGCATCAGCAACTACAAATAGGGTTTCGTTAGCATCAATGCCGGACAGATCAGCAAAGGATACGGAAGTCATCTCTCCTGGAGAAATTCCTGAAATATTCATGGTTCCGAGCAGCCCCCCGCCCTGCAATGGATCGCCATTGTAAAAGGCCACCATGGTCTGATCCGGCGAGGCCAGAGCACCAACATTCCTGACTTCGAATGAAACGGAAAGAGGAGCGGAGGATCCGTTATCTGTAATTTGCGGATTCGAGACCTCAAGATCCGGCCAGATTTGCGGTGCGTCAGTCTGAACCCTGTTGTTGAACTCATCACACTCGTCAATCAGGTTGTACAGATCAACAGCAGCATAGATTTCCGCCAACCCGGTTATACCTGTGACGTTTACCAGAGTGGCATCGGCAAAGGAGTTAATTCCCAAACCGGCCAGATCAACAATACCCAGCAATTTGCCGCCAGCTGCAGGATCACCCTCGTAAAAACTAACTGCAATATTTTGTGAAACTGCCAGGGTGCCGCCATTGCCTATGCGAGCTGTCAGATCAAAGACCCCCAATCCTTGATCAATAACCCGTAGCATTGCTGCGGACAAATCAGGTATGTCGAGTGCATCCCGATCACCAAAGGTATTTAACCGATATGTATTGTGAGTCAGCCAGGAAGGCTCTTCATATTGGGGTATGGTGCCGTCATCGTTGATGTTGGTTATATGATAAGAATGTTGATTCCATATAGAACGGGTTGGTGCCCAATCATCATTAACTCCCTCAAAGACGCGTATACCGTGATTACTGCCCCATGCATAGTCATTCGAAACTAGTACTATTTCAGCATGATTATCGTTGTCCAAATCAACAACGAGAGGGTATTCCATAATAGTTCCCGATGAATTGGCCTTTGAGAATAATGTATTCCCGGTTTCGCCATCATATATTCTAAAATAATGTTCATCGCCGTAAAGTAGTTCTGCCTTGCCATCTCCCTCAAAGTCAAAAACTGATGAGCCAGTGGACCTAGAACTGTAATCTTGTGTTACTGATTGCCATTTAATTGTTCCGTCTGTCTCAAAAACAACATATCGTGACGCACCTGCTACTCCTATCTCCGGTTTCCCATCTCCATCTACATCGGCAATGGTTAAAGGGCCACCTCCCCCTCCAGGGATCTTTACTGGCCCCCACTTAACTTGGCCGTCATGCTCAAATAATTGGACAGCTTCTCCGACCCTTGCCGCAATTTCGGGGTAATCATCATCATCAAAATTACCAACAGCTCCCTTTGTGCCAGAGATTGCACTGTCCCAAAGGATATTACCGTCTTTATCATAAAGTTTGCCCCTAGCAAAAACCTCCATGAATCCATCTAAGTCAACATCAGCGACAAGTGGTGCCAGCTCACCTCCGTCAAATTTCCAGAGCAGTGTTCCATCAGCACCATTGAAAACCCCCGAACTGCTGACGATCTCCACGTTACCATCATGGTCTATATCTGCCAGGGCCGGATGAGCTCTACTAATATCGCTGGGAACATCCCATTTCAAAGTGCCATCATTCTCTATGCAAAGAATCCCTTTTCCACCTGAAATAATTATTTCAACAATTCCATCATTATCTATATCGCCTGCAGCAGGACCGTCCATGGCGTTTGTATATGCATAATTCCAAATTTCAGCACCATCAATACCACTAATGGCACGCAACACCCCTGGACTAGAATATTTGTATCCTGCAAAAGTGACAAAGACAACATCAGGTATATCTAGTGCTGTTATCTTACCATCCCCATTATCATCAGTTAACTGGACAACTGCCGGTGTACTCATTACTTGATTGTAACCCGGCATAAAGTCAGATCCGGACCAATGCCATTTAAGAACTGGATCAAGCGACCCTACCGGTGCTGTTTCTACTTGGCATAGGATAGAACTGGTAAAATTATTGTTTGCCTCATTACTTTCTTCAATATGGTTGCCGCTATCTGCCCATACAGATATAGGCGCATCGCGGTAGGGAAGAGTTCCCTGAACCTGGATTGAAACCAGCTCATCCATAGAAGAATCCAAAGATGTGGAACTAGAGGCTACTCCCAGGTATATATCGGCATTCGACTCATACGATCCGCTTTTATTGGCATCATAATAAGCAAGCACAGAAGCTGGGCTTGATGGGAAATTACCTTGGTTAACAAGCCCAATATTTAATGTGCCAGATAATTCCAAGGACGCTAATTCTGTACGAAGATCAGCCAGGTCAATAGATTCAACAACAAGGTCAGGCAATAGGGTGGTGTTCCCATCCGCTTGCATTCTGAGTTGTCCCAAATCAACGATTAACAAGTCCTGTAATTCGGTAGTTAGTGAAATTGGGGTGAAACCGACAGCACTCAACGTTACATACGCCGTGCCTGCCGGCAGGGCGGAAAAAACAAATCTGCCGTCTGTATCAGTTAAGGTGGTTTCAGTAATGCCAGCTACTGCAGTTGTGACTTCAATGCCCGCTAGAACTTCACCGGTATCAAAATCTGTAACAATTCCTGTGAGCCCGGCCGTGTCACCTGTATCTGGAGGAGGAGTAGTAGATTCAATTGTTAGTGCCGGCGAAAAGAGAATTGTCTGGTTACTTTTCACATTTGTTGATGCCGAGACAGTTAGATAACCCTCATTTGAAACAACAATTACAACCCCACCTGGGTTGAGACCTGCTATGACATAATAACCGTTCTGGTCAGTCACGGTTGTAAAGACTTTTGAACCGGTGATGCTGATGACTGCTCCGGCCAGCGGCTGCCCTGACTCCGCATCACTTACAGTGCCTTTAATAGCCGTAACCTGGATAACAACCCTTGCCATTGTCAACTGCCCCAGATCAAAGCTCTCGCTAGCCGCAACAGAAATAGCCTTGTTGAAAGATTGATATCCTCCAAGTTCGAACTGCAGGGAATAATCTCCTGCTGTCAGGTCGCTGAACTCAAAGGAGCCATCTGGCAAAGTGCTTGTGGAACTGTTAGTGACTCCACCCAAGAGCACACCTACGCCTGCTAGGGGTTGCCCAGTAGCAGCATCCACTACCGTACCGCTAATTGCGGCTGGTGGCGGTGGCAGATGGGCCTTTTCATCTCCGTCAAGAGCCATGAGTGCCAAAGCAGTATAAAACGGATCATGCAGCCATGAACCGTCAGAAGTCTGGGTAGTTTTGAGATGCTGAAGCGCGTTTACCATCTCCTGGCTATCCAAATGGGAGTCCAACAGAACCAGCAAAGACAGCGCAGTTTCATGGATTGTAGATAGGGAAGAGCCAAAACCACCATCACCATTCTGCTGGGAGAGCAAATAAATCTTGGCGCTGTTGATTTGCGCATTAAGATTATAGATTTCCTTAAACTGCTGTAGGGCAAGAGAGACAACAGCTGTTATATATGTGTTGCTTTCGCTGTTATCAAAAAACCCCCAACCACCGTCACTATTCTGGTTGGAAAGAAGAAAATTCAGGGTATAGCCAATGGTGGAGACATCAGAAGGATTGGTCCGCTTAAGTGCTTGGAGAGCTAGGGCCGTATCCAGAATATTTACATCGTAATCTTCAGCACCTCCCCAAGCTTTTCGCATATCGTCCAGAAGAGAAACCAGTTCGGTACTATCGCTACTAACTGAAGAGTTCGCAAGAATTCGTCTGCTAAGGTGGCTGGTAGTGACAAGGTTTTGCCCTGACAACCAAGATGACCCTGATTGATGGGCTGCGGAACCAGTTTCGCCCAAAACATCCAAGGCCTCAAGCACTGTGGTAGTTGCCAGGATTTCTTCGGTATTTGCAGAAAAGTTACCCCAGGAACCATCACCATTTTGGCTGGCTACGAGATAAGCCACGCCATTTGATACTTCGACAGATTGGGCAAAGCCTGTTTGGACACAAAGAAGTAAAGAACTCAGGAACAGTGCAATCGAGAAAAAAAGATTCCTCTTCATTGAGATAAGCCCCCCCACATTAAGCTTAAGTTAATGATAATTAATTAGATTTTTATGGCGTTTGATAAAGTTATCCAGGTATCTCACATAGAAACATGCCTGACAAATCTTCACCAGAGAAGTACCCCTAACACATGTTTTGCTTTGTGGGAATAGGGGAATCCCTACAAATGACCGGGATAATCTCCCGAGCCAACTAAATCCTCTTGTCCAGCAAGGGTATTCAAGGCAAGTGATGTATTTATTTTTTTAAAAAAAGACACAAGAAGTTGAAGTTGCCTTCTTGTTTATGGAACCTGCTATCTATCTTAAACCAGCAAGCCAGGTTGGTTGAGAAAAGTTACCCGTAGACTACAATTCCAATGTTTATAATAGACGAGGCAGGAGATGAACCCGCATGCGAAAGCCTTCTCCTTGAAGCAGAGAGAAAGCCGTAAACTTTTTATATTTCTGGAGATTTGTGGTGGAGGAGAAGGCAGCCATCACATTATTGTTTATAAAAACTTATACAAAAAGAACTACAGCAAAATAGTTTTACGAAATACTGTCACAAGTGCCGCCAAATATTTTCACCCAATTTGATCTTTAATGAATTTCGCAAAAGGAAGGATGTTTTCCTTAGTGGAGGCTTCTTCCAAGACAGCCATGTACTGCTCCCTGAAGTCGACCTTTATGATCGTCCAGCTGTAGCCCCCTGAAATTAACATCAAGTTCATCAGAAAACGCGCGATCCGCCCGTTTCCGTCCATATAAGGATGGATAAAAACAAAGAAGAAATGCCCTAAGATAGCTCTGGCTGCGGGATTCTCTTCATCTTTTAACAACTCGAACAACTCCTCCATACAATCCGGGACAGCCTCTCTTGGTGGTGGCACATGCCTTGACCCGCTGATATAAACCTGATGTTCCCTATAACCAGCTAAACTGGCGGCTGGTATTTTGTTGGCCTTGACGAATGGGGAAAATAACTGCCGATACCAGGTCTGAAGTTCGTCTGTAAAAACTTGCCCAGGATTTTCTTTATTTAACACCCTTGCCACACTACCAACTACTGCTTTAAACGCCTCATAATATCCCTTAGCCGCCAGAGCATCGTGTCGGAGTCTCGCAGGCTCGCTTACCTGTTGGCGATCTGCGTCATTGTTTTCTGGATCCCATTCCCCGGATTCTATTTTCTCAATTAGCTCCGCAGTTATTTGATAGCCCTCAATGGATAAAGAATGATATGCATCTTCTTTGTATTTTTCTTGGATGAGTTCTATTTCTGTCTTCTTGTTTTTTTTAATTCTTGGGGCCTTCGGCATTACACTCACTACTTCTTCTCGCATAGCACGCCACATGGTATGGATACGCCCGGCATAGGGGGATAATGATCGATCCAAATTTAATTTTGGCTTATATTCAATAAAAGGATCTACTTCTTTGATCTTATACCCTGCTGCAACTAAATCTTGCCTGATCTGTTTGGCCTTGCCTTCTTTCCCCAAATGTTTATAGGCCCCAATGATACGCTCTGCACCGGCAAGAGTCTCATACTTGAAAATAGTTCGTGAGATTTCAGCTACCGAAAGTGAGGGAGAGCTAAGAGCAATTTCTATATTACGGGGGGCATTCTTAAAGTAGCTGGGACTTAATCGACACAAAGCATAAGGCAGCCGCATTATCCAAAGCCCATTCCACTTTTCTCTTTCTTTAGGAAAATTAACTTTGTTCGTCATAAAAAGAACGGAGGTGCCATGAAGGAGGTCTATATTGGTATTGCTGGCTTTTTTAGTAAGTATAATAAGTTGCCTGGGTATACTTGTATCTCCAGTATGCAGATTGAAAGATGATTCTGCTGATAAGCAAAAACCATTATTCCCAAAACGGTCAGACAGATAGTGCCTCAGAAATGCCCATACCCCCCCAAACCAAGCGGTGGTGCTGCCCCCGCCTTCAGGAGTAGTTAACAGGTACCATCCTTTTATTACCTCAGTAAGGCAGTTTTCCTTAACGAGAATTTCCCTGTATTTCCTGTCAATAGAGGAGGATTTTACGATATCGTCTTTGGCGGCAGCTCTTCCTGCTCTTAATGCTTCAGCCAATAATTGTTGTGGTTTTACTCTTGTACGTGCCATTGTTGATCACCGAAATATTATTAAAAAATCTTACTAGACAAAGACAATATCTTATTCTAGAAGTTTGTGCAACCAAACACTAGATCCTAGGGTTTAATATATTTAGATATTGGTGATTTTAAACACTATAAATTGGCGAATGTTAAAACTAGAGGGAAATGACAACAGAGAAAGGATAAGAGCCCCCCGTCTGGCCGAGGCGGCAATCATATTGTCTGGCTGATCGGTCAACTTACGCTATTTGTGCAATCATGAAATGCAAAAACACCGTCAGAAATACCGTGCTTTTACGGTAGTAAATATTTTAGGAGACATCTTTACTTAGTATTGACGAATATTTGCTTTTGCCAACAGTCAAAAGCGGGCTTGACCCCTTTTTTAAATACCGTCTTTGTCACTTGATTGTAACCGGATAGTCACCTTGGACAACAAAAAACCCCAAGCCCTTGTTGGACTTGAGGTTTACGTGTTTTACCGGATCTCTCCGGACTTCTAAATGGTGGAGGCGGCGGGAGTCGAACCCGCGTCCGAAAACACTCCCCTGTAGGCGTCTACATGCGTAGTCCTGTAAAAACATTGGTTTATCGTGTCAGAGCATCTCCAGGACAAGAATTTCCGACACTATCCTACTAAAGTTTCGCTCTTCAGCCGGCAGGTACAGCCGAGAAGCTATCCCGCATTAGCGACGTTCAGACAAAACCCCGCGAGAAGGGGTTATGGTGAACGGTAGCATTTACGCTGCTACAGCATATGCATAATCGTCTGCGATTATGTTTATTTCTGACAGTTTAACGAGTTATCAGAACTCGGCACGCAGCCCAAGCTTATATGTCCCCGTCGAATCCGTTTCGCCCCCATGATTTGAATTAAAATTTAAGAATGCCGAATTAATAAAGTGCACCGGCACTTTGCCCTCTATTTATATCTACTCATCTCCCGCGCCACATCCCGGTCCGAGTCCTTCTGCCTGAGAGTGGCCCGTTTATCGTAGTTCTTTTTGCCGCGACCCAAGCCCAGTTCGACCTTGGCCTTGCCGCTCCCTATAAAATAAATCTTCAGGGGGATCAGGGAGAACGCTCTTTCCTGAATCTTGCCGGTCAGCTTTTTGATCTCCCGTCGTTTGAGGAGCAGCTTCCTGACCCGTTCTGCGTCAGGAGCGTCATAGGTGGCATGGCTGTAGGGCGAAATATGGACATTATATAAAAAAATCTCGCCATTCTTGATCTTGGCAAAACCATCCTTGAGATTGGCCTTGCCGGCCCGTAACGATTTAACCTCAGACCCCTTTAAGACCATACCGGCCTCAAGAGTAGCATCGATGAAATAATTATGATAGGCCTTCTTATTTGTCGCCACTACTTTGCCGGACAATTTCCCAGGTTCTCCTTCTCAATTAAAACAAAAAACCCCTGCCGCTCCATCACAGCAAACGCAAGGGGAAGTCTTGTTTATCAATGTAATCATTAACAGCAGTTTTGCAAAGGGTAACACGATACTATCAGCTCATGCCGGTGACCCGGGCCGCTTCCTCGTAAGTGGTGACCCCATCCCTGACCTTCCGCCAAGCATCTTCCTTAAGCGTGGTCATTCCTTCCTTGATTGCCTGTTCACGAATCTCAGCTTCGGCAGCCCCTGCACAGATCATCCGATTAATTTCATCGGAAACGGAAAAGATCTCAAACACGCCGCAACGGCCAAGGAAACCGGTTTGCCGACATTTATTACATCCCTTACCGACCTGCAGTTCGATTTCACCCTCACCTTCAGCCGGGAGCCCGAAAGTCCGTAGAAGCTCGGCCTCGACCTTGACCGACTCCCGACATTCAGGGCAGATGGTCCGAACCAGCCGCTGGGCCATGGCGCCAAGCAAAGTTGACCCAACCAGAAAAGGCTGCGCCCCCAAGTCAATAAGCCTGCTGATCGAAGAAACCGCGTCATTGGTGTGCAACGTCGAAAAAACCAGATGGCCCGTAAGTGCGGCCTGAATAGCATTGACCCCCGTATCCAGGTCACGAATCTCGCCGATCATAATGACGTCCGGGTCCTGCCGAAGGATATTTCGGAGAATTGTCGAGAAGGTCACGTCAACCTGAGGCTGCACAGCAATCTGGTTGAATTCCTCGTGTACCATCTCGATAGGATCTTCGACGGTAACCACATTATTTTCCGAGGTGGCGATCAATTTAAGGGTCGAATAAAGGGTCGTTGATTTACCGCTGCCGGTAGGCCCCGTCACCAAAACAATCCCGTGAGGACTGGTCATGAAACTCCGGTACACTTCCAAGTCACGCGTGCTGAAACCAAGCTTTTCAATATCCTGGAAAACAACATCGGAATCAAGGATACGCATCACTACTTTTTCACCAAAAGCCACCGGCACGGTGGAGACCCTGATCTCGGCCTCCTTATCTTCATGATCTACCTTAATGCGCCCGTCCTGGGGACGCCTTCTTTCAGCAATATCCATCCGGGAAAGGGTCTTTATTCTGGAAACGATCGCCGAATGCACCGCCATCGGCAAAGTGTAAATAGTATGAAGAACGCCATCAATGCGCAACCGGACCAAACTATTATGGCGCTTCGGTTCTATATGGATATCACTGGCCCGCTGATCGAAGGCATAGGTGAAAAAATGATCAACTGCAGTGGTGATATGATGATCAGAAGAATTTATCTCACCGGCGCGACTGATCTTGACATACTGCTCCAGGTTCCCGAGATCGACCATCGGTTTGGCCAGATGAGTCTCAGCCGCCGAGATGGAACTCTGAAAACCGAAAAACTCGGCCAGCAATCGGCTTATATCGCTTCTGGTACAGATATAGGGCTTAATACTTATCTTGTTAGCCCGCTCAATTTCCGCAAGAACCTCAAGTTTAACCGGATCGTACAGGGCGATCTCATGAATGCCGTTCTTTAAGGCAAAAGGCAGCATCAGATGCTTAAGCGCATAATTCTTGGGAATGGTCTTGGTGACTACCTCCAGATCCAGTTCCAGAGGATCAATTTTCTTGAACGGTAAGCCGCGGTCCTTAGCCACTGCCCGCATGATTATTTCTTCAGTCAGGGGTTGGGGATTATTGCCGGGGATTTCCAGATGCAGAGCGACCATGACCTCAACCAGGTCCGGTTCACGGATCCGGCCAGTCGCCCCACTTTTCTTGCGCCGCTCGCGCATAATGACCTGCCGCTGGTGCGAAGCCTTCTCGTGGAGCATTTGCCGCTGTTCACCGGAAATTACGCCCTCCCGCGCCAACAGCTCAAAAAGGTATTTAGGGTCGTTCAGATAGTTCATTTTATATATGAATCAAGCAAGTTAAGTAAAAAAGGGGGAATACCATCATTAATCCCTATAGCAAACAGGATTAATTCTCCTTCAGCAATCCTTTTCGCACTACCCCGAATTGACAACCGCCAACCAGAACAAACAGTCCGCAAGCATCTTAACTAACTGCACAACTTCCCGCGCCAAACAAAAGATTGCCCGACCATCATCTGTTACGGCGTTGGCCGAATCCACTCTGAAACAGCCCCCTCCTTAACATCATTAATAACAATCTTAACAGCACCAGGAGTGCTTTTATCTGCTTGTTCATAAAAGAAAACATAGGCTGCACATGGCACAGGGAGATCATCAATTTCAATTCTAATGCCATCTTTTATCACTACAGTGTTCACCGATACATAAAAAGCCCCCCCCGAGGTGATTATACGATAGGGAACGTATGAGATTTCCCGGGTTCGTAATAATGCATTCAGTTCATCCTTGTCCGTAATACCCCTAACAAACTCCCTGTCGAGCCATCTCGGATCATAGCTTATGGGGCGGCTGTATTTCCCACTAATCAACACATCTGCTCTTTTTAGTGGGGCTCTAGCGATAACAGCGAATGAAAAAAACAGCTGGAAAGAAATGAACAGCGCGACAAAAAACAAACTTTTTTTCATGATACCCATCTTCTTATCTCCATTCGGTCACACACACTGCTAAGTGTTACATTTAAAAAGACAACCCCTGGGTCCCTAAAGGCAAAATTTAAGAGTAAAAAAAGTGACTGACAATTTTTAATAAATCCTTAGCCGTGATCATTCAAATAACAATTTTGGCATATCTTCCAGCACATCAAAGACACAGCCGTTTGCCGCTGCGCCCCCGCGCCAGACCAACCGCAGACCACGGGCCAATCACCACCAGGAAGCCGTCCGAAATGGTCAGAGATCATGGTTCATACCCCTCTTAATCCCCCAGCGCCGCCGCCAAAGAAGACCAGCCGAACTGCTCATTGGAGGAGATTTGAGTTGGGTTGTCGATCGCGCCGACCTCTAACCGCCAAATCGTTTCAGTGGCTGGGTCACCATCCAAGTCTGCCGTCGCGGTAATATACATCTTCTGGGGCAGGGGCGGTACTACAAGGCTATATTCGAAATATTGACCGTTATAGTTGCCGCCGCCGGCGCTGGCATATCCGTCCAACTCCCCCAAGGTCAGCGCATAGGCGCCGTTCATCGCAAAAAACCTCTCCTGGGCGGCATTAATGGCCATCAACTCGTAAACGGCCAGGGCCTGCCGACTCCGCAGGACATGGTTGAAGTAGGCCGGGGCCGCTATCGCCGCCAGGATCCCGATAATAGCCACGACGATCATAACTTCAACTAGGGTAAAGCCGTCACAACTTGATTCTGCGCTAAATAACCTCTTCATTTTCCAACCTTTTCCGTTGATTCACCGTTAATAAAACACACCCATCCAGAACACCCGGCTTTCCCGGACACCGGACAATCCTTTTTTCCAGACCTGCCACCATCAATTGTTAAGCCCTCGCCAAGAACACATCCACTCTTAACAATACCGGGGTTATCTTGCTCGATGCTGCAAATGACGCCGGTACTACTCTGGACAAACGCCCTGGTGCCTACTCTCACCAAGCTCTCGCCAAGACTGCATGCCACTCTTGACAGCACCGGGATTATCCTGCTCGACGCTGATAATAGCGCCAGTACTACTCTGGACAAAAGCCTTGGTACCATCTGCGGAACCGGAATGAATATTAGGCGTGGTCGAAAGCCCCTTGCCCAGATGAACTCTCCGCAATACCATATCAGTTGCGCCATCGCTTTCCAGGCCAATGACAGAGCGCATATAAGCAGTTCCTGTCCGATAATATACTGCCCACAGATAACTGTCCCCCTGAGGTATACAGGGATCGGCTGAAGGGATATAAGAGGTATAGGTCACAATCTCCCCCAAAATTGCGGGTTGGCCAACAACTCGCTCTCCACTCTCCAGCTTGATCTTCCAGCCGTGATATTTATCCAGGTCAGAGCCATCCAGTTCACCAATCTCATCGTTCAACTCCAGAAAGGTCTGCGCTGCCAGATTAACCTCTGCGTTGGTATATACATTTTTGGCCTTAACCGTAGCAGAAAGTTGACCGGTGGCATTTTCAACCCAGACGTCACTAACATCAAACAGCATCCCGCCATTCCTTCCATAGAGATCCATATGACCATCGCTGTCATACGCCTCTTTCAGCCCCAAGAACCATGTTCCATCAGGATGAGACCAGGTAATTGCTTTATCCTCCTTGCCGGACATGAAACGACCTGTGCCAAAAAATATCCAGGCCCGTTCCCCATCCGTCGCGACAGAAGGGGCGGCAGTAACTGGGCTTCTGGTATCATAAAATAAATTCAGGTTCCAGTTCGTCGGGTCCGGGTCATTATTAACGACCAACCGATGCATAGCTCCTTGATGATCACTATGCGCCGCAGAGTCACGAGTGTTGGTAACCGAACCGAAATAAAGGCTGTCCACCTGGAAGGACAGATCGTAATCAACAGCTATAATATCACCGAAAAAAGAATCGTTCATGGTCCTGGTCCAGATTGCGCCGTTACTCATGCAAACACCTTCCTCCGTGTAACTCGGACTAGAGCATCGCCCCTGCGTCGTACCAGTGGCCGCATAGCCGCCATCGGCAGTACAATCTGCCGCTGTCTTATATTCAATGCACTTCGAATCTAGAACGTCCCAGATCTTCCCAGCATCTTGGCAACTTGGCTGATCCCATTTACATATTCCACTTCCACTGGGAATCCAGCGATACCCATGATCAGTACAAATGGCCTCAGAACTGTTCCACTTCCAGTGGGTGCACCGACCACCGAGATCTACCCAAACAGCGCCATTGCCTTCACACGTCAACTTATCAAGCCATCCTTTATAACCCTGTTCTTCGCAAACTACCGGGTTCCAGACCTCCCCTGCATCCGAACATGCAGCCTCGTCTGTTTTCGAGGGATCTCTGCAAAAGCCAAGGGAGCGGGGATAGGTGTCCGCAAGGATTGGTGGATTATCGATAAGGACAACTCCGCTGCTGTCTACCTGCCCGGTGCCGACATTGGGCAGGGAGGCAGGGGTAAGGTCGGCAGTCTCAGTTCCACCCAGCTTCATGACATAAATCCTGGCCGGCTGATCACTCAAGCCCTGCATTCCGGCCTGGGGGCCGGCTGGCGCCAATTCAGCATCGTGGGGACCGGAGCCAAAGGCCAGGTACCAGTCCATGGGCCAATTCTTGCCGACGGCGTTGCAGTCATCCAGGCCCGCAACGGTATTTTTATCGCAGCGCAACATTGGAATGGCGTTAGGCTTAGCGAAGGTAAATCCCAGATCATCCGAAGTGAATTCAGCCAAAACCACCGGCGGATACTCAGGATTAGTAATATCCAGAATAAAATAGGCCGACCGCATGGTCTCGTTATCGACATTATCACCATCGGTGTCCACCCCGATATTACCGCCGCCATACCTCATGCCGCCCACCATAATCGTGCCCCAGCCGCCTGGATGAATGTCGTTTGGATCATCCGGGTCAAAGTCAAATATCTTGGCGTCAAAGATGTAAGGCTTGGCGTCAATATAATAAACGTGGTTATCACCATAGTTCATTTCGGTCAACCAGCGCAGATGGGGAAAAATATTCTTCGGCACATACATCCATAACTCTGCGCCCATATCGTAATCTTTTAGCACCGTAGTAACTGGTGGATCACCCACAACAAGGTCCGGTGGCGACTTCTCAAATCTATGATTAAAGCGATCATACCAGCCACCGTTAAAAGCGTGCATCCCACCATCATTACCGCCGGCATAGATAACCAACCGACGATTCTGATAGAATTTACGGAAGGCTCGATAGGTTGGGTCACCATAGACCAAATCGAAATTCTCAGATGGGGAACCTACCAGGGTCGGGGTAGAATGAACAACATCCCCAAGTTTAACCGTCTCCAGACCAGGGTTATCAGTCCAGTCAATCTGCCTTGACCGGTAACTTTCCGCATCCATATTCTTGCCGCGAATAAAGTCAACGATGCCATTGGCAGTACGATGTTTAGTCGGGTCCACCGAAGAGACTGCGTTGAAATAACCCGAGTATTTAGTCCCAAGGGCATTTGAAAGTTCGGTCGTAGTAAAGGGAACCGTCACCGGCGGGTTACTATCATTCACCGGCTGGTTAATATCATCAGGCAACATCGTAAAGATATGTCTCTCCTTGGTGATATCGCCGTAATCCCTATGGGTAAGGACGTCTAAGTCGTCAACATCGGCAAGCCAGTCAGCAGCGCTCCAGATAAATTGTAGGTCATTCAGCTGAATGCCATCTGCAACAAAATCAAGATTTGCGGCATAGCCCCAGATTGCTGAATTATCCAGGCAGTCAACTTCATTGTCATAATCAGTATTAGAGCAGGCCGCAGAGTTATCAAAAGTGCCGTCGCCATTCGCATCGATAAACCTTCTGGCCCTGGCGGTGCCCTGAGAATCTGTATAAAACTCAACTATAAAGTCCTTGCTCGGGTCCAACTGCAGATCGCCCGCTCCAGCACAGGCCGTCGCACCGGCAACCATGTCGGAACTGCCACAATCCTCGCGGATATTTCCTGCCGCATCAAGCCAGAGGGCGTGGACATCGCCGGTCCAGCCGACTTCGTTGTCATCAGAGTCAAGCTGTTTGGGATAGAAGATCGCCTGGTACATCGCGCCCTCACCACTTCGGGAATGCGCAATAACCGAGGCCGCCGAACCGGACGATACTTCCCCGCCGGTTCTCTCGAACACCGCCCGTAAAGCAGCTTCAAGTTGAGAAGGGTCCGCAGCCTGGACCAACCTGCTGGTCACGTCAGGATCCGCCTCCTGGCCATTAAGGGCCGCCGCCTCCATAATGACCTCGGCATTACATTCGTTGGTTGTACCATCGTCCCGCAAGGTTCCGGCCACAACTATATGGGTATTAATCGGTTCCTTCGCTATACCGTTAATCGCCGGTATAGCAAAAATTGATTCGTCACTCTGGCCATAGGCGGTGATATCATCCAGCAGGGTGCTGCCGAAATATTTGGAGACAATGGTCTCACCCGCATCATAAGCGCCAGCAGTGCCAGAGGTCCCATCGATCCATGACTTGCACTCATACTCGCCCGGTTCATTCATCGTTGCGGTCCAGGTGCTGGCCGTATCACCATCATTATTGTCGGGGCCGGTAATAAAGGCTCTCATCTTGGCGTTAATATCCGCCGACGAGGCGCCATCGGTAATGAGCAGGATGTTATTCTGCTGACAACCGGCCAGCACCGGATCATACGGCATCCACTGGACCCCGGTGTCACTCTCTATGTTCCAGCTAGATGCAGCGGAAATGCCGGCAGTCTTGGCCCGATAAAGCTTGAGGTTGTACGTAAGATTTTCAGAGGTCCAGACAATATCGTCAACCGCATAGGTTGCCCCTTTTGCCCAGCTCCCTCGGTCCACGTCGCCAAAATCCATTTGCCAGTCGGAATCACGGATATAATCTCCTCTCTCTCCTGGTATGGTCGGGTCACCGGTGGGCGGATTTATCCTGAGGTCGGTCGTAGCATTCTGGGTATAATAGCCGACCGCGCTATACATCGCTTCAGCGGTTGGAGTCCAGGTGTTGGCCTTAACAGCATTCAAGGCATCCGCCAACTCAGTCGTATGTTGGCGGCCTTCATCGATATAGGCAATAATCTGACCGCCGTCCATGACCTTCGTACCGCTGCCGTCCGGCAAAATTTCTATGGGCAAGGATCCCGCATGAATCTCCGCCCCCTTATCCTGCAGGCAATCATAGATACTGGCAACCCATTTCCCGGAGCTATCCTGGACCGGCTCGCATTCCGCCTTGGTCCCGAGATTAAAAGCCATGGCGCCGATCCGGAGGTTATACTTAAATTCGTGGATAAGGCCGACCGGCTTGCGGACTTGCTTAACCCGGCCTTTCATGGCCAGCAAAGGCGCTCCCAGTTGAGACACGGCGGCATAATCAACCAGGACCGAAGGAATTGCCGCACCTGCCGCCGAAGCCGACACCTCGTCGGAAGGATCAACCACCGTGGCCTGATCAACGTTGCCACAATACTCTGTCATCGCCTGGTAAACACATCTGTCACCATCAGCATCGGCAGCAAGGGTTAGGTCATCAGGAGCGTCCACGTAATAGTTATCATTCGTCCAATCGACTGACGCCAGGGCTCCTGGCGCCCCGGTCGGCACCCCTACCTGCTGGACGACCCAGTTACCGGGGTTCCCGGTACAATTGCCATTATTATAGTTCCCACTGCAGATATACCAGAGATTATCCGCCGCGCAATAGGGGCTGCCGCCGGCCGCCGAGTTCGGAACATCGGTGGCCGGATTGCAGGCTTTATCTACCCAGTCCATATCCTCGGTATAGGTCGGCTCCCAACAGCGACCGACATAACCATAGCGAGCTTCAATGTCATTGGAATATTGACCGGAACAGACCTCTGCCTGCGGCAGAAGCTGCGGGGCCCCAACAGTCTTGTAAGTAGTCGTGAGATCAGCCGCCAGAACCGGCGGGTTCTGGGCATCATAAACATTTTCACAGGCAGTCTTCATGGTAATGAGGCTAGAGTTACCAGGCTGCCAGTGGCCAAATTCACCATAGTACCAGCACTCCTGCATGATAAAGTTGAACGAGTTTATAGAGGCAGACGCGTCACCAAGACAATCTCCCGTAGGAACGCTTATATTACCGACACCACTAGAGTCCAGAAATGCATCAATGGCGTCATTACAACGATCCTCCACAAACCCAAGAGGATCAACCCTGAATACTTCAATCCTGGTATTGCTCAAGGAGCCGTTGTGAGCCCTATCTAAGACCTGTTCATCCTCGTCCGGAGGCCGCACCCCAAAAGTCGCTCCATATGTTGTCCCGCCACTGGTTACAGGAACCTCCTTAATGAATCTTTTACCCAGACAGCCCCGAGTTTCCAGAACCAGTTCTTCTTTACTGGCATTATATTTCCCGCCGGTGAGGATCGCTTTTTCAATATCAAATTTCGAGACCGTCAGCCAGTTAAGCAAGCCGCCCCTGGCCGCGAAGGCCATCACCACATGTGGAGTTACGCTCTCATCAATGGTGAGACACAGGTCAGCTTGGCTATAATGGGTCCCCGTCGCCCCCGAGCAGACAGCCTTGGCATCGGTTTCGCTCTGGGCGACAAACTCTCCGGTGCCGGTCTGATCATACACATACCAACTGGTCAACAGATTATCAAAATAACCGGCGTAGGCAACGGCGCTGTCGTAACTATCATCGGAGCAATAACCGACCCCCCCGGCATCAACGTAGGCCGGATCATACATACTCGCGGAATTATCAATCACCAGCAACAGGTTGGGATTCAAACCGGTTTCAAGGAATTCCGGCAGTTTTGTGTAGTCTGTCGCAACCTCACCAACGGCCAATGACTCGCCGACGTGCAGCCCCAGAAAACCCGCCGAAATAAGCACAAAAACGACAAACATACCGGCTGCTTTTCTAATCAGTCTCTTCATATTTTCACCCCACACCCTCTTGACTGCTCTCCAAAATCAGGAACCACCTGAGCCAAGTTCCCTAACATAACTTTCTTCCTTGTGCCTGCGCTACCTCATTACATTACAACCCTGTAGTGCATGGCCAGTTCCGTAGCCGTGCCATTAGCCTCGCAACCGATCGAACAAATATTGTATAACAGGTGGGTCCCCCCGCTCCCCTGACTCTTGCCACGCCCCTCATAACCGGCGGAAACCTGCAAAGCGCCGCCCACCGCGAGCTTGGTCGCGATATTCTGGACGACAACACCGGCCTGGATAGCACCGGTCATCTGTATAACAGGGACTCCTTCCCCGTCTGTCCCGGGGTTCTTCGACATGTAAAAAACACCATCGCCCAATATATTGACAGTACCGCCAGCAGGATAGTCACCGCTGAGATTGGGGTATTGCTGGGGGACGCCGCTCGAATTATCCCAACCTGCATCATAGATATTATCTCTCAGAATGTCGGAAGAGGCCATCAGACCCGACTCGGCAAAGCCGAAGGACATGGCCTTGAGCCGCTGATATCCGGCAATCCGCACATTCATCGAACTATCCATGCTTAAGCCGATTGCCATCAGGGAAAGCATCACCAACATCACCAGGGCGGAAATAAGGGCCATACCCTGCTGATTCAGGTATTTCGAGTCGGTTTGTTGTCTAATCTTCATGGTCGCACCTGTACTTGAGTAAGTGAAATGGATTTGGGCGTAGCTGCCGACTGATTCCATTCTCCGGTAAATACGATGAGCTTGCTCAAGGTGCTTGGGCATCCGTCCAGGATGGTCCAGTTGGCGTCCTCCAGGGCAAAATCACCGACTTGCAGTGCTGGCAATGTACCCAGCTCGGAGTACAGGTGCCTTGTCCCCGCCACGACCGATAACTTGGCGTCGTTGTAGCCATCCTTGTTAAAATCATCCATCTGGGATCTTGACAACTGAATGGCTTGGGAAAGCTCCTTGGAAAACTTCTTGCTATGAAGGCTTGAGGTCTTCAAAAGGGTATAACTGAGGATGGCAAAGGCCAAAATGCCGGCAGCAAAAACCGCCTCCAGAATGGTGAAACCATCATCATTACGCAGAATTGACATTTTCATGAGAAACTCCCTGTTAACCTATAAAATCCCGGCGTTACGCAGATAAATAGTCGCTGAAGCCAAATACCGGAAACGATGCTCCCCGTCATTGGCCAACGGGGCCCGTGAGGCGGGTGAACCGCCGGCCCCGTTGGTACTGAAGGCTGGAATTTCCCCGCTGTGATAGGGGCTGTTTGGATAATCATAGGTGTTGTTGTCGGTATAGCTATAGGCGGTATCACTCATGGCCAGCACCCAGACCCTGACGGCCCGAACTTCCGCGGGATCGGCAAAAGTCTGTTGCCAGTCTTGATCGCTGAGATCACCATCATTATCGGTATCCTCGATAAACTCGAACTGGAGGTCCTCAATATTGTCGGCAACCTCATCATCGACACCCAATATGAGTGCGCCATCTTTGACCCGGTAAGCGGAACTCTGAAAATCATAGACCCGGGCCGGCTGCATTGCGCCATAGATCCTGTTCAGGTCAGCATGTGCCACGGTAGCAGACGGAGTCGTCGTGCTACCGTTTGTCTTGGTGAAAACGGCGTACTCATCGCAATCGGTGACCAGCAATTCATCGCCATTTACAAAGGCCGCACGGCCCAGCTTAAAATCCGAACTACTGGTGGAAGAGGCATCGACAGAAATAAGGGGGACATCGCCGCCTAAAAATTCCAGGGTAATCGCATCGGTGCCCTCGTCAGAGGTGGTGCTTGTGGCAGCAGCGTCATTGGTAAAAACGATGGGAGGGGCAAAAGTATAACTGGCCGGGTAGCCCAATTTGCCGCCGCACCCGAAAAAACCGGTCCGCCGAAGATCCAAGGAGATTCTGGTAATGGCCGCGCGGGCATTATTCTGCATATCCAGCACTGCTTCTTCCCTGGCAGTCCTGACGGTTTCGTCCGTTATCACTCTATAGACCCCACTCAGGACAATAAGGGAGATCACCATGGCGACCATGACCTCGATCAGAGAGTAACCACCGCTCTTTTTCATCTTACCGGCATCCATATCCTTTCCTGTTCCCAAGTTTGCCTGCTGTTGAGCACATCTTATTTATTGACTTGCCAGCCACCGGTGGAACGCCATTCATCAACGCGAATCCGCCCCACGCTATTGACAATTATCGCCCAGGGTCCGGAGGCAACCACCTTGGCCCCATCGAGCTCTGTCGGGAAATAAAAATAAGCGGTACCATTGATACTGTCGCCATCGGGTTTGAAGCGGAAGTAATCAACCCCCCCAGCGGCCGAGACCCCATCGTTTATTGTACTATCACCCGGGCCGTCAGTACCTGGCCCGCCGCTGGCACTGGCCGGGCCTGCATAAATCTCCGGGCCATGCTTGCTGGCGAGGGACACCTTATTGACAAACTCCACCGTTTCGATGATTGAATCTCCATCGGCAGCGACATAGGCTCCATCACCATTATCATCCACCCATATGGTGAAGCCGTTATCAATGCCGACAACGCCATCAAAATCAAAATCCAGATAGACATTGCGGCTGCGCTTGACGGCCTCGAATCTGGCCTGATTGAAACGCATTTTGGTGTTAAAGACAAAGGACTTCAGCTTGGTCGGTGTAGCATTAATATAGGCGCCAACACTAAAGGCCAAGATAGCGAGGATGCCGATCACAACCATTAATTCGATCAGAGAAAATCCCTCTCTGCCACAACTTGGCATTTTACTTAACAGCTTTCTTGCTTTCATTGGCTAATCACCAGTGATATTTTTTACCCACGGGCCAAAATCCCGCTTAACCGAGACCGGTTTTCAGTAGGCATACCCCAAGACCTGCCAAAAAAGCAGGCTGGCCAGTTAATAAAGCAATTTTTGTGCCCGCCGCCGCCAGACACCAGTTCCATCAGTTTCTTTACGGCAAAACAACATGTTACATCAGGAGACCACAGAATAACGGCACCCCCTCTCCACCGAACAACTATAAAATAATTTTACAAAAATCCTATAACTATAAAATAATTTTAGTTAGCAAATCTCCAGATTCTACTAATATCTGCCCATCACACCTCATACCTCCCTGCCAAGAGAAGTTGAAATTCAACCCATGTTCACCAAGAAGCAATTCCGGTCCCAGCCCATTAAGACGAGGGGTTAGATTTATTTCATGCCTTGCATACGGCTTTCCGCTAAAATCATGCTCTTTTTTCCTTTTCCACGTTTCAAAAACGAGGCCAATTTAGTATGTTTACTTTTCGCTATCCCAAAAACAGTTCAGGCTGGCCAAAAAGACCATTGGTCACCAATTTAATACGTGAGGAAAATTCATGCTCGCCCGCATCCAGGTAGGACTAAAACCTTCTCTAAACGACTCTTTCGGTGAAAGCACCCGCAAGAAAATCCGCACCGACCTGGGACTTGAGATCGACGAAGTCAGGACTATCAAGATTTTCACGGTCGAGGCCGAGATCAGCGAGGAACAACTCGCCCAGGCCGCCAGCGGTCCCTATTGCGATCCGGTCACCCAGGACTGGTCTCTTTCGCCCCTGGCCCTTAAATGGGACAGCGACTTTGACTGGCTGATCGAGGTCGGCTTCCGGCCCGGCGTAACCGACAACGAAGGCCGGACCGCGGCCCAGGCCCTGGAAATTATGATCGGCCGCAAGCTTGACCGCAGCGAAACAGTTTACACCTCTATCCAGTTCCTGATCTCCGGCGCTATCAGCCGGGAGGAAGTTGGGTCCATCGCCAGAAAATCACTGGCCAACGAGCTGATCCAGCGTTTCACCATCATGGACCAGGCCGAGTTTAAGGAGGCCGGCGGCCTTAAACCATTCGCCGCCAAGGTTCAGGATGACAGCGCGATCGTGGTCAACGAGATCGATCTTGACGTTAGCGACGAAGAACTGATGCGGATCAGCCGCGAAGGGGTCCTGGCCCTGACCCTGGCCGAGATGAAATTTATTCGCGAATACATGGCCGATCCGGCCAACATTGAAGAGCGCCGGGCCCGGGGTTTAAGTGAAAAAACCACCGACGTCGAGCTGGAGATTCTGGCCCAGACCTGGTCGGAGCACTGCAAACACAAGATCTTCGCCGGTGACATCGACTACGAAGACACTGAGGCTGGCACCAAGGAAACGATAAACAGCCTGTTCGACACCTATATCCGCCAACCCACCGCCGACATCCGCCAGAGCATGGGAGCTAACGACTGGTGCCTGTCGGTATTCAAGGACAATGCCGGGGTTATCCGCTTCAACGACGAGTGGAGCGCCGTCTTCAAGGCCGAAACCCACAACAGCCCGTCCGCCCTCGACCCTTACGGCGGAGCGCTGACCGGCATCGTCGGCGTTAACCGCGATCCATTCGGCACCGGCATGGGCGCGAAACTCCTCTGTAACACCAACGTCTTCTGTTTCGCCTCGCCCTTTTACGATCAGGAACTACCGGCCCGCCTCCTCCACCCCAAGCGAATCATGGAGGGAGTCCGGGAAGGCGTTGAGCACGGCGGCAACAAGAGCGGCATTCCCACCGTCAACGGCTCCCTGGTCTTTGACGACCGCTTCGCCGGAAAACCCCTGGTCTTCTGCGGCACCGTCGCCATGATGCCGTCAAAGATCAATGGCCAGCCCTCCGAAGACAAACTGGCCAACCCTGGCGACTACATTGTAATGACCGGCGGCCGCATCGGCAAAGACGGCATCCACGGCGCCACCTTTTCTTCCGAGGAACTGAACGAAAACTCTCCGGCCACGGCGGTCCAGATCGGCGATCCGATCACCCAGAAGAAGATGTTCGACTGTCTGCTGATCGCCAGAGACCGAGGCCTCTACACCTGCATGACCGACAACGGCGCCGGGGGGTTGTCCTCATCGGTTGGCGAGATGGCCCAGGACACCAACGGCTTTGAGCTGCATCTGGACAAAGCGCCGCTCAAATATGCCGGCCTGCAACCGTGGGAAATCTTTATCTCCGAGGCCCAGGAAAGAATGACCCTGGCCGTGGCCCCCGAGAAGATCGATGAGTTTATGGCCCTCTGCGACAAGATGGATGTCGAGGCCAGTATCCTCGGCACCTACACTGATTCAGGCAAATTCCACGTTCTTTATGAGGGCAAAACCGTGACCTACATGGACATGGATTTCGTCCATAAGGGTCTGCCGCCCATGCAGATGACAGCTAAATGGGAACAGAAAAAATACGACGAACCAACCCTGCCGACCGAGCTCAATCTTGGCAAAGAACTAAAGGGGTTGCTCGGCCGCCTGAATGTCTGCAGCAAGGAGTATATAGTTCGCCAATACGACCATGAGGTCCAGGGCGGCAGCGTGGTCAAACCCCTGACCGGCATCGATAACGACGGGCCCAGCGATGCGGCGGTGGTGCGGCCCCTGCTCGATTCATTCGAAGGACTGGTCGTCGGCCACGGTATCTGCCCCCGCTACTCCGATATCGACAGCTACCACATGGTGGCCTGCGCCTTCGACGAGGCAGTGCGTAACGCCGTTGCAGTCGGCGCCAGTCTTGAAACCATGGCCGGCCTCGACAATTTCTGCTGGTGCGATCCGATCCTCTCCGACAAAACCCCGGACGGCCCTTATAAACTGGCCCAACTGGTCCGGGCCAACAAGGCCCTGGCCCATTACGCCCGCACCTACGGAGTACCCTGCATTTCGGGCAAGGACAGCATGAAAAACGACTATCAGGTCGGCGACACTAAGATATCCATCCCCCCCACCCTGCTGTTTTCGGTGGTCGCCAAGATTGACGATATCAGAAAAGCGGTGACCATGGATGCCAAAAAGGGTGGTGACGTTGTCTATCTGCTCGGCACAACCTATCCGGAATTGGGTGCTTCCGAATATGGTGCCCAGCTCGGGGCTATCGGTAATCAGGTACCCAAAGTCAACGGCGAAGAGGCCATGAGCAGATACCGGGCCCTGTCTAAGGCAATCACCGACGAGCTGGTCGCCTCCTGCCATGACTGTTCCGACGGGGGATTGGGCGTGGCCCTGGCTGAAACCGCCTTTGCCGGCGGCCTGGGCATGGCGATAGATCTGCGCGAGGTTGTCGCCAAAGATATTGAACGTGATGACGTGCTGCTCTTCTCCGAATCCCAAAGCCGCTTGCTGGTCACGGTCCCACCCCGGAAGGGTGCAGCCTTTGAGAAAGCCATGGCCGGGACCGCATATGGCAAGATCGGCACGGTAACCGAGGCCAAGAGCCTCACGGTGACGGGATTGACTGGCAACAAGGTGATGGAAGAATCACTGACCGGGCTTAAATCCTCCTGGCAGCAGACCCTGGATTTCTGATGCTTTCAGGCCATTATCATTTAAGCCACCGCAAAAATGGCGCCCGACTAAAAAGCTTACCGGTTATGAATCGATGCAAGACCTGATGATCAAGGATATCCTCGACAACCAAGCCATTGCCGGAGTATTTCTAGTCCGCGAGGTAAACCGGGGGGAGACCAAGAACGGCAAGCCGTTTCTGGCTTTGACCATCATGGATGCTTCCGGCGAAATTGCCTGCCGGGTCTGGGAAAATGCCGACCGTTATATCGACAGCTGCCCGACCGGCGCCACTATCAAAATTAAAGCCCAGGCCCAATCCTACCGGGGCGTTCTGCAACTCAAGATCGACCATCTCGAAAGATGCGAGGTCCCAGCCGAAGAGATGGGCCGCTTCATCCCGGCCACCTCTGGTGATATCACAGCCATGGCCGCTGAGCTGGCCCGGCTCGCCAAAACCATCGCCAACGACCATCTGCGCGAACTGGTCCTGGCCTTCTTAAATGACCGGCAGATATTCACCCTGTTCAAGAAAGCCCCGGCCGCCAAACACATGCACCACGCCTGTCTGGGCGGCCTCCTGGAACACACCTTGGGGGTGACCAAAGCGGCAGAGGCCGTCAGCGAACTCTACCCGGCACTTGACCGCTCTCTGCTCCTGGCCGGCGCCATCCTCCACGATATCGGCAAACTTGTCGAGTTTGACTACGAAGAGTTTCCCTACGACTATTCCGACCGGGGTCGACTGATGGGCCACATGGTTCTGGCTATCGAGATGATCCAGGATAAAATTGCCGGAATCGACGGATTCCCGCAAGAGACCGCGACCAACCTGAAACATCTGATCCTTGCCCACCATGGCCGCCACGAGTTCGGCTCACCCACCCTGCCGATGATCCTGGAGGCCTTCGTCCTGAACTTCATCGATGACCTTGACGCCAAAATAGATTACATCACCGGTTTGGGCCAGAAACTTGAAGGCGAGGGCTATCAATGGAGCGAGTACCAGCGTAACCTTGAGCGTTTCCTTTATGTGCGGGGAGCAGCCGATAGCCAAAATCAGTTCCCAGAAGACGATGACAGCATCGAGATTGACCACCGCCAGGGCAGTCTCTTCCGCTAATATGGCCAGCGACTACTTCACCATCGATTCGGTACTCGGTCAAGAAAAGGCCAAGAAAATGCTGCGCCGGGCGGTGTCCAGTAAGCGCCTGGGCCACGCCTATCTATTCAGAGGACCGGTCGGGGTCGGCAAAAAAACCCTGGCCCGGGCCTTCGGCAATTACCTGAACTGCCAGACCCCCACGAACAGCCAGGATGGTTGCACCACCTGTCAATCCTGCCGGAAGCTTAAATCCGGTAACCACCCGGATCTGCTGCTCGTTGAGCCGGAAGGTGTTTCAATCAAGATCAAACAGATCCGGGAATTAAAACATGCCCTGACCTTTCCACCCTTTGAGGCAAAATACCGGATTGTACTGATCGCCGATATCCATACCATGCGGAGGGAAGCGGCCAACAGCCTCTTAAAGCTCCTTGAGGAGCCTCCGCCAGGCAACCAACTGATCCTTACCGGCGATGAGGCCAGCGAGATCCTGCCGACCATTACCTCCCGCTGCCAGATAATTCCCTTCACCGGCCTGCCCCACGAACTGATCGAGGAAAAATTGATTGCAGGGGGGATCGAGCCGGATGATGCCGCCTCTCTTACGGCAATAACCTACGGCAGCTTGGGTCAGGCCAGGATGATGACCGACCGGGAACTCCTCGAAACCAGGCAGGCTATTATTGACACGTTCATTAAGCTGAGACAGGCCAACTCGACATCTGTCGAAGCAGTTTTCCGACTCGCCGAGCAAGCGGCCGCCCTCAACGACCAGTTGCCGGAACTGCTGGATCTGCTCAAATTATGGTTCCGGGACCTGATCATCGTCGCCAGCAACCTACCGGAGGAAATCGTCAATCAGGATCTGCGGGACATAACCGCTGAGACTGCCAAAAGCTGGCCCCTCACCGCCCTTCTGGCCCGGCTTGAACTGTTCGACATCGCCCAGAGGCAACTGGCCCGGAACTGCAACAAAACTCTGGTCTGCGAAGACCTCTTCTTTGGTTTGCTTTAAACAACCGGGGCTGTTATTATCCCAGATTAATCTATTTCGGCCTGGCCGGAAAAGTTTCCAGATAATAATTTGTAATTATTGAGGACAATTTTGCAGGATAATTCTCCTAAAGATATCGCTAAACCGGGCACAGATGATAAGGCCGGGGAAAAACAAGCCGAACACAAACCGGCATCAGCCCTGAACAATTTCTATTACGTGCGTTTCCGGGCTCACACCCCCGCCGTTTCTGCCGCCTCCCGGATCACCAACCTCGTCCGGGAAGAAATGGTGATGATCCAGACCGACCATGGCCTCGAACCGGCCACGGTAACAAGCAGCGGCCCTCGACTGGATGTCCCCGGCAGAGAATCAAAACAAACGACCAGTCACCTGATAGTCAGAAGGGCCAACCGCGACGAATTACCCAAGATCGCCCGACTGATGGAGAGGGAGGCGGAGGCCTTTACCATCTGCCAGAAACATATTGAAAAACACCAGTTGGCCATGAAGCTGACCAGGGTGGAGAGACTTTTTAACGGCAGCAAGATCATCTTTTATTTCACCGCTGAAAATCGCGTTGATTTTCGGGAGCTGGTCAAAGACCTGGTCCAGGAGTTCCGAACCAGGGTCGAAATTCGCCAGATCGGCGTCCGCCATGAGACCAAGATGATCGGCGGCCTCGGCGGTTGCGGCCGGGAATTATGCTGTTCTTCATTCATCAAGGACTTCGCGCCGGTCTCAATCAAAATGGCCAAGGAACAGAGCCTGGCCCTCAACCCCTCCAAGATTTCCGGGGTATGCAACCGCCTCCTCTGCTGTTTGACCTATGAATACAGCACTTACCACAAAATGCGGAAAGGCATGCCGAGACCCGGCAAGACCTTCACGCTGGATGGCGTTGACTACAAGATCCTGCACAGCAATATCCTCAAAGAGGAAGTAACCATCATGCCGCTCGGAGAACCTGATCAAAAACGGGTTATCAGCAAAAAAGAGTGGCTGGCCATGAAAGGACCTGAGCCACCCAGAGCCCAGAAGAGACAAGGGGGGCCCCAGAGGGAACAAAAAAAGCAGAAAGGCAAAGGCCGCCGCCATAGATCAAAAAAACAGAGCCACAAGGCCCGCAACGAACCCAAAAAAGACACCAAACAACCACCGGCAAAAACCCAGGGTAATTAAAATTTTCGCAGTCTTCCCTTAACGGCCTGACAATTCCGGTATCACTATGCCCTTTGGCCATTTTTTACGAGACCACCATCAATGAGTTTCTACATCACCACCCCGATTTTTTACGTAAATGCCCAGCCCCATCTGGGCCACGCCTACACAACCATTGTTGCCGATACCGCCAGCCGTTTTCAGAAGATGGCCGGCGCGGATGTTCGCTTCCAGACCGGCACCGACGAACACGGCGACAAGATCGCTGAGGCGGCAGCTAAATCGAATGAATCTCCCCAGGAATACGCCGACCGGATCAGCAATATGTTCCGGGAAGCGTGGCCGCCCCTGAGTATTGAGCCGGACAACTTCATCCGCACCACCGACAAAGTCCACATTAAAACAGTCCAGGATATCCTCCAGAAGGTCCACGATCAGGGCGACATATACTTCAGTGAATACTCAGGCCTATACTGCAAGGGATGCGAGCGGTTCCTGACCGAAAAGGAGCTGTCTGACGGCAATTGCCCGGACCACCAGACCCCTCCCGATTCGATCACCGAGCAAAATTATTTCTTTAGGATGTCTAAGTATCAGGACTGGCTGATCGATCATATCAAACAAAATCCGGAATTTATCCAACCGGAAAGATACCGCAACGAGGTTCTCTCCTTCCTCAAAGAACCACTGGAGGACCTCTGCATCTCCAGACCCACCAGCCGCCTTACCTGGGGCATCCCGCTGCCATTTGACGACAAGTTTGTCACCTATGTCTGGTTCGATGCCCTGATCAACTACCTGACCGGGATCGGCTACCCTGACGGGGCCGATTTCGACCGTTACTGGAGTGGGGCCGAGCATGTAATCGCCAAAGACATCCTGAAACCCCACGCCATCTTCTGGCCGACCATGCTCAAGTCGATGGGTCTGGCCCCGTACCGAAAGCTGCATGTCCATGGCTACTGGAACATCAACGCAACCAAGATGTCCAAATCCATCGGCAATGTGGTGCGCCCGGCCGATCTGGTCAATGAATACGGAGTTGATTCCGTCCGTTATTTCCTCTTGCGGGAGATGTCGTTCGGCCTGGATTCCTCATTCAGTTACGACTCCGTGATAAACCGGCAAAACTCCGACCTGGCCAACGATCTAGGCAACCTGTTCAGCCGCTCCCTGACCATGGTTAAAAATTTCTGCGCCAGCAAGGTTCCGAGTCCGGGCACTGTTCAGGGTAGTGACCATGAACTGGCTGAAGCCGCCACCACGATGGTCGCCGAATACGCTAAGCAGATGGAGAACTTTGCCTTCAACCGGGCCTTACAGGAAGTCTGGAAGGTTATCGGGATGGCCAATCGCTATATTGTCACTAATGCGCCCTGGGAACTGGCCAAAGATCCCGCCAAACAGGAGCGCCTTGACACTGTACTTTATACCCTGCTGGAGACGTTGCGGCTGACCACCCTGACCCTGCACCCGATCATGCCGACCACCGCTGCTAAAATGGCCACCGCTCTGGGACTTGAAGCGCCGCCGAACCTCACCAGCCAAGCGCAATGGGGCCTGTTGACCGCAGCCAGCGCCATAACCCCGGGTCCAGCCCTGTTCCCCCGCCTTAAAAAGAAGGAACTTTCACCAAAGCAAATCAAGAAGCAACCGAAAAAGGTCTCGCAGAAAAACAAAAATGCAAGCAAAGAAGATCAAGGGGCAGATGTTGGAACGATCAGCTTTGACCAGTTTAAAGAAGTCGACCTGCGGGTTGCCGAAATAACCGGCGCTGAAAAAATCAAGAAATCTGATCGCCTGCTCAAGCTGACCGTCAGCGCCCCGGAAGAGAGAACCATCGTCGCCGGCATCGCCGAATTCTACGAGCCGGAGGATTTAATCGGTAAAAAAGTTATCGTCGCCGCAAACCTCAAGCCGGTCAAACTGATGGGTGTCACCTCCCACGGCATGGTCCTGGCCGCCAAGGACGGCAACACCCTGGTTCTCTCCACAATCAGCGGCCCAGTCAAAATAGGGAGCAAGGTGGCCTAATCGCGAGATAAATCACTCGGCCCCCTGATTGTTTAAGCTAATTGCTTATAACAATTTTACCTGCTTGCTAATTTACCAATAAAATTTGTTTTCTTGCCTAAGCCGCTGTTTTTTAATAGATTATTATTTAAAAGAATCATTAAACAATGAAACCTGAGGAGGTTTTACCGAATCCATGTTCGTTATCAGCAATTTTATCGGTGCCATAGCCACTCTGGTGGACCTGGTTTTAGGCGCTTATATCTGGATCATAATCGGCAGAGCCATTGTCTCCTGGGTCAGCGCCGATCCCTACAACCCTATTGTCCGCTTTGTCTTTGAAGCAACCGAACCGCTGCTGGCCAGGATACGCAGAGTGGTGCCAACATTAGGCGGTGGCATTGATTTTTCACCAATGGTGCTGATCGTTGCCATATTATTCCTGAGAAGTTTTATCGTGCCAACCCTGCAGCAACTTGCCCGTGCTATCGGATAAGTCATGATCGGTCATAAAGAGGAGTAGAAATATGACGATTACCCCACAAGACATCCAGTCCAAACAATTCCACGTCCGCATGCGCGGTTTCGACATGGACGAAGTCGATAAATTCCTGGAAAAAATCGCGGAAGAACTCCTGATCGTCTCCCTGGAAAACAAACAACTCCTGGAAAAGATCGAAGCCATGGAGAAGGAGTTAGCCAACTATAGAAACAAAGAACAGGCCTTTCAGAGTGCCATTTTATCGGCCCAGAGAATAAGTGACGAGATGCAGGCCAAAAGCCGTCAGGAGGCTGATGAACTGCTGACGAACGCCAGGGCAACGGCTGAGGAACTGGAGGTCGAAATTCGCCAGGAGGTTGATGAACTTGTCGAAAAATCCCAGCAGGAAGCGGCAGACCTCCGGGTCAACGCCGAAACTGAAGCTCGGCAAATCCTTGAAGATTCCCAGAAAGAGCATCTGGAGTTGACCAGCGGCATCAATCGCCTGATCGAGATAAAAGGCCGAGTCATGACTGACATGCGCCAACTTCTCAACAACTATCTTGACCATATCGACGAGGCCGTGCCCACAACCCTTAAGGCCCTTGGCCCTCTGCCCCAGATAGAAGAATTCACTCCACCAACTTCGGAAGAAGAATCTCTTACCTTAGCTCCAACCGAAGATATTGGTGACCACGACCTGGAAGATCTCTACGAAAAAATCGAGCTGTCCAACGAGCAAACCGCTGAGGCCCCGCTTGATGACCCGGACCAGCCCGTCACTCTTAACCTGACCGATATCGAGCCTTTGGATTTGGATGATGACGATAATCTAAGCCCCTCCGTCCCCATCACCGATTTAGAAGGAGAAGAAGAGATGCTGTTTTCCTTCGAGGACCCCTTGGACGAGTTGGAGCCATCCGTCTCCATCAGCGAAGATGACAAGACCAGCTGAAACCCGGTCTCTGCCCCTCGGAAAACACTTCCATTTTCCATGCCATATCTGACCGCCAAAGGAAGCCAGCAGGTAATCCTTAATCTTTACGTCCAGCCGAAATCCTCCCGTACCCGGGTAGTCGGCCTGCATGATGGCTCGATCAAACTAACCATCACCTCCCCCCCGATTGAAGGCAAGGCCAATGCCCAAGTAACGGCTTTCATGTCCAAACTCTTCAAAATCCCTAAATCTGCAATCACTCTGCTAAGCGGTCACCAGGGTCGCCATAAAAGGCTCGCCGTTACCGGCATCACTCAGGATGAGATTAGGCGAATCCTTACCCCCCTTCTTTGCCTATAACTATATCAGCAGCACCCCGGATATACAGATCAGGCTAACCCTCTGACCGCATTGACTTTTTCTATTTTTAAGTTAATATCTCACTAATTACTTTCATCCACCTTCAAAGCAGAACAAATATGTAATGGCGCCAACCAGGATCGGCATTCTGTCCGACACCCATCTGTCCCAACCATCTGAGCTATTCAAAGCTCATGTCGAGACGTGTTTCAGAGATGTTTCAATAATTTTCCATGCCGGTGACCTTACAAGTGAAGCCATCCTTAGTGCATTTCAAGGTAAGGAGCTGTATGCCGTCCACGGCAATATGTGTGATATGTCATCCCGCAACCAGTTTCCAGCCGTACGTAAAATCACCATCAACAACTTCACCATAATTCTTACCCATGGCTATGGCTACGGCTACCACGACATTGAAGACCGTCTCTTCAGCGAATTCGCCGAAGCCGATTGCATAGTTTACGGCCACACCCATAAAGCCGTCTGTCACCGGGTCGGCCACATCCTGTTCATCAACCCCGGCAGTTTCGGCAGTTCCGGGACCTACGCCATCTTGGAGATTGACAGCGAACTACATGGCCGGATCAAACGAGTCCCGGAGCTACCATGAAGAACCTCTGGGCGCCATGGCGTATGTCATATGTGCTCGGCCATGAGAAAAAATTCGAGGGCTGCATATTTGACGCAAGCCCAGACCAGTTATACGACCGCGAAAACCTTATTCTCTGCCGGGATCATTTTACCGTGGTTCTGCTGAACCGGTTCCCTTATAGCAACGGGCATCTGCTGGTAGCACCGGCCCGTCATCTGGCCGACCTGACAGATCTCAACGAGACCGAGGCCAACCAGCTAATGAGGATGATCAGAAAGTGCACAGCCATCCTCAAGCACAAACTGCAACCGGACGGTTTTAATATTGGTCTGAACCTTGGCGTCACTGCCGGGGCCGGTCTGGCCGACCATCTCCACTTCCACATCGTACCCAGATGGGACGGCGATCACAATTTCATGACCACCGTAGGAGATATTCGCACCATCCCGGAACATATTGAGCAAACTTTTGCACGGTTGCTTGACGATTTTCAAGCCATTATTAAACCGGAAGCGCAGTAACTATAATTATCATGAGCAAATCCCCCAAATTAACGCCAATGCTCAAGCAGTATCTGGCCATCAAAGAACAACATCAGGATGCCATCCTCTTCTACCGCTTGGGCGACTTCTATGAGATGTTCTTCGATGACGCCAAGATTGCCTCCAAGGTCCTGGGCATCACCCTCACCTGCCGAAACAGCAAAGATAAAGAAGAAGATCGAATCCCTCTGTGCGGCATCCCGCACCACGCCGGCGCCAGCTACCTCGCCAAACTGGTTAATGCCGGACACCGAGTGGCGGTCTGCGAGCAGGTCGAAGATCCCAAACTGGCCACCGGCGTGGTCAAACGCGAGGTGGTGCGGGTGGTCACCCCCGGGCTGGTCACCGAAGAGCAGGTCCTGGATGATAAAAGCAACCGCTATCTGGCTGCCGTCTGCCAATTGCGCAAAGTGTGGGGCTTAAGCTTTCTCGACCTTTCAACCGGCGAGTTTCTCGTTGCGGAGAGGGAAGAAAGTGAGGATCTGATCGATGAGCTTAATCGGATGATGCCCGCCGAGCTCCTGATCGAACCGGATGACCACGCCAGCCTGCCCGATAATCTGGGCCTGCTCCCCTCCATCTGCATAACCAAGCGGGCCACCGGCTTCTTTCAGGAGGACACGGGCCGGGAGAGATTGCTCGAACATTTCCAGACCGCCAATCTGGCCGGATTCGGCTGCGACCACCTCAACTCCGGACTTACCGCAGCCGGCGGGCTGCTCCAGTATCTCAATGACACCCAGAAAACCGACTTAAGCCACATCGAGCGCTTATCGCCCCTCTTTATTGATGATGTTCTGATGGTCGATGATTCGTCCCGGCGCAACCTTGAACTGACCCAGACCCTGATCGGCGGCCAGAGGGAGGGCTCGCTGCTCCATTGCCTGGACCGAACCTGCACCCCGATGGGCGCCCGCTTGTTAAAGCGCAACCTGCTTTTCCCCCTGCAGAATATTGCCTCGATCAACCGTCGTCTCGACACCATCGAGCAACTGGTCAGACACCATGGTTATTGCGTGGAACTGCGTGAGCTGCTGGACAACGTCTATGATCTGGAGCGTCTTAACAGCCGGATCGTACTGGGCAGCGGCAACGGTCGTGATTTAAAGGCGCTCAAATATTCTCTAAAGCAATTACCCGCCTTGAAGGAGACCGCCGAAGCCGCCTCGATAATGGCGGAGGAATGCACCCGGCTCGATGATCTGGCCGATATCCGGCAATTACTCGAAGAGACTATCCGGGAAGATGCTCCGATCACCCTGCGGGAAGGCGGTCTGATCAAGGAAGGCTATAACGCTGAGCTTGACGAGCTGGTGACCCTCCTGACCCAGGGCAAGAACCTCATCCTTGACCTGGAAAACCGGGAGAAAGAAAAAACCGGCATCAGCAACCTCAAGATCGGCTTCAACAAGGTCTTCGGTTATTATCTGGAAGTATCCAAGGCCAGACAGGCCGAGGTACCCGACTATTTCATCCGCAAACAGACCCTGGTCAATGCCGAGCGCTTTATTACCCCTGAACTCAAGGAATTCGAAGAAAAGGTCCTTAGCGCCCAGGACAAACGCCTGGACCTTGAATACCAGCTGTTCTGCGAGATCAGAGCGAAAGTTGCCGGGCAGAGTTCGAGGATTCTCCGAGCGGCTGCATATGTCGCAGAACTGGATTTCTTCTGCTGTCTGGCCGAAGTGGCCCGGCGTAACCATTATGTCCGGCCAACGGTTGACAATTCCGAAGAAATCACGATTGCCGAGGGCCGCCATCCCGTTATCGAGCAGGCCCTGCCGACCGGCCGCTTCGTCCCCAACGATGTCCATCTCGACCAGAGCAGCGAAGAGGTCCTGATCATCACCGGCCCGAATATGGCCGGTAAATCAACAGTGCTCCGACAGACCGCCCTGATCGTCCTCATGGCCCAGATGGGCAGTATGGTGCCAGCCGCCGAGGCCCGGATTGGAGTGGTCGATCGAATCTTCACCCGGGTCGGGGCCATGGACGACCTGCGCAAGGCCCAGTCAACTTTTATGGTCGAGATGAATGAGACCGCTAATATCCTCAACAATGCCACGGAACGCAGCCTGGTAATTCTTGATGAGATCGGTCGCGGCACCAGCACCTTCGACGGCCTCTCCATCGCCTGGGCCGTGACCGAGGACCTGGTCAACAAGAATGGCAAGGGCGTCAAGACCATCTTCGCCACCCATTACCACGAACTGACGGAACTGGCCATGACCTACGACCGGGTCAAGAATTACAATATTGCGGTCCGCGAATGGAACGACACCATCGTCTTTCTCCATAAACTGCTGCCCGGCGGAACCAATCGCAGTTACGGCATCCAAGTAGCAGCCCTGGCCGGGGTGCCTCCACAGGTCGTAGCCAGGGCCCATGAGATTCTCCGTAATATCGAAAGTGGCGAACTAAACCAACATGGTGAACCGCGGATTGCCGGCAGGGGCAGCGCTGACTCTGCCCATCCCAGTCAGCTCGGCCTGTTCAGCCCCGACCCCCACCCAGTGCGGCGGAGACTTGACGAATTGCAGCCGGACAGTCTGACTCCCCTTGATGCCCTGGCGGTACTTTATGAGTTAAAAGAGTTGAATGAAAGGGTTTGATCGGCTATATCAGCTGAAAAGAAGAAATCAACATGATGAGTTATCCGCATAAACATAAAATGTTCTCCTTAAGACGCTTTGCCGCCTGTCTGGCCGCGCTATGTCTCTTAATTGCGCCACTACCGGCCCAATCAGCCATTAACAAGAGCGACACGGCCAGCAAATATTATCAGGCCAAGCAATACCATCAGACATTATCAGATAATAAAACCCTGGCCGCGGAACGGCAAAACTGGCTTGCCGCCATCACAAAATTCCGCAATATTTACCGGGCCGATCAATCCCACCGGCTGGCGCCGTCAGCTCTTTTCATGATGGCCAGGCTCTATCACGAGATGTACGGACAGTTCAATAACCCGATGGATCTCGGCGAGTCAATCGCCTACTACGAGGACATCGTTTCCCTCTACTCGAAAGACCGCCTGGCCGATGACGCGCTATTGGCCATCGCCAATATCCATCTGAAGGACCGCCAAAACCGCAAGAAGGCGGCTAGATTCTTCAAACGATTGCTTAGACTTTATCCGGATGGCGACATGGTTCCGGCCGCCACTGTTGCCCTTGATAAAATCACCGGAACCAGCAAACAAAATGCCACCGTCCTCTTATCCGGCAATAAAAAAACCAGAATCAACACAAAGACTCCCGTGGCAGTCAGCCCCCCCAGCACTGCCGGCAAGGCTTCGCTTAAACCATTACGCTACTGGTCAAGCAGCAACTATACCAGGGTGGTCATTGAAACCAACACCCCGGTCAAGTACCGGGAAAATCTTCTCAAGAAAACCGCCAATGCCCCCCGGCGACTCTATATCGACCTGGAAAACTGCCGGATTGCCCCGGAACTGCAGGCCCCGATTCCGATCAATGACGGTCTCCTGAAAAGAGTAAGAAGCGGCCAACATTCACCCGATATAACCAGGGTGGTTCTGGATACCGTCTCCCTGTCAGACTACAAGATATTCAGCCTGCAAAATCCCTTCCGGATCGTTATTGACCTCAAAGGACAAAAAAGGGATGAAGAGCAAGCGGCACCCGCCCCGCAAACCGCGAAAGCACCGCCAGCAGCCCGCGCCCCGTCTGCCCAACAACCATCCCATGCCCCGCTCAGGGCCAACGCCAAAATAGCGGTTAACCCTAGCATTGCAGATTCAAACAAAGTGGTGCCGTCCCTGGCCCAGCAACTTGGCCTGGGCATCAAACGGATTATTCTGGATCCCGGCCATGGCGGTAAGGACTCAGGCGCCCGCGGCAAAAACGGGCTGCTGGAGAAGGATATTGTCCTGAAGATAGCCAAGCAGCTCTCCCGGAAATTAAAGGAGAGGCTTGGTGTTGAAGTAATCCTGACCAGAGACAGTGATGTCTTCATCCCCCTGGAGGAACGCACCGCCATCGCCAATAGCAAGGAAGGAGACCTATTCATCTCCATCCATGTTAACGCCGCCCCCACCAAAAAAGCCCGAGGGATAGAAACCTACATTCTGGCTCAGGCCCGGAGTAAAAATGCCATGGCCTTGGCGGCCCGGGAAAACGCAACCACCACCAGCAAGATGAGCGACCTGCAATCCATACTTCTCGATCTCATCCAGAACAGCAAAAAAAGCGAGTCCATAAAATTGGCTGAATACGTTCAGGATAATATGGTCGATGGGCTCCGCCCCAAGTATAAGATAAAAAACCTCGGGGTTAAAACTGCGCCTTTTATCGTCCTGATCGGCGCCGAGATGCCGGCAATCCTGACAGAAATAGCCTTCATCAGTAATCCGACTGAGGCAAAGTGGCTACGCTCAAACGACTATCTGGGGAGGGTTTCAGACCAATTGGTTGTCGGCATTTCCAATTATGCCAGTGAACTTAACCTTGCCTACCTCGGCCCGATGTAGGCAAGCTGTAACTCGATGTCATTAACTTAATGAAATTTCGTTAAAACCGACCTCAGAATATCTGAGATAAGTGAAGACTCCAACAATAAATGTCGAATTTCAAAGTGTTTTCTTCTACCTCTGCGGTTCAAAATTTCTTGTTCAATATTCGATATTCTCTTGTTTAAGGGTAAATACTCTCAAATTAATGGCCTTGATTTACCGCTTGCATAGCACACAGGGTCACCATTAAAATAATATCTACGCTAGCCGTTTGACCACCTTGCTCACCGTTGTGTAATGGATACCCAAAGCCACAGATATCTCTATCAAAGTATACCCGTGTTCAAGATGAGCAATTGCTATTTTTTTGTTCCGATCTTGCTTATCGTTAATCGTCCCGAATAAATCCGGCAGTGGAGGTCGCCCCGGATAGCGTTGCTCCTTAGGAATCTCGCCGACTTCCTTCTTCTCGCCCAAAAGTTCCCGCATCCTTGCGACAAACTGACTGCTGCCAAAAAATATCTGGCCTTGTAGCTGCTGCCAGGGGTCTCTAGCCTGCATTCCATCATTTACGAATTCTATATAACGTTTTCTGGCCTGTTTTTTCTTGCTTGAAAACTGCCCCAATATCCAGCCAATTGACAGAAAGTCCGTCGCATTGCTCAATCCACTAATAGCATTGTAACTGCTCCACGGCCAATCTTCCGGCCGTTTCACCATATCAGCTTTGACTGGATTCAAAACAATATAGCGGCACAATTCCAGAAGATGAGCCCCTCCTTCAACTAGTATTGATTTATATCTCCCCTGAAAAACATGCCCTACCCGCTTATGGCTTCGATTAAAGGCCTGGGTATAAACACCGTTTAGTTGACGCATTCCCCTTGAGAGGTTGGGGGCCGGAGTTTCAATTAAAAGATGATAATGATTATCCATTAGACAGTATGAATGGCAGAACCAGTTATAGCGTTCCACTGTAGCTGCAAGAATGGAGAGAAACAGTTTCCTGTCTTCATTGTTCAAAACAATATCCTCGCGGGCATTGCCCCGCGAGGTAATATGATAAATTGCTCCTGGATATTCCAGTCTCAGTGGTCGTGCCATGCCAACACTCTATCAGATAGAATATTACTTTTCAAGACCTGACCCCTCACTTTGACCCCTCACTTGCATGCGTTCTTGCGGTCAAGTGAATTTATTGGTTCAAGTAAGCCGCTTCGCGGCAGATATCCTTTCTCCTGCTTCGGCAAACTGTCCTAACGACTAGTCTTACTATCTGCACCAGCAAAAATCA
>JBDLJC010000025.1:0-45360 GCA_039714535.1 Thermodesulfobacteriota bacterium | reverse complement strand
TTCATGCTCTCCGGTCCCTCAGTGTTGTAGTAATTTGTGAATCTCAAAAAAAAGAGAACTGGATAGGTCCGTGCACTTGACAAACGCACAGCCATATGAGCGTTTTGGTTGAGACGCCAAGTAAAGCTTTCATCTTATAATCTTAACCTAAGAAAAAAATAGCCACCCTCAGTGTTTTGAAGGTGGCTATTGATACTTTCGCTATCAGTATACTTTATAACTAACGAATCTCGATTCCTTCTTCTTGAAGGTGTTTTTTGACGTCTTCGATGGGCACTTCCTTCCTGTGAAAGATACCGGCAGCCAGGGTCGCTTCCACATCAGTAGTCTTAAAGACTTCAGAGAAATGTTCAACACCGCCCGCGCCGCTGGAGGCGATGACCGGGATGGTAACCTGTTCTTTGACCATTCTGATCAGTTCCAGGTCATAACCTGAGTTTGTACCGTCTTTATCCATGCAGTTCAGGAGAATCTCCCCGGCGCCCAATTCCTGGGAGGCCTTCACCAGCTGGACCACATCAATGTCACGACCTTCGCGTCCGCCTTTAACAGTACACTGATACCAGCAATTTTTGGAGAGCTGTGGTGAAAGTTGTTTGTTTTCAGGGTGTTACGGTGGTTGCATGAGGGGGTTTTCACCTTACCCACTAACTTCCCAGTTGGTCAAGGTATGTGGTGAGAGCATTACCCAAGTTAAAAATCGTTAGCTAGATTGACACAAGAAATTCTACCCACAATATGCCCACTTTAGGTTAAGATTGAGAATGTGTAATCTTACCGTATGCTTTCCTTTCCCTGCCTCGTAACTGGTGCGGCAGATTTTTTTTAGGCGGGCTCACTATACATGACAACCCTACCTTGTGTTTTTCTCCTTTTCTTGTAACGTGTGTATTCTAAATGATATTAGAAACTTGTAGAAAGGAAAGGGGGCTATGCTAAAAAGAACACACATTATTTCGGTCATATTCATTTTTTTGACTTCTGGATGCGCTACTGTTTCGACACCACCTGAAGCGGTAGAAGCTCCTGTCTCAAAAAGCCAACAAATTAAGGCGCAAGCTTCAGTACAATTACCCAAAACAATTCAATACAAGCGCAAAGTCGTTATTGCTCGATTTACTAATGAGTCTAACTATGGTCGTTCATTAATGACAGATGGAGACTACGACAGAATTGGTAAACAAGCATCGGACATGCTCGCCGCTAAACTTGTTAAAACCAATAAATTTTTGGTATTTGAGCGTACTGACCTCTCTAAAATACAGAAAGAACAAGCTATCTCCGGGGACGCTAATCTTGTTGGTGCAGATGCCGTTGTAGTTGGCTCTGTAACTGAGTTTGGTCGGTCAGTCGGCGGGAAAAAAGGTTTCCTATCAAGCACTAAAGTTCAAACTGCTAGGGCAAGAGTAGATGTGCGATTGGTTGATGTGAAAACTGGTCAAGCTTTCTTTTCCGCTTCTGGTGTTGGTGATGCAAGTACCGAATCAGGCGAGATAGCGGGCTATGGTAGTCGAGCAGCATATGATGCAACTCTCAACGACCGTGCGATATCTGCTGCCATTTCCGATATGCTCGACAAGCTAGTTTTTTCTCTGGAAGAACGTAAATGGAGAACTTATATACTTGCAATTGAGGATGGTAACATCTTTATCAGTGGAGGACAGAGACAAGGCCTGAAGGTTGGTGATGTTTTGCAAATTATGGAAGAGGGTTCAAAAGTAATAAGCAAACAGAATGGTTTTGAGATTAATCTGCCCCCCAAAAAAATTGCGGAGATCCGTGTAGCTTCTTTTTTTGGTGAGAACGAGAACAACGAAGGGTCTGTGTGCGAAGTAGTGTCTGGCTCGCTTACTACAGCCAATATTTCTAAAATCTACGCTGAAGAGGTTAGCAAGTGAGAAAATATGTCTGCGGATTTTTTCTTGTTTTTATGTTGTTTGGCTGTTCAGTACCTTCCACTACTGTAAGATCGGTTGATTCACGGCCAAGTATTGCTATAAAAGGAGCATCCGCTGAAGCAGATTTATTAATTGATGGACTTAATATGGGAAAAGCGTCTGTCTTCAATGGCTCCCCCAAGACGTTAATAATTGAACCAGGAACTCACCGAGTGACAGTTGTTGAAAATGGAAATGTAATTCATGAACAGAGTATTTTTGTTGATAGTGAATTGAAAACAATTATTTTGCGATAACTGGAGAGAGAATGAAAAGAATAAAAGTTTGGCTGGTTGTCTTTGGACTACTAGTGATTGTCGGATGCGCTCCACAAACAAAGTATTATTGGGGGGGCTACGACAATAAATTATATCATCACTATAAAAATCCTGCTGATTATGAAAAGTTAGTGGAAAATCTCGCGGAATTAATCAATCAGGCAGAGAAAGTGGACAAAGTTCCTCCGGGACTATATGCAGAATATGGTTTTGCTTTATATGAAAAAGGAGACTTAGAAGAAAGTCAGATCTATTTCAAAAAAGAACATGATAAATGGCCAGAATCACAGGCTTTAATGACTAAAATGATTTCAAATGCACAACGTCAGTCCAATAAAAGTGCGCAACTAAAAGATACTTCGAATGAAAAACCGCTAGCTCTTGTAAAAGAGGTAACTCAGTGATGAGAACTTTAATTATTATTTCCATTCTTTCTCTTCTTGTCGGTTGTGTAGCAACTAACAAAGATTACACCAAATTTAATAATGCTAAGCCAAGCTCTATATTGATTGTGCCTGCAGTCAATAGGAGTGTGGAAGTCACAGCGCCGGACTATTATTTGTCAACAATATCGATTCCTTTAGCGGAACAAGGCTATTACGTTTTTCCTGTAAATATGGTCAAGAGATTGCTGGAAGATGATGGTTTGTCTGATGCAGATCTTGTTCATAATTCACCCAGTGAAAAACTAGCAAGTTTGTTTGGCGCAGATGCTGTTCTTTATGTTGTTATAAACAGATGGGATGCGCAATACTTATTGTTTTCAACAACAGTTACGGTTGAAATTGCATATACTATTAAGAGCAAATCAGGCGAAACTCTATGGGAACATCTCCAGAAGATGGTATATACACCACAAAACAACTCATCAGGGAATCCTTTAGCTGATTTAATAGTCATGGCAGTAAGTGCAGCCGCAACCAAAGCAGCGCCTAATTATGTTCCTTTGGCTCATCAGGCCAACAATGCGACTTTTAGATACCCTGGACCTGGTATCCCTCCCGGCCCCTATGGTAAATTGCGGATAAGCCAACAAAATAATTCTACTATTAGTGAATAACTATATATTGCATACTGTGCTTAGTGTCTCACTAAGCGAATATATAAATTCTTTAAGGATTACTAGCCAACAACATAAAAAAATAGCCACCCTCATCGTCTTTGAAGGTAGCTATTGATACTTTCACTATCAGTGTACTTCCCAACTAACGAATCTCGATCCCTTCCTCCTGAAGGTGCTTCTTTACGTCTTCGATAGGAATTTCCTTCCTGTGGAAGATACCGGCAGCCAAGGCAGCTTCCGCATCTGTGGCCTTGAAAACCTCAGAAAAATGCTCAACCTTGCCGGCACCACTTGAAGCAATGACCGGGATGGTAACCTTGTTTTTAACCATCTGGATCAGTTCCAGGTCGTAACCCGAGTTTGTGCCGTCTTTATCCATACAGTTTAAAAGTATCTCTCCAGCTCCAAGTTTTTCACACACTGTGACTAACTGTACTACATCAATGTCACGACCTTCGCGTCCGCCTTTAACAGTACACTGATACCAGCAATATTCCTCGCCGTTCGGGCCTGGAAAGTCGGTTTTTATCGTGTGATGTGGTGTGCCGTCAGGAGAGTTAACGTAGACACGTCTGGGGTCGACTGAGATGACAACCGCCTGGTTACCGTATACGCGGGAAATCTGCTCAATGGAACTAGTGCCCGAAGCTTTACCGCTTTCGAGATATTCTTCAACGGTGTGGACAGCGTCACTACCGATGGAGATCTTGTCGGCACCGGAGCGAAAATATTCTGATGCCACATCTAGGGCTGTATAGAATTTTCCTTCAGAATCGGTAAACTCCCGAATACCTCCACCTATGGTCAGGGGTACGAAGACATTTTCAGAGGAGCGCCTCAGGACCTCGATCATAGGCTGGTCTTGGAGCGGAAAAGCACGGAAGGCGGTGATGTTCAGGAAGGTGACTTCGTCAGCCCCCTCTTTGTAATAACGGCGGGCCAGTTCAACCGGTTTGCCGAGGTTGCGAACTTCCCCTTCTTCCCGGACGTCATATTGGTCGCCCTTGGTTACTATCAAGTCGCCAGCATCATTGGTTCGGACATCAAGGCAGGCAATGATTCTCTTGGCGATTTTCGTTTCTGGAGAATTCTCTTTTGAGCTGGCAGATACATCGATTGCCAAGTCTTTGGCAGAGAGAAAATTTTTGAAAATGTTCAGCCCGGCCTCGCCGCTTTTTTCGGGATGGAACTGGAAGGCGACAACGTTGCCTTTTTGGACGCCGCTGATGAATTCCTCGCCGTAATTGGTGGTGGTCAGTTGCCAGTCTCTGTTTAGGTCATTTGTGGTGGCCCGGTAAGAGTGAACGAAGTAGAATTTCTCGTTTCGGTATCCTTCGAACAGGGGTGAGTTTTTTCTGATATTTATGCCGTTCCAGCCAATCTGTGGTACAGACATGTCAACTTCGTCAAATTTGCCTACTGTACCGGGGATAATCCCTAGTCCGGGGGTACCGATGGATTCCTCACTGCCCTCAAAAAGGGTTTGGAGCCCCAGGCAGATACCCAGAAACGGTTTATTGCTTTTCAATCTTTCGATAAGTGGTTCGATGTAACCGAGATCGTTCAGGCGCTGGATGGCACTGCTGAAATTCCCGACTCCAGGGAAAACCAGTTTCTCTGCTTGGCGGATATCGTCAGGCGTGGCGGCGTTCTCAACTTCAAAACCGAGTTTACGTATAGCATTTCTGACGCTACGGACATTGCCGGCGCCGTAATCGAGCAAAGTGATCATTTTTTGTTCCTTAGCAAGCTAGTGGGATGGAAAATACAAGGGCGACATGATACCTGAGTGGGGCTGGAAAAGCAAGCCGGGGGAGTGGTGCGGTGGATGGTTAAGAGTTTATTGAAAAGGTGGGAACTTCAGGAGCTTGCGCTGTAAGGTGCGGCGATGGATGTTGAGCCTCTTGGCTGCGGCCGAGATGTTGCCCCCGCAATCGGTCAAGACCCGGTTTATATGTTCCCATTCGACCCGGCCCAGCGACGGGGTTTCGATGTCTTCCCGGGGTGGGGCAACGGTCTCCGTATCGTCTATGGCAAAAGCCGCGAGGATTTCGTCGGTATCGGCCGGTTTGGGCAGGTAGTTGATGGCGCCCAGCCTGATTGCCTCGGTGGCGGTGGCAATGCTGCCGTAGCCGGTGAGGACTACGATCCTCATTAGCGGATTGAGTTCGAGGGCCGATTTGACCAGTTCCAGTCCGGAAGGGCCGGGCATGCGTAGATCAAACACCGCCATGTTTGGGTGGTGCTCTTTGATGGTCTTGAGTGCTTCAGCATAGTTGCCGGCCTGGAGAACTTCATAGCCTCTTTTGGTCAGGGCGCGGCCGAGCCGGTCGCGGAAATGTTCTTCATCGTCAACGAGTAGAATAGTTTCTGCCGCCGTGGTTGTCGATTCGGTCACGTGATCCTCTCAAGTTTAACCCGGAAGGTGACTTTACTGCCCTGGCCTGGTTCGGAATCGATCAGCAGATCACCGCCAAAGCGCTCGGCCAGAGATCTTGCCAGAAATAGCCCCAAACCAAGGCCCTTGCCTGGTTCCTTGGTGGTGAAAAAAGGTTCCGTGGCACGGGTCAAATCGTCTCCTGACATGCCTGAGCCCTGATCCGTAATGGCAATGGCGAGATAGTCATTGTCAATAAAAACCCGGCCCTGGATATCACCGGCCGGACAAGCGTCATGGGCATTTTTCATCAACCCCCTGAGGGTGCGGAGCCAGGTCTGGAGCGGAATAATGACGGCCCGGTTCTCCATTGCCAGATCAAATAATATTTTCCTGCCAGTTTCATTGTGGAATTCGGCGGCAACTTTGTCAAGAATCTCGGCCAAGGTTATGGAAATAAAAGATTCGCCCAGATGTTCGCCGGCGTCAGCCGCCATTTGGCGCAGGATATCACGACATTTAGTTATCTCTGCCTTGATGAGATTGGCGTCGTCGATCAGGTCCGGATCGCCGCCTTGATCCTTGAAATGATGGACCATCTCGCCAGCGGCAACGGCAATGGTTGAAAGGGGTGTGGAAAATTCGTGGGCGGCCCCGGCCGCCAGAGTGGCAAGGGATGCCATCTTTTCGCTGCGCAGTTTTTCATCTTCAAGACTTGCCAGGGTTTGCTGGTGGCTGGCCATTGCCTTGCGAATTCGGCTGACAAAGAAAACAATGAAAAATGCCGTGATCGCGAAGGCTGCCCACATTCCTTGCAGATGCAAGGCCATGCTGCTGTCGGTCCCGCAGGCCGAGCCCGTAGCACTGGAGGATACCAGTCCCTCATTGAAATCAGGGGCGGGGGGCAGGATGAAAAGGAGGGCATAACAGAGAATGGTCATTATGTTCAACGCCCAGGCCCAGCCCGGCTGCATAAGGATGGCGGCCAAGGCAACCTGGACCAGATAGATGAAAGTGAACGGGTTCATGGGGCCGCCGGTAAAGTAGATCAGCAGGGTCAGTTGGACGATGTCCCAGGCCATGATAAGGGCGAAGACCAGTGGCTTGATCGGCGTCCGTTTTTTCTCGAGGAAATGGAAGTATAGATTGCTGCAGATCTGAAAGAAAATCACGGCCAGGAGGATTGGGGTGGGAATGTAAATGTCAAATAAGAGGCTTACTATCGCAATAAGCAGGAGTTGACAGATAACAGCGCCCCAGCGCAGCTTCAGTAGCCAGGAGAAGGCTATCTGGGCGGTGGCTGAATCGGTCGGCTGTAGACTCTTTAGGTGTTCTGCCATTTGTTTAGCTGGTTACAAGTAGAAGTTTGCAGGATTAATGGTATTGATATACCGCCTATCAAAAATACCTCTTTACCGGCCGGATAGGCAAGTAAAGAGGTATTTTTTCAGATCTTTTATTTGCAGGCCTGGCAAGTATTACATTTTACCCTTCATTTTCATGCCGCCCATGCCTAGTTTTTTGATGTCACCCATGGAGATGTCGGCGAACTGTTTGATCATACCCTCATTTGCCGCTTTGAATTTTTTGGCGGCATCACCATTGTTGAACGGGATCAACTCCTTACCCATCGGCCCCATGACCTTGCTGCCGACGACATAAACAGCTGTTTTGCCGTCCAGCCACTTGCCGGAGTTAAAACCCTTGACCCAGATTGCGGCGATGTCGTTACTGGTATGTTTAGATTCGTATTTTGCCATATTGAGGATGTATTTGAACATGTCCTTGCTGCCGTCAAAAGGAACCATGACGCCGTCGGTGAAGATGATCTGGGTTTGCCATTTGACAAATTTAGCGGGATACATGCCGCAAACCCCGCAGGACAGGTTGTCGGGAATTGCCATCGGGGCAGGCTGGTCGGCAGCGTTTGCCAGGGGGCTAAGGGCCAGAGCCAGTAAAAGCAAGGCGCTTGTTAGCAATTTTTTTGAGGTAGTCATTTTCATAATTTGACTGGCACGTTTCATTTGTATTCTCCTTTGACGGTCACGGTTTATGGTTAAGAAGATTTCCAGGTGATTTACTGATAGGTTTTAATGCTTGTTTTAGCCGTGAATACCGCTTCTGCCGGAAGGGGTTAGACCAGCAGAAACGGCATCCCGTAAATCTTGTGAAGAAAAGCATGTGTACCACTAAGTGGTGTTTTACTTATATCATATCGCTTGAAAATATTGCATGTGGCAAATTGTCGCACCCGGGGTTGCGTAGTCGGCTCTCTTAGAGCTTCAGTTGATGGAGTTTCATCTTTTCCCAGAGATTTTTGCGGCTGATACCCAGTAAATCAGCGGCTTCGGTCTTGTTTCCTTCACTTTGGTTCAAGGCCTTTAAGATGCAATTTTTTTCTGCCACGGCCACCGATTCGGCCAGATTACATGAAGTTTCACTGGCCAACTTCGGGGCGTTGCCGGTTAGATCGCAAGGCAGCTCAAGCAGGTCGATAAGCGGCGATTGGGTCAGGACCGAGGCCCGTTCGATTATATTGCGCAGTTCCCTGATGTTGCCCGGGAAATTATAATTGCTCAGGCAATTCATGGCCCCGGCGGAAAGACTTAGCTGCATGCCGCGCATCAGGCTGAACTCTTGGAGGAAATGGTCGCACAATTCGGGGATGTCTTCTTTGCGTTCCCGGAGGGCGGGGATCTGCACGGGAATAACCTGGAGCCGGTAGAAGAGATCTTCCCGGAATCTTCCGGCCTTAACCTCTTTGATCAGGTCCTTGGCGGTGGCGCAGATGATTCGGACATTTACTTTAATCGGTCTGCTGCCGCCCAGTCGTTCAACTTCTTTTTCCTGGAGGACCCGCAGGAACTTGACCTGCATCTGCAGGGGGAGATCGCCGATCTCGTCGAGCAGGAGGGTGCCTTCATCCGCCATCTCAAAGCGGCCCGGTTTTCGCGAGGTGGCGCCGGTGAATGCTCCTTTTTCATGGCCGAACAGTTCTGACTCGATAAGATTTTCCGGAATGGCACCGCAATTTACCTTTATGTACGGCCCCTTTGCCTGATTACTCTGGTAATGGATGGCCGCTGCAGCCAGTTCCTTGCCGGTACCGGACTCGCCGGTGATCAGCACGGTCGAGTCGGAAACGGCTATTCTGGTCAAGAGGTTCTGCATTTCTACCATGGACTTGCTGCTGCCGATAATCCGCTTTGTTCTTGATCCTTCTTCCAGGGACAAACATTTCGCTTTTATTTTTTGATTGGCCAGGATTCGGTTGACCCGGATGGTCAGGTCATCCATATCAAAAGGTTTAAGGATATAATCCGTCGCCCCTTTTTTTAGGCATTGCGCGGCATTATCTACACTGCCGTACGCAGTCATCAGAATGGTGTCGGTTTCCGGGGACAACATCCTGGTTTGTTCCAGGAGCTTGATGCCGTCCAGGCCGGGCATTTTTATATCGGAAATTATCAGATGGTAGACGTTGTCTTTGATTCTGCCCAGGGCATCTTTGCCATTGTCCTCCTGATCAACGGTGAACCCCAGGCCGCAGAGGCGATCATAAAGGGTGATCCGCATAATCTCATCATCTTCAACCAGTAGTATTCTAGCCATTTTGCTGATCCATTAATGCTAATTAATAGTTAAACTGCAATGTCAGGATTTTTCGGAATTTCAATTCTGAAGGTGGTACCCTCGCCTATTACGCTCTCAACCGAGATATTGCCCCCCATTCTTTTCACCAGCGAGAAAGAAACCGACAACCCCAGGCCTGTACCCTCGCCCTGGCTCTTGGTTGTGAAAAATGGCTCGAAAATATGGTCGATATCCTCAGGTTCTATGCCGAGCCCGGTGTCGGTGATTGCCAGGATCACCTGTTTGTCGGTCTCTTTGCTGCTGACGGTCAGGGTGCCACCGGACACCATTGATTGGGCGCCATTCAAGCCGATGTTCAATAAGGCCTGCTTGAGGGCTCCGGCATCAACCAAATGGGACGTGGTTAGATTGAGATCGAGGTTTAGATCGATATCCTTAAGCTGGTAGTCAAGGAGCTCAAAGCATTCCCTGATCACTTCGTCAATGTTAATTTGGCGAGGACGGAGGGGTTCTTTGCGGCTGAAATTGAGGAGCTGGCGGACAATCTGGCCGATTCGTTGCAACCCTTTGTCGATCAGGCCCAGGTAACGCTCCTGCCTTGCCACGTTTTCAGGATCTTCCTGGAGACTCTTTACGCAATTACGCATCCCGCTAAGGGGGTTGTTGACTTCATGGGCGATCCCCGCTGCCAACTGCCCAATTGCGGCCATTTTCTCGTGTTGGAACATCTGCTCCCTGGCTATATGCAATTCGGTCTGTGAGGTCAGCAGCCTGTCGCCTAGTTTTGAAAAATTATTTGATAATTCGCCGATCTCGTCGTTGCCCGAGGGGAGGTCCAGACTGGATATGTCTCGGGCCGGGAAATTAGCCATGGCTTTTGATAATAGGGCCAGGCGGCGGACGACTAGAAGATCGATCAGCAGGTAGATAGTCATGGCCGTTACCAGTATGGTGATAGCGCCGATGATCAGCAATAGAAGGTTGTTGGCGTTAATGGCATCATCGGCCCAGGCGATGGGTATTACCATGCTCAAGGCGCCACGGATGTCCCCAACTTGATAGCCGTGCCGGGCGTGGCAGGTAAGGCACGACTCTTCAACCGGCAGCGGAATCATATATCTAAGCAGCCGGCCTTTGTCCGCATTGACGATATCGATCAACTCTGCACGGCCCTTCTCAAAATTGAGCAGTCCCTGTCGTTCAAATTCGTCCGGGGCGTTATCCGGGTTGACCGGCTTGAGGCTGGTCACCCGGAAACGGCAGAAATCAGCCTCGCTGGCATATTTGGACAGTTCTCTGGTCACCATGGCCGGATTGCGCTTGACGTAGATTCGGCCTTCCCGGTCTTGGATATCACTGCCCTCCAGAAAGGGATTACTGGTAACCCCGGGCTTTTTAATGAAAAAGAGACCGTCATGGTCTGCTACCCATTGCCTGGTCAGGAGGATTTGTTGGGCCAACATCCGGGCCTGTCTCTCGGCCTGGCTGATTACCAGTTCGTTTTGAAAAGACGAGGTGCGGTAAAATGTGATCCCGAAACTCAGGATGACAATAATACTGACCAGAATGGATAATTTTGTTCTCAGGCGCATTCTTATGTTTCCAGTCTGAAAATCCGAATTCTCAGCTTCATGGCTCTTGAACATGCAAATGTGAGGCCGGTTATGCGGTTGCTCTCCCCATTAGCGGTAATCTTCCGGGAGGCGGCAGATAAATAAAAAGTTTGATTTTCTATTTGACAAACCGGACATTGCTGATGCTACCATATGGTAACTATGCGGTCAAACGTAATGCTACCGTACGGTAACGTTTTTGGGTTTCTGCTTGGTAACCATCTGATATTGTGCGGTTTTGTTTGGTGGCACACATTGTGCTAATTGTATTGGCGAAGGTTGTTTGTCAGACCTAGTCAATTAAAAGGGAAAGAGTTTCGTCAACCAAAGCTGATGAAGGAGAAGAAAATGAAACATCTGTTTAAACTAGTAGCGGGGAGCATGGTGATTTTCGGCTGGGCCGGTTTTGCCATGGCTGCGATTTCCAGTGAAACCAAGGAGTGTATTGAGTGCCATCTCGACCAGATGCCCGGCATTATCAGCCAATGGCAGTCGAGTACGCATTGGCAGTCAGGGGTTGGTTGTTATGAGTGCCATAAAGCTGATAAGGGAGACGCTGATGCTCGGAAGCATAACGGTTTCCTGGTTGCCACCATAGTTTCGCCGAAGGATTGCGGTAAGTGCCATCCCGAGGAGACCGCCCAACAGGAGGCCAGTCATCATGCCAAGGCTGGTGATATCTTAAATACCAAAGATGGTCTCCTTGGCCAGACCATTGGCGGTGAGCCGGCAGTGGCGGTTGGCTGCCGGCAATGCCATGGCTCAATCGTAAAAGTCAACAAAGATGGGACCCTCGATTCGAGCACCTGGCCCAATACCGGAATCGGCAGGGTCAATCCGGACGGTTCAAAAGGTAGCTGTTCCGCCTGTCACACCCGTCATCGTTTCAGTAAAGAGCAGGCCCGGCAACCGGAAGTCTGCGGTAAATGCCATCTTGGCCCCGATCATCCCCAGAAAGAGGTTTATGAAGAGTCCAAGCATGGCATCCTCTATCAGGCCTATAAGGATGAGTTGAATATGGACAGGCCGAAATGGGTAGCCGGTGAGGATTATTTTGATGCGCCGACCTGTTCTACCTGTCATATCAGTGCCACTAAGAACCAGGCGGTTACCCATGATGTCGGTGATCGTTTGAGCTGGAACCTGCGGGCGCCGGTGTCAAAAAGGACCAAGGACTGGAAAAAGAAACTGGTTAACATGAAGGATGTCTGTTCGTCTTGCCATACCGCTGGCTATGTCCAGGGTTTCTATGCGCAGTTGGATAGTTTTGTTGATCTTTACAACACCAAATTTGCGATTCCGGCCAAAGAAATCAGGTCTCTACTTATGAAGAAGGGCGTGATCAGCAAGGCTGGTTTCGATGATAAGATCGACTGGATTTACTGGGAACTCTGGCATCACGAAGGTCGTCGGGCCCGGCACGGTGCGGCCATGTCCGGTCCTGATTACGCCTGGTGGCACGGCATCTATGACGTAGCCAAGAACTTTTACACCGAGTTCCTGCACGAAACCGAATTGGCCTGCGAGAAAGCCGGTCAGCCTAAACTCTATGATGAGATCATCGACAAGTACATCAAGAGTGATCCGCGGCACGTCTGGTTTGTTGAGGGTTTCGACAAAACCAAGGTTGATGCCATGAAGAAGTACTATAAAGATCGTTACAACCAGAAAGTGGAATAATCCCTAAAAAAACATGTTCCGCTTTCCTTCCTGTACAGGGGCGCCGTAGTGGCGCTCCTGCTTTTTTTAGCCTTGCCTTGTAGTTGTCTCCTAATTTTATCTGTGTTGCCAAAAAGCTCCAGTCTTCAATAATTTTCTCTATCTGTCGGGTGGGCTGGCACATCGAAAAACTGGCTCCGGCGATTAATCCGAATGTTTTCAGGTGATGTCCTTTAAAGGTGGATCGGTTAAATAATTATGCTGAATCTAAGGGAAACATCCTCAATATACTATTTAAGCATCACCGCCATTACTTTCTGGTCTTTATTGATCGGCGTTACCCTCTTTTTTGATATCTCTTCGGAGAAGCAGAAGACCATCGAATTAGCCCGAAAGGAAACCCTGACCACCTTCAACAAGGATGTCGCTTTCCGGCATTGGGCCGCCATGCATGGCGGTGTTTACGTGCCGATTTCGGAGCAGACTCCGCCGAGTCCCTATCTGAGTCATATTCCAGATCGCGATATAACCACCCCCTCCGGGAAAAAATTAACCTTAATGAATCCAGCCTATGTGATCAGGCAGGTGATGAGCGGCTATGCCGGTACACACCAGACCCGAGCGCATTTAACCAGTTTAAAGGCCCTTAATCCCATTAACGCTCCCGATGATTGGGAGCGCGATGCCTTGGAAAAAATTGAGGCGGGAACAAGTGAGTTTTTTGCTGTAGACCATGGCGTTGCCGACCCGGCTCTCCGCCTAATCCGCCCCCTGATTACCCAGCAGGAATGTCTGGAGTGTCATGCCTCGCAAGGATATGGGGTCGGAGATGTCAGGGGGGCCATCTCCCTTTCCGTGCCCTTGAGCCCATATCTGGTGTCGGAACAGCAGGTCATCAGGAGGATTGTCTTCAATCATATCTTGTTTTGGCTGGTTGGTGCTTTGGCCCTGTTGATCATGACATTCTGGGCCCGAAACAGGATTCTTGAAAGTAATACGGTTGTCGAGGCGTTGAGGAAAAGCAAGCTTGATTTTCGGTCAATTTTCAACGACTCACCGGTTCCGATGATAATTCTGAAAAAGAATAATGCTGTTTTGTCATGTAACCGCAAGTTCACCAAGCTCTTCGGCTATACCTGTGATGACATTTCGGCAACAACCAATTGGTTGGAGGTTGTTTTCCCCGATCAGGATTATCGGGAAAAATTAAAACCGGACTGGGAGAAAGCGGTCGCGGGGCTGCAGAGGCGATGGCACAACTTGAAAAAGGGGTTTACGATCTTGTTATTTCAGATATTAACATGCCGCAGATCAACGGCATTGAACTGCTGGGCATGGCCAAGGAACTTTATCCGGAAACGGCTTTTGTCATGGCCACGGCCGTGGACCAGCGGGATACCGCCATTCAGGCCTTGATGCTCGGGGCCTATGCCTTCATCATCAAGCCATTTCATAAGAATGAATTTCTGATCAACGTCGTTAACGCCCTGGAACGGAGAAGACTTACCCTGGAAAGTAAAAGACAGGAGGAGATTCTTGAAGAGAAGGTGCGGGAGCGGACGGCTGAGGTAAGGAACCGGGAAGAGGAGATCGCCCTGCGCCTCATTTCGGCGGTGGGGCATCGAGACGAAGAAACCGGCGAGCATGTCAAAAGAATTGGGCTTTACAGCGCGACCATCGCCACAGCCCTGGGCTGGGACCAGGCGGGGATCGACCTGATGAGAGTGGCCGCCCCGATGCACGATGTAGGTAAGATCGGCATTCCCGATACCATTCTGCTGAAGCCCGGCAAACTGCTCCCGGCTGAATATGAGATCATCAAGGAACATAGCAGCTTGGGCGGCAAGATCCTGAGCGGCACCAATATTCCCCTGTTGCAGATGGCAACCGATATTGCCTTGTATCATCACGAGAAATGGGATGGCAGCGGCTATCCGCACGGGGTGGCCGGCGAAGATATTCCCGAGTCGGCCAGAATTGTCGCCCTAGTCGATGTCTATGACGCGCTTAGTACCGATAGGGTCTACCGCAAGGTTCAAGTAAGCCGCTTCGCGGCAGAAAAAACAATCTATCATTCAAAAACAACTTGATTTTGTAATCAATATTAATTTACCGTACAGAATATGAGTGTTCAAAATTCGACAAAGCTTGCCGATCAAATTCCGGCCTATCTATTCAGTATTACAGCAATTAAGTTGCTGCATTCCGCTCATCCAGTCCTTTCCGAAGCAATCCCCTATTAGCAAGAACCAAGCCAAGAGTGCGCCTACGTGAACAATGGATTAATTGCGACCATGCTGGTCGCAGTAATCCTTATTGGTTCTGCCCGAGGCTGAAGTGTTGACCGCAATGCGAGCAGAAAAAGGAGCCCATTTTGATCCGGTTATCTTTGATTGTTTCATGGAGGTTCTGCCGGCGTTGCAGAAAATTTTGCGGGACTATCTATAAAGAAGTGTAAGCCAGGCCCCTCGGGGCAGCCTTGCCAGGTCCTTTGCCTATCCGGCCTCTCGACTTGTGAAATATCCGGGTCATGACATGCAGGGCGAACAAAAACGCGCTACGATACAGTCGGGCGGCTTGCTATGCCCCTGTTGCTCGCTTTTTACTAGGCCAGCAATAATTCCAGCCAAAAACATTCTACAAACTCCGATTATTTGACAAGAGAAATCGAGTCCTCAGCTTTGATAATTCCCCCCTCGACAACTTTGCTGAAAAGTCCTTCTCTGGGCATGATGCAGTCACCGGTTGCCTTTTTGATCGCACAGCCGTTGTTATGACATTTTTTGCCGATCTGGGTGATTTCGAGCACCACGTCAGATCCTACTTTCAGACGGTCCCCGATCATTAGAGCGGTAAGTTCAATTCCTCTGGTGATAATATTTTCAGCAAAGGCGCCATCCTTTAATGTCGGCAGCGTCTCTTTGACAGTATCAATGCTTTCTCCGGCCAGGAGCGAGATCTGTCTATGCCAGTCACCGGCGTGGGCATCACCTTCGATTCCCCACCCCTGTTTGCATAATATTTCCGGTTGGACCTTTTTAACAATTCCTTTCTTGTGGCTGGTACAAACAGCTTCCACATGACTCATTTTTTTACCTCTTAAAAAAAATTGATTGGCTATGGACCCAGGGTATCTCAATCCTTATTCCGAGGATTTGCTTATACTCTCGAACTCTAAAAGAATATATTCGTCAATAGATGCAATGAAAAAGTATATCATGGCAAACTGACGACATACGATGATCTAAATATGGCAAGCGCGGCTACATTGTCATCCACCAATAACTGACATGGATGGCTCTCCAGACCGTGCAGATAACCGTTCTGCTTCATGGCCATTTATAAATCTGTTTTGGATAGAGCCGGTAACGGCCTCGCCGATTTCCAGATCACTACTGCCGCTACGGAGGAGCATTTTCAGATCCAGGGCGCCGTTATCATAAAGGCAGGTTTTGAGGATACCCGCAGGTGTGATACGTACTTTGTTACAGGTTTTGCAGAAAAGTCTCGAGTATCCTTCGATGATTCCGAGTTGGCCCCTGTAGTTGGGGAGTGAAAAGGTGCGGGCCGTGGTCGGTAAAATCGATGAGTTTTCCTCAAGTGGAGGAAAGATGTCTTTCAGACGTTGATAAAGATCCGTTGCTTCAAGATCCGCCGACTTCTCAGTGCCGGAAAAGGGCATTCTTTCAATAAAACGCAGGGTGATGGGGTAGTTTTTGGCCAGAGTGGTCATCCGTATGATCTCATCATTACTGGTATCAGGCAAGATTACACAGTTGACTTTGAGGGGGATATTGCGGTCCAGCGCGCCATGCAGGGCGTCAAGAACCCCGACAAGATAATCCCTTCGGGTAATCTTTCTGAAACGGAAGGGGTCGAGGGTGTCCAGACTCAGGTTGATCCCTGTAAGTCCGATCTCCTTTAGATCATCCAGATACTTCGAGGTTTTCACCCCGTTGGTAGTGATATGCAGATGTTTCAGCCCGTTAATTCGTTTGAGCCGCTTGAGGGAATCAAGGCAGCCTAGTCTTGAAAATGGTTCCCCGCCGGTTACACGTATCTTGTTGACACCCAGAGCGCAGAAGATGGAGCATAGTCGTTCCAGTTCCTCAAAGGAGAGGATATCATCATGGGGAATAAGTGGTACTCCGCTTTCAGGCCGGCAATAACGGCAGCGCAGGTTGCAGCGATCGGTGATGGCGAGACGCAGATAGGTGATTGGGCGGTTGTAGTTATCAACCAAGGCAGGTGACCCCGGTTGAGAAACCTCCGGATGAACAGAACGGATTTTCGGTGACATTATTATCTCCTTTCCAAACACGGGAGGCGAATCCGTTTCCAGCCACACCCTATCGGCCGAAGACCGTATCGTTGACGTAGGTCTTTTGGCTCGGAGTATGATTTTATGATTCTTTGTTTTCTATAACTGCACTTTTTGTTTCTTTCAAACCTTCTTTAAAAGAATTATGCCTTTGCCAAGGCCGGCGCCAGGTTCGGGTAACTTTTTACCGCCAAAACCAATAAAACAATTGAAAGTATAACGATCAGTTCCGGAGTACCGAGACCAAACATTGTTTCCTCCTTAGTAAAGGATGACCGGAAACTCCCGGTAATTTATGCTGTTGCTAGTTTATTATGCACTATTCGGGCCATTCTTTTGCATATGGTACTTAAACAATGTCCGTTAACCAATCCTCTACAGGAATAAACATTCAGGACCATTTCTTTGCCGCAATTTCCACAACACTGCTACCGATCGGTAGCACCGAAAACACCAGTTGTTACCGATCGGTAGCAGTGTTGTCTTTTTTGCCTTGATTATTGGGTTTCATGTTGTTGGCACGAAACATGCTATTAGTTAGAGCAATCACGAATTACTGTCTTGGGCCTCTACTTTAGAGGTGACCAACTCATTTTTTGTCGTTTTGAAGCAAGAGAAGGTTTGATTTGTTTTTTTGGGCGAACAACTCATATAATTTAGAGCGGTCAACAAAAGACATTTACAAGATAGTTCTGAGAGATAGTAGATAAAAGTTTATCTGTGAACGGAGACGCCATGCCTGTTTTGAGTTACATAGTCATACCAAGTTTCGGAGCCAAAAATGACTTACTAGAGGATCTAAACTCCAGGCGATATTGTGAGGCCTTTCCTGCCGACAATGAAGATATTCTTGTTCTGGTCACTGACACTCCTGACAAGAAGACCGACAAAGAATTACACACACAACTTAATAATCTGCCAACCCTAGAATCATTAAGTATGACATTTGGCTGCAACGACGAACAACCGATGGGAGAAGGAGATGAGAATGAAGGTCAATAGAAGGTCGTTTATTAAATCTGCTGCGGCTTCAAGTGCTATGGCTACTGCAGCATCTCTGTTTCCGGGTATCAGTTTTGCCGGCTGGAAAAAACTGGAAGAGGCAACAGGGATGATATCCTGGCAGAAAGCCCCCTGTCGTTTTTGCGGCACCGGCTGCGGTGTCCTGGTCGGTGTTTCCGGTGATCGGGCCGTCGCCGTAAAGGGTGACCCCAACTGTAGTGTGAATAAAGGTTTATGTTGCGTAAAAGGCTACCATGCCGTCCAGGCCCTTTATGGTAAAGACCGGCTCACCAAAGCCAAGGTCCGCAAAAATGGTAAAATGGTGGAGGTTCCAGTTAAGGAAGCTCTCGATATTATTGCAGCAAAAATGAAAGAGACAATCGATAAGCATGGCAAGGATTCCGTTGCCATGTACGGCTCCGGTCAATGGACCATCCCGGACGGTTATGTGGCCTCCAAACTGTTCAAAGGCTGTCTGGGCACCAATAACTTGGAGGCGAACGCCCGTCTCTGTATGGCCAGTGCGGTAACCGGTTTCCTGACTTCCTTTGGTAGTGATGAGCCGATGGGCTGCTATGAAGATATCGAACATGCGGATGTGATGGTGACCTGGGGCAATAACATGGCTGAGATGCACCCGGTTCTTTTTTCGCGGATGCTGGCCAGCCGTAAACGCAGAAATGATGTTACGATTATCGATTTTGCCACCCGGACAACCAGGACCAGCCAGGCTGCCGACAAATCCATCCTCTTTAAGCCCAATGCTGATCTGGCGGTTGCTAACGCTATCTGTTACGAGATTATTCGCAATGGTTGGGTCAATAAGTCTTTTGTCAAAAAACATACGACTTTTCATAAAGGCAAAACCAACATAGGGTATGGAACTGAAGATCATTTTAAGTTCAAAGACAAGGCTGAGAGTATCTCGTTTAATGACTACAAAAATTTCCTGAAAGATTATACGCCTGAAAAAGTAGAAAAAATTTCCGGAGTCTCGGCCAGAGATATCAAGTACCTGGCTTCTCTTTATGGTGATCCGACCAAGAAAGTTACCTCTTTCTGGTGCATGGGCATGAACCAGCATGTCAGGGGCACCTGGATTAACAATCTAGTCTACAATATACATCTCCTTACCGGCAAGATATCCACCCCTGGCAACAGCCCCTTTTCCCTCACCGGGCAGCCGAGTGCCTGCGGCACCGTCCGTGAAGTCGGTACCCTGACCCATAAGCTGCCTTACGGAGTAGTTATGAAAAAAGGCGCTCGTGATAAAGCGGAGAAGATCTGGGATTTGCCTGCTGGGTCTATCGATCCCAAACCTACCTATCATACCGTGGAGATGTTTCGGGCTCTCGATCGTGGCGATATCAGGTTCATGTGGATCCAGGTTACTAACCCGATGATTACCATGCCGAACCTCAATCGCTACCGGGACGGCGCCCTGAAGGATGACCGCTTCATAGTGGTTTCGGATGTTTATCCCACCCCGACCACCGATGTGGCCGACGTTATCCTCCCTGCCGCCATGTGGGTTGAGCAGGAAGGTCTGTACGGCAACTCCGAACGCCGCACCCAGCATTTCGACCAGATTCTGCCGCCGCCGGGTGAGGCCATGTCCGATACCTGGCAGATTATCGAAGTTGCCAGAAGGCTTGGCTTTAAAAAACAATTTCCCTGGAGCGAGGAGGAACATATCGGCAAGATCTGGGAAGAGTACCGCCGCTTCCATGACAGCCCGAAGCATAATATGGCGCCATACAAAGTGCTGAAAGCCCGCTCCGGTGTCCAGTGGCCTTTTGTTGACGGTAAAGAGACCAGATGGCGCTTCAACACCAAGCATGACCCTGCCTGCAAAAAAGGCACGGATTTTGACTTTTACGGTAAAAAAGACGGCAGGGCCTGGATCTGGGCCCGGCCCTACGAGCCGGCTGCCGAGTCTCCAGACCAGGAGTACAATTTCTGGCTCAATACCGGCCGGGTAATCGAGCATTGGCATACCGGCTCAATGACCCGCCGAGTGCCTGCCTTGCACCAGGCCATGCCTGAAGCCTATGTGGAAATAAACCCTGAAGATGCGATGGATCTCGGAGTGGTGAACGGCGAGAAAGTGAAGATTGTTTCCCGGCGTGGTTCGGTGACCATGATAGCCTCCATCAATGGGCGCGGGGTACCACCGAAGGGCATGGTTTTTGTGCCGTTCTTCGATGAAAGCTATAAAATTAACGAAGTTACCCTGGATGCTTTCTGTCCGATCTCTAAGCAGCCGGATTATAAAAAATGTGCAGTCCGCTTGGAGAAAGCATGATGAAAAAAGCAGATAAATATATCGGCAAAGTAATTATCGGTTTTGCCGCTATCTGCTTATCCGGAGCCTTTACGGTCATATCGGCTGGTGCTGCGCCTGATATTCCCCAAGGCTTTGACTCAGATGGCGAAAAGATCTTTAGCAGATATGACAATACCCCCCTAGCGGCCATGGCCGGCACCGACGGCAGACGTACCTTGAACACCTTTTACGAACTGCGTCAGTATCCCGGTGCCCCGCCCCGTATTCCCCATGCGGTGCCGTTTTTCTACCAGGATGATAACTCCGACTGTATCGCCTGTCACGAAGATGGTGGCTACGATGCTGAGCAGGATGCCTACGCACCTGTCACCCCGCATCCGGAGAATGAAAGTTGCTTTCAGTGCCATGTACCCCAGAGAACGGAAAAACTTTTTGTGGAAACCACCTGGCGGTCGATCAGTCCTCCTAAGCTTGGGAGATCGCAAATGGGCGGTTCTCCGCCGACAATTCCCCACAGTCTGCAGCTACGGGAAGATTGTATCGCCTGTCATGCCGGCCCGGCGGCAGTTGCCGAAATCCGGGTAGAACATGCTTCTCGCGGCAATTGCCGCCAGTGCCATGTACCCATGGTTGTCACCGAAATACCCAAAAAGTTTCAACGTGACCAGGAACCGGGACAATAGAACTGCCATGAAGATATTAGCCTATGGTCAAAGTCTGTTTTTAGCTGTTCTGGGAACTGCGTTCATGACAAGCCCTGCGGTAATGGCGGGACAGGGATCGGTTCTGGAGAGAATTCATGCGGTCGATGAACCTTTTGATAATATGACGATCGAGTCCGCCCATCAACTTTCGGTTAAGACAGTGGTGGCTGAGGAATCCTACCAGGGCGGCGAGTTCAGAGTTCTTGCCCGTAAGGAATTAATCAAACGATTCCGCTGCAGCGTCTGCCACACCAAGAAGACTGTGTCGGCCCGGGACGGTGTTTTCTTCACCCATAGTGATATCAAAATCAACCATGGGCAAGGGGACAACTCGTTGGTCTGTATGGATTGTCATCATGAAAAAGAACGCGACTTTTTGGCCGACACCCAGAGCCGGAAAATTGATTTCGATCACAGCTATCAACTATGTGGTCAATGCCATTTTCGCCCAAAACGCGACTGGTTGGGCGGCGCCCATGGCAAACGAGAAACTTACTGGGCCGGTGAGCGGGTAGTGAAAAACTGCACCAGCTGCCACAATCCACACTCTCCGGCGTTTACCACGAAAATGCCGGAAACGTATTCTCTGCCCTTAGACGAATAATTGCTGCGAGCGCATCCAATGGATAACAAGAATAAAAAAGAAGGCCAGAGAAAAAAGGCAGCCCCGCATAAGCGGAAAAGTACTCGCCGGTCATTCCTGAAGGGTCTTTCCCTTGCCGCCGCAGCCGGTTCCGCCGGTCTGGTAACCGGGGGCTGTGGCAATTCGGCGACGGCGGAGGAATTTGGCCTGAAGTGGGAGGAATACTTCAAGAAGAACTACCGCTTGATGACCCGGGAAGAAAAGGACGAGACCGTCGCCCGCCTCGAAAAACTGGCCAAAATCCGCTATGACCTGGACATTCAGGTTTCCAACCAGGAGCCCTTGGAAAGAGTGCTCTACGGTTATGCCTTCAATATTTCCCGTTGCAAGGGCTATATGGACTGCGTCGAAGCGTGCGTCCAGGAAAACAACCTTGATCGCAGGTCCAAGACCCAATATGTCCGCCTGTTTGAAATGGAGCCGGGGCAACTTGACCCGACTTCAGGAGAGGGCAAATACTTTCATGAAGTCCCGGTGGAAGATAAATTCTACATGGGAGTGCAGTGTTTTCATTGCGAAAATGCCCCCTGCATCAAAGCCTGCCCGACCAAAGCCACCTGGCAGGAGCCCGACGGGATCGTGGTGGTTGATTATGACTGGTGCATCGGTTGCCGCTATTGTCTGGCGGCCTGTCCCTATTGGGGTCGGCGCTTCAACTGGGGAGATCCCGAGGTCCCCAAAGAGGAGATCAACCCCAAACAGCATTATCTGGGCAACCGGATGCGCATGAAAGGTGTTATGGAAAAATGCACCTTCTGCATCCAGAGAACCCGCCAGGGCCAACTGCCGGCCTGTGCCGATGCCTGCCCTACCGGCTCCAGAGTTTTCGGCAATCTGCTGGACCCGGACAGCGAGATCCGTTTTGTCCTGAAAAACAAAAAGGTTTTCCGCTTCAAAGAGGATCTGGGTACGGATCCAAAATTCTGGTACTTCATGGACTGAGGGAAGCCTTATGATAAATAAAGAGGAAATATTAGCTTTCACATCAGATTGTCTGCGCTGGTCGGTGGCCGGAGGTAAAACATTCAGGATCTACCTCGGCGTCCTGCTTCTGGTTATGTTTTTTGGTGCTATTGCATATTTCCGGCAATTCCAGGAAGGCCTGATCCTCACCGGCATGTCTAATATCGTCAGTTGGGGGCTATATATTTCTAATTTCACTTTTTTTGTCGGGGTGGCCGCAGCTGCGGTGATGTTGATTCTGCCCGCGTATATCTACAAGGACAAAGATTTTCATGAAGTCGTCATCATCGGTGAATGTGTCGCGGTTGGCGCCCTGGTGATGTGCCTGATGTTTATCACGGTCGACATGGGCGGGCCGTTGAAGGTCTGGCATATGATCCCCGGGATCGGTCTCTTCAACTTTCCGTCATCCATCCTCGCCTGGGACGTTCTGGTCTTGAACGGTTATCTTGCCTTAAACACCCTGGTGCCGCTTTACATTCTTTGGTGCAATTACCACAACCGAGAGCCGGTCGGCTGGAAATACCGGCCTTTCATTTTCCTGTCCATCTTCTGGGCGGTTTCGATCCATATGGTCACCGCTTTTCTCTATCAGGGCTTACCGGCCCGGCCCTTCTGGAATAATCCCCTGCTTGGTCCCAGATTTCTGGCCTCAGCCTTTGCCGCCGGCCCGGCGGTTATTATGATGGTCCTTATCGTGATCAAGGAAAAGACGGCTTACCCCCTTGATGGAAAGATTTTCCTGAAACTGAAAAGGATTATTGTGGTTGCGGCGGTAATCAATCTGGTCATGTTGTTTTCCGAGGTATTTAAAGAGTTTTATACCTTTACCCATCACAGTCTTTCGGCCCAATATCTGTTCTTTGGCCTGGAGGGGCATGATTCTCTGGTTCCCTGGATCTGGACCGCTATCTCACTCAACGTTTTCGGCACCCTGCTGTTCGCTTTTGACCGAACCAAAGGCAAACCAGGATATTTGCTGGTTGCCGCCACCAGTCTTTTTACCGGGATCTGGATCGAAAAGGGTTTCGGCCTGATTATCCCCGGATTCGTCCCCTCGCCCATGGGAGAGGTTGTCGACTATTCCCCCACTTTCAATGAAATTTTTATAACGCTGGGGGTGTTGGCTACCGGTGCGTTGGTGGTGACCATCCTCATAAAACCAGCCTTGGCGATCCTTCTCAGGTATAAAAAATTGGGGCCGTCCTAGATAATGAAAATATGATTCCTGTGCGTCAAGTCGATTTCTATTGCATATAATTTTAACCTAGGATTATGCCAATTCACCAGTAACTTGATTCTGTTCTGAGTAAAGGTTGCTATACAATTCATCCGATTAATCCTGGGACACCATTCCAATAAATAGCGCTTCTGAAAATTCAAACTGACCCACTACCGAAAAATCTCCTGATCTTTTCACGTCTCCTCCCGGAAAAACTTTCCGGACGCCATTCAATTACATTCTTTATGCGTTGGCTTTTATTTTGTTACAGAGCTTTATTAATGGTATTACATCAATCGATAGTTAATATAGCATATAGCTATTGCACTAGCGGTTGAATATCTAAACAAAGTTGAAAATTTCCGCTAGAAATTACTGGAATATCGTTGCTATCTCAGATTATATCGTTAACATTACTTTAATGTTTAGGCGTCGGAACAAAAGTAGGTGTGCTCTAGTTCGGCTTTTCAAAAGGCCCATAATTAACTGTCTTTCACGCCTCGGGGGGGGGAAGTTATGGCTAGCTTTAACTACAAATTCGCAGACCTTGTTGATATTCCGGCCCTGGAAAAAATCATGGCTGACCTGTATGAGGCGGCCCGCATCCCTTCCGCGATCATTGATCTGGAAGGGAATCTTTTAACCGGGGCCGGCTGGCAGAGGATCTGCCTCGATTTTCACCGGAAAAATCCAGAGACCGAAAAGGCCTGCATCAAAAGTGACACGTACACCAGGGATGAACTGCAGGCCGGGGAGCCTTATGCCATCTACGAGTGTCCCCACGGCCTGGTCGACTCATGCTGCCCGGTGATCGTTGACGGCCACCATCTGGCAAATGTCTTCGCCGGACAAATGTTGCATACCCCGCCGGATGATGAAATACGTGATCGTTTCCGGGGCCAGGCCAGGAAATTCGGCTTTAATGAAGAGGAATATCTCAAGGCATTGTCAGAAGTCCCGGTCTATCCAATCGATAAACATAAATCCATTCTGGAATTCCTCAGCAATTTCGCCGGGCAGATTGCCCAAATGGGCCTGACGAAACTCAAGTCATTAGAAAAAGTGAAGGTCATCCAGGAAAGCGAGGAGAAACTGCGGGCCCTGATTGAAACGACCGACACCGGTTACGTTATCATCGATCAGCAGGGCCTGGTTCTTGATGCCAACCGGGAGTACGTCCGGATAGCAGGCTATCAACAGCTTGTTGAGATCATGGGCCGTAATGTTCTCGAATGGACGGCAGAATACGACCTTGAACGAAACAAAGAGGAGGTAGGGAAATGTTTCCGGGAGGGGCAGGTCCGGAATCTTGAGCTTGATTATGTCCACCCGGACGGCTCTACCGTACCGATTGAAATTAATGCCACGGTTATTAAACAAGGAGGACAAACCTCCGTTTTAACAATGGTCCGGGATATTACCGAGCGTAGACAGTCAGCAGAGTCGTTGCAGGCAAGTGAAGCCCGCTACCGGAGTCTGTTTAACAACAAACACACGGTCATGTTGCTGATCGATCCTGATACGGCTGCCATTGTCGAGGCAAATCCTGCCGCATGCTCCTTCTATGGTTATAAGCGCGAAGAACTCATTAGAATGGCCATTTCCGACATCAACACCCTCTCCCTGGAAGAAGCTAAGAGAGAAATGGCCAAAGTCAAAAAAGAGCAACGCCAGCACTTTATCTTCCAGCACCGTTTGGCTGACGGGACCATCAGGGATGTTGAGGTTTATCGCGAACCGATCCAGGTCAATGGACGTCAACTGCTCTATTCGATTATCCATGATATTACCGCACGCAAACAGGTAGAAGAATCATTGATAAAGAGCGAGAGTCAGTTGTCTGAGTCCCAAATTGTAGCTAAGCTTGGCAGTTGGGATTTAAACCTTGTTTCACAGGAACTGGAATGGTCAAAACAGACATACAGGCTCTTTGATCAAGACCCGGAAAAGGTTACCCCATCTTTTGATGAGTTTGCTCGGTTGGTCCATCCTGATGACTTTGCAAATATGCAGACGAATTTTAATAACGCCTTGGAAAGTGACGCCACCCCATACCATGTGAAGATCAGGATCATCAACGACTCCGGCCGGGAATGGGTGATGGAAGCCTTTGGGAAAGTCAGACGAGACAGTAACGGGAAAGCGACCAGTATGTTCGGCACGGCCCAGGATATAACCGAACGCCTGAGAGTGGAAGAGGCCCTGGCCCAAGCAAATGAAGAGTGGCATTATGCCATGGATTTCTTGGAAGATGCCATCTATCTGGTCGATATGGACGACAAGCTGGTCCGGGCCAATAAAACTTTTTACCAGATGACCGGTCTTACCTCCGAGCAGGCTGTCGGCCAGGATATCACCTCGATCATTCACCCCCAGGGAGAGGAAGTCCCCTGTCCGGTCTGCGCTGCCCGTATAGCAAGAAAAGATGCGGTGATCAACATGGAGCCTGACCACCCCGACAACCCGACCAGCCGCCCTATCGAAGTAATGGTGAAGATGATCCGCGATAGTGCTGAGAAGCCTATCGGTGTACTAATGGGGATCAGAGATCTCAGCCGCCAGCGAGAAGTGGAGACCTTGTTGCGGCAGGGAAAGGAGGAGTGGGAGACAACCTTTGACGCCATGAGCGATATAATAACTATCCAGGACAAGGATATGAGAATTATCCGGGCCAACAAGGCCGCCCATGATTTTTTTGAGGTAAAAACGGGGGCGCTGAATGGTAGATATTGCTACGAGATATTCAGGGGTGAGGACAAACCCTGTGCCCAATGTCCGGAGCTTGAGACAATTGCCGATTACCGCGCTCATTCCGGAACTATAAAACATGAGAAGCTGGGAAAAATCTTTACTGTGTCAAGCTCTCCTGTGTTTGAGGAAAACGGTGAGATCAAATATCTTGTCCATGTTGCCAAGGACATAACCGAACAGAAAAAACTCGAAGAAGATCTTTTTCAGTCCCATAAAATGGAGGCCATCGGTACCCTGGCCGGCGGCATTGCCCATGATTTCAACAATATTCTGAGCGCCATCATCGGTTATTCTGAGCTGACCCTGATAGATCTTCCGGAAAACAGCTCGAGCAGGGACAATGTTAACCAGATATACAAAGCCGGCGCCCGGGCCACGGAACTTGTAAAGCAGATCCTTTCATTTAGCAGGAAAGATAAGCAGAAGTTGGAGCCCTTTGAACCTTCATCCATTATCAAAGAGGCCCTTAAGCTGATGCGGGCCTCCCTGCCGGCTTCAATCGCCATCAAAGAAGAAATTGCGCCGAATTGTGGGAAAATTCTGGCAGACCCGACCAACCTGCATCAGATCCTGGTCAACCTTTGCACCAACGCCCTTCATGCCATAGAAAACGAGAAAGGGGAGATTCTGATAAAACTGGGCCAAGGGCAGTTAACTTCTGAAGATATCGGCGGGCAAATTTCAGTGGAGCCGGGAGTGTTCGTTGTACTTACCGTCAGCGATACCGGTTGTGGTATGGATAAAACAACAGTAGATCGAATTTTTGAACCATATTTCACCACCAAAGATCCCGGCAAGGGGACCGGCATGGGGCTCTCTGTTGTCCATGGCATCATGCAAAGCTATGGGGGGATGATCAAAGTTGTCAGCGAACAGGGGCAGGGCGCCACCTTTAGCTTATACTTCCCGGCAATCGAAAATGGAATAGCCGGTAATGTAGAGAAAAAAGCTGGGTTCCCGGAATCGCTGCCACGCGGTAATGAACGAATCCTGGCGATTGATGATGAAGTGGCAATTCTGAAAATGCTTCAAATATTTCTGGAAAACCTTGGCTATATAGTTACCACCAAAGTCAGCAGCGTAGAGGCCCTTGAAGAATTCAGGAAAAATCCGGGAAATTTCGATCTTATTATAACGGACCAGACGATGCCGGTTCTGACTGGAGTTGATTTAGCCAAAGAGATTGCGGAAATAAAACCTGATCTCCCGATAATTCTCTGTACCGGCTATAGTTCCGTGATTAGCGAAGAAGAGGCTAAAGAGGTTGGAATTCAGAGGTTTGCCAAAAAGCCGGTTGACGTAAAAGATCTGGCGGCGATGGTGAGACAGGTGCTGGATAATAACTGAAATGATCTATTTCTGTTTCTTTTTGCTCAAACTTCCACCTTATATGGTCTTTCTCTAAATTTTCCCTGGCTAAAGATTTTCTTTGGGTATCACAGTACGCTTTGATAGGATTTAATTTGAAAAGCGTTTAGCCATGCATCTTCAAACAAGGAGTTGAAAGGATGTTTTGCGGAAGCATTGCTGATGATGTCGTCTGGAAATGGCAATATAGAGTGAATACACAGCAAAGGGAAAGAGAATGTCTTCATATATCCGAGCCCATAATGTTTTGGCCGTAGTTCTGGTCGGGGGAGAGGGAAGCCGGCTGGGGCCGCTGACTTTGTACCGAACGAAGCCGGCGGTGATGGCCGGGCCCACCATGCTCGCCTCATTTTCAACATCGGCAGCACTTAATTGCGGAATAGACAAAGTGCTGCTGGCAAGCCAGTATCTGCCATTTAGTCTGGAGGCCTTTTATTCGGCGACCTACGGCAGTGAATTCGGCCACTACAAAAAGATAGATATAATTGGCCCCCACCATACCAGGGAGAATGCCATTCGCTATAAAGGAACGGCAGATGCCTTTTATGATGCCCTGCAAATAGGGGCTAAGCATCAGCGCGAATATGTATTGGGGCTTTCGGGAGATCATATCTATTCCTACGATTTCGAAAAACTCTTTAGTGTTTTTCCTGAAATCTATGGCGATGATACCTTTATCGTCTTTACCAAAAAAGTTACCCGCGAGGAGGCTTCCCGGTTTGGGATTCTGGAAACAGAGGAGGGCAGTACCAAGGTCAAAAAATTTATGGAGAAGCCTTCCCAGGCGGAGCTTCAAGCTGGCCAAGATGAATTTGATGCCAGCATGGGGATCTATTTTGCCCCCCTCAGGCTCTGGCAGAGAATCCTTGAGGCCGATCAGAGAAGAGGGCGGGACGGAGAATCCAATTTTGATATCGGCGGGGATATTATCCCCAATATGATAAAAGAGGGAAGAGTCAACGTCCAGGTCTTTCCTTTTGACGGCTTTTGGGCTGATGTTGGGGAACCGAAGGCCCTGTATGAGACCTGTAGATCTATATTCCTTGATCGTAATCCCGATATATTCGGCGACCGCGCCAATCCTATCGGTTCGGTTGGCGATCCTAATTTCTATTCTGCCAAGAATTTGAGCTATTTTACTTCCGGCAAATGCTCCTTGGAAAAATCTGTAGTTAACGGTTCTATTTTTTCTCCGGGAGTCGAAGTGAGTCACTCCGAAGTTCTTGATTCGATCTTGTTGGGTAAAACGGAGAGTAATTATCTTACCATTAACAAGTCCACAATCAGAAATGCCATAATCGACAAGATGTGCAATATTAATCAAGCAGAAGTCATTAGCGATGACGGTTTGGTTCTGGTGGCCAGAAGGACTATTATTGCGAAAGGTGTCAAAATCCACGCAAAAGGTAATGCGGTTATTGCCTCATTTCCTGAGCTTGTTGATAAGATCCATCGGCTTGAAAAGTACATTCAGGCAACAGGCGCCGAACTCTACGACAACTTCGGGACCAAGTATGCCTTTGAAGAGCTTGTTGAGGAAAAAAGCAAGCAAGCATAGTTTTTGCTGATTATCTGACCGGATCGAATACCGCTTTATCTCCCAGTTGTTCCTCTATTCTTAATAATTGGTTGTATTTCTCCAAGCGGTCGGAGCGGCTGGCAGAGCCGGTTTTGATCAGTCCGGCCCCGCTTGCCACGGCCAGATCGGCAATGAAGGCATCGGCGGTTTCTCCGGAGCGATGGCTGATAATGGCCCGCATCTTGTTGGCGAAGGCCAGTTCCAGAGTCTCGAAGGTTTCGCTTAAGGAACCGATCTGATTGACCTTGACCAGGATCGCGTTGGCCTGTTTATGCTCAATACCCGTTTGCAGGATTTTTTTGTTGGTTACGAAAAGGTCGTCACCGACGATAAGAATCCGGTCGCCAAGGGCTTCGGTCAGTTTTGTCCAGCCGGGAAAGTCGGCTTCGGCCAGCCCGTCTTCGATGGAGTAGATTGGATATTTCTCAACCAGTTTTGCGTAATAATCGATCATCTGTTCGGAGGAGAAGGTCTGCCCTTGCATGTGATAGCATCCGTCGGCGAAGAACTCCGAACTTGCCGAGTCCAGGGCCAGGGAGATATCGGGGCCTGGTCGGTAGCCTGCTTTTTCGATTGAGGCCAGGATCAGTTCTATCGCTTCTTCATGGGAGTTGAGATCCGGCGCGAAACCGCCTTCATCTCCGACATTGGTGGAGTACCCCTTGTCGCTCAGGACCTTCTTTAGATGGTGGAAGATCTCGACCCCGGCTCTCAGGTTTTCCGAAAAGGGAGCCTGGAGATGGGGCACGATCATGAACTCCTGGATATCGAGGTTGTTGGAGGCGTGTTCGCCGCCGTTAATGATGTTCATCATCGGGGTCGGTAAGCGCATCCTTCCCGGCTGGTTAGGGATTTTGAGAATGTTCGCCAGGTATTCATAGAGGGGCAGGTCTCTATCCAAAGCGGCGGCACGGCAGCTGGCCATGCTGACGGCGAGGATCGCATTGGCGCCCAGGCTCTCCTTGTTTTCCGTTCCGTCCAGGTCGAGCATCAGCTGGTCCAGAGACTGCTGGTCGGCGGGATTTTTGCCGAGCAGGGCCGGGGCGATCCGGTCATTGATGTTGGTGACAGCCTTGCGGACCGATTTGCCCAGATAATAACCCTGGTCTCCGTCTCTAAGTTCGAGGGCCTCTCTGGAACCGGTTGAGGCTCCGGAGGGGACGGAGGCCCGGCCCATATTTCCTTTGCTCGTAAAAACATCGGCCTCAACGGTGGGATTGCCCCGGGAATCGAGGATTTGTCTCGAAATTATTCTAATTATCTTGGACATTTTTAAACCAATGGTCTGATGTTATGTTTGATTTCACCCTATCTGGTATTACAGATAAATATACCTATCAAAAAGTTGCAACTCTTTTAGCCAAAAAAATGATTGCAACAATGATTACCACTCCTAGTATCTTTTCCATTAATTTGGCTGATAATTTAAACGAACCCATAAATGAACCCAAGCTGCCCCCGGCTAAAACTGCAGCTATAAGTGGGATATAGTCGGTTAAGTCAATTGAGTTATACTGGAGCCGGGATAACAGTCCTGAAAATGAATTGAACCAAATGAAAATAGCGCCGCAGGCAGCGGCTTCTTTTTCGGTGCCTAACCCCAAAATTATGATTAAAGGGATCAGGTAGATACCACCGCCAATGCCAACAATTCCGGCCACCAAACCAAGTACCGAACCGGCAAGCAGTGAGAGGATAATTTTGCCTTTTTGATCAATATTCAGTTTAATGGTGGCCTTTTCCCAAAAATATATGCGGGCGGCCACGAACAGCAAAGATATCAAAAGCAACCAGTAAAATATTTCTTTCGGCAGTTTCAGGGAACCGCCCAGGTATGCCATGGGCATCGACGATATTAAGAACGGAACAATCAGTTTTATTTTGCCGTGTTTGTTTCTGATAAAATTATAACTGCCCACGGTCGTGACAAATAGATTTAGTGACAGGGATATCATCGGTATTGCCAGAGCATTGATGCCGAATATGGCCATCAACGCAGTGTATGATGAGCCACCGCCAAGCCCCACCGAAGAATAGATAAATGCCACTATAAAAAATAACACCGCCAGAAAGTATGGTGATGTAATTATCATATCCAGCGTAATGATAAACTCCCTATGACTCTGTTATGCGCGCCCCCAAACATTAAATGACCAGTCAATAAAATCAATCGCAGCAAGAACAATTGTTTTTCTTGTTCATCATCGGTTCAAGTATGCGGACAAACAGCAGTGACGCGACGATACCGCCCACAAGTGGCGCCAATACGTAAATTACTATAAAGCCGTACCGGTCATCTGGAAAAGCGGCAGAGCCCCAACCGGCAAGCCAGGCAAAGAGGCGCGGCCCGAGGTCACGGGCTGGATTGAGGCCCGCTTGGGTCAGCGGGGCCAACACGCAGATAATCGCCGCCACGGTCATGCCGATAAAGAGCGGCGCCAACCGGTCGTCCGGACGCCCGAGGTTACAGCCTTCGGTCAGAGCAAAGATCATCAAGACCAGGAGAAAGGTGCCGCCGGCCTCCGCTCCAAAGGCATTCCAATAGGATACGGCCGCTACTGCGGCGGAGCCTGGATTAGGATAATATTCGCCGAATATCATGGCGGTTTGTATCGATTCAGGAGTGCCGCGGACAATGGCGTGGGTGGTTTCAAAGGTGGCGAGCGATCCTGAAAAAAGTCCGTAAAGAACTGCAGCCGCCAGAAAGGCGCCGGTAAACTGGGCCGAGAGGTAGACCGGCAGGCTGCGGGGGGACATGCGTTTGCCCAGGACCATGGCGATACTGACCGCCGGATTGAGGTGGGCGCAGGAAAGGTGGCGGGTGGCGTAAATGGCCAAGGTTACCCCCAGCCCCCAGGTTGCGGCCACCTGAAAAAGGCCGCTGTGCGCTGAGAAAAGCACCGTTGTTGCCACTGAGCCGCAGCCCAAAAAGACTAGAATAAAGGTGCCGAGCAGTTCGCCGAAAAAATCATGTGAGTTAAGCATATTTTAAAATTCCAATTTACAGCAGCCAAGATCCAGGGCGGGAGTTTTTTGCTGGGAAAGGCTCCTTACCCCGGCGGCCAGTTGATAGATGACCCTTTTGCCGGATCTTTTCGAGACTACCAGACCGGTCTGGCGCAGAATCTTCAGGTGATGGGAAAACAGGGTCTGCTCAACCCCGAGTAGGGTATTTAATTCCTGCACCGAGCGGGGGCCGTCCAGCAGCTGTCGGATAATTGCCAGCCTGGTCTCATCGGCCAGGGATTTCAAGAGTTCATGGCCCGGCTTGTTGTTTCTGCCAATCAGGGTCGTCATTGGCCTCTTCTCCTAAGGGTGGTTAATGGTTTAATGTCACTCATGAATTAATGTTCATATGAATAAAGTTTAATGTCAAATGTTTTTGTGATAGGGTGTGTCGATTGAAGGCATTGGTTGGCTCGATATAAATTGTTTGACAGGTCCCCTTTCCTGATGGTATCTAGTCTGTTCCAACCAACATGAAAAAGGAGAAACGAGTAATGCGCTACTATATCTGACAGTGACGGCTTGAGCCGTTCAGCCTGGTCGAGGCTGATTCTCATTGTGTTGGGTGTTTCTCCCTTTTATTCTTCCTGCCGTAATTTTCCCCAAGCTACAGGATTTCGGAGCGATACCCTTTTAGACACGGGGGCCTGAAATTCACCAAGTTATGCGGTGCTTATCAGGCGGTGGCAATGATTGCAACTACCTGTAGCCGCGTCATATCTGCTATCTCCTGATTCAGTTTTCCCGGTGTGAGAAGTCGCTCTTTTATGACAAGGCGATCTGTCTGGTTATCCGCCGCCCGTTTCTCTCCTTTCCATGTGCTGTGTTAGAGGCCACTTACGCAAAATCAACAGAAAAGGAGAAACAGCAATGAAAAGAATAATGCAGTTTTTTATGCTCACCCTGGGAGTGTCCCTGGCCTTTGCCGTAAATAGCGGGGCCGGGAGCGCGGTCGGGATTATTACCATGGACTTTGACCTGTCAGGTCAGCCGAGTGAAAAGAAGGTTCGGCTCTGGATTCCTTACCCGGTTTCCTCTCAGGACCAGGATATCAGCGCGATCAATGTCACTGGCAATTTTGCCGAGTCGGCGGTCTATACCGATAAGAAGTTCCAGACCCCGATGCTCTACGCCCAATGGCCGGCCGGGGCCGAATCCCGCCAGCTGACCTTTTCCTTCAAGGCGGTGCGGCAGGAGGTGGTCCGCCGTGACTTTCCTGAAAATGAGGCGGCCTGGGATCCGGCCGATTACGCCATGTGGCTGGCACCTTCGACCCTTGGCCCCATTGATGGGACGGTGAAGGAGCTGGCCGATGCCATTATCAAGGGTAAAACCTCGGTGCTGGCCAAGGCCAGAGCAATTTACGACTGGACCTGCGACAATATGTACCGGGATCCGGCCACCATCGGCTGCGGCCCGGGTGATGTCTGCTCCCTGCTGCAGAAACCGGGCGGCAAATGCACTGATATTCATTCGGTGTTCGTCGCCCTTTGCCGGGCCGCCGGGGTTCCGGCCCGCGAGGTATTTGGTATCCGGTTGGGCAAGAAACCGGTCCAGGATATCAGTAAATGGCAGCATTGCTGGGCCGAATTTTATCTGCCCGGTTATGGCTGGGTGCCGGTTGATCCGGCCGATGTCCGCAAGCTGATGTTGAAAAGGAATCTCAAACTTGAAGATCCGGCTGCCGCTGAGCTGCGGGCGTATTTCTGGGGTGGCTGGGATGCATATCGGGTGGAACTGGCCAAAGGGCGTGATCTGGTGCTCAATCCGCCGCAGCAAGGAGCGCCGCTTAACACCTTCGGCTACCCATATGCGGAAGTGGGCGGTGAGCCCCTGGATTTCTATGATCCGGCTTCTTTTAAATATAACTTTACCACCTCCCGGATTACCGGAGACGGTTCTGGTCTGGTCGATACCAATACTGCAACTCAGGCGGTCGCAGTTACAACGCCTCCCGGAAACTGATGAAGTTTGGTTACGATAATATCGATCAGGCCATTTTTGCCGACTGGCAGGAGGGCGGGGCTGGAGATGGCAGACCCCCTTTAACAGATTAGTAAATCTGTATATGGAAAGAGAATAGAGGATAAAGAGTTATACCGGCTCATTAACCTGCTGTTTATTCGTATTTCCATATACCTGTTTTATGCTGTAGTAATTTGGTTAACATAAGAGAAATAAAAAAAGGCGGCTGAGATAATTCTCATCCGTCTTTTTTTGTCATGTCAATTTGAGATGTACGGTAGTCATCTTTACTCAAGGAATACCATTGCTAGGTATCAGCAAGCTAGGGGGTATTGCAGAGATTTTTAAAATCCTAATTTGAATTTAAAAGGTCTAGCAGGGCCTTGCTAACATCCTCAATTCTGTATGGTTTTGGCACCACACCGGAGAAACCATACTGTTTAAAATTAGCCATTATTGGATCATTTGCATAGCCGCTGGAAACAATTGCTTTCACGGAAGGGTCAATTTTTATCAGCTTTTTAAGGGTCTCTTTCCCGCCCATACCACCAGGAACGGTTAAATCCAATATTACAACATCGATGGGTGTGTTTTCCTTAAGAGCTTTACTGTACATTTCGGTAGCTTGTCTTCCATCCACTGCTGTCGTCACCTGATATCCCAAATAGTCGAGAATCTCCTTGGCGACCTCCCTGATATGCTCCTCATCATCCATCAACAGAATGGAACCTTTTCCCAAGTGAATTTCTTCCCTGGCTGATGCTTTGCCGATATTTCTTTCAATCGAAGCTGGAAGATATAGCTTGAATACAGAGCCTTCCCCTAATTTTGACTCAGCTGTCAGCAAGCCGCTATGTTTTTTGATAATTGAATAAGCTGTAGCAAGCCCCAGCCCGTGTCCCTTCTGCTTAGTAGAGAAATATGGATCAAATATCTTTTTTAAATGTTTTTCACTGATACCCAAGCCCTGGTCTTCCACTGTTATCAGCACGTAGTCCCCATCATTTAACGGTTGCTCATCTTTCGAATTGATATGGACATTTTCCGCATGGACAATAATTGTCCCGCCGTCAGGCATTGCCTGGTCTGCATTGATTACTAGATTATGTATGACCTGGCTGATCTGCCCCTCATCCACCTCAACCAGCCATAAATCATCGATCAGACCAAAATTACAGTTGACATTGGAACCCCGTAAAACAAATTGGCAGGAATCCATTATTACTTCGTTTAGCGAAGTTATAACCTTGATGGGCTCTCCACCTTTAGAAAAGGTGAGTAGCTGCTGGGTGAGATCCTTGGCCCGTAGCGAAGCCTTTTCAGCTTGCTCAATCCTCTTATATATTTTTTCGCCTGGCTTGGCTAGCGCACGTGCTAAAGACAAGTTGCCAATAGTAGCTGTAAGGATATTGTTGAAGTCATGGGCAATGCCACCAGCCAGAATGCCTAACGATTCCAGCTTCTGCATTTTGTTTAGCTCCTCTTCCATGAGTCGCCTCTCTGTTACGTCCCGGAAAATGCAGTGCACATAAACGGGTTGCCCTTTGCTGTATTTACAGTTTGAAGAGCCTTGCATAAAAACTTTTCTGCCATCTTTGTTTTTAAAAACAACGTCAATGATTCCGCTTGTCCCCTCAGTCATCGTCTTATTGAAGTGCAACTCACATTTATCGGCACAATCGGGGTGGATGATGTCAAAGACTTTAAGGTTACGGGCCTCCTCCTCAGTATAGCCCAAGGTACTACACCAACTAGGATTGACATAGAGCAGTTGACCATCCGGTCGAACAACCTGGATGATGTCAGTGGCATTCTCAAACAAACTCCTGTATCGCTCCTCGCTTTCTCGCAAAGATTTCTCGGTCTTTCTTCTTTCTGATATATCAATCCAGCACCCAAGAATATCTTTTGGATTGCCATCAGAATCACGAACCAAACTTAACTGGTCAAGCATCCAAACATAATGCCCATCTTTATGTTTGAATCGATATTCATGAGTAAATTTGTTTTCTTTAAAAAGTTCCCCGAGTTCATCAAAAACGCGTTGCTTATCATCAGGATGAATATTGTTAGCCCAGAAACTAGGGCTAGCCAAAAAATCTTCAGACTTATAACCAAGCTGATTCGTAATATTTTCAGAGATAAAAGTAGCAGGAAAGTCCCCTGTAGCGTCACACTTATAGATAACAGCCGGATTTGTTTCCAAGAGATAATCAAGCTGTTCTTTTGCTAGATCTAGTTCACTTTCTACCTTCCTTAGTTCCGTAAGATCAATAAATATGGAAAGGAGATAATTGCTCCCCTCTGATGAAAAAGGTAGAAAATGGACCTCTACATTAATTTGTTTCCCGAAAGTGGATGTAAATGAAATTTCTTTTTTGGTTGATACGCCCTTACTTGATGCTTTAAGCGCAACATCAAGCAGACCGGATTCTTTCCACGACTCAATATGATTATAGTTCTGTGTCAGCACTTGTTCTCTACTGGCGCCAATAATTTCCCCAATTGAATTGTTAGCTTCAACACACTGCCCGGATGAATCGCAAACTGTCATTCCAATAGGCAAATCCATAAAAATGTTTTTATAGAACTGAAAGGATTTTATAACTTCTCGTCCATCTAAATGCTCCCCATCTCCAACAAGTTGCTGTTGGAGATGGTGGATTTCATTGATGAGCTCATCCCTGCTCATATCAGAATATTTTTTCAAGCTGATCTCCCGATTATTCCTATAAAGATAATGGAATACTTTATCAGATTTCTGGCATTTTGGAATCGATGAATTTGCATGATGATAATTAAGATGCCCACCATATATCTTAAGCTGAGCAAGATTTATGATGTTGACTGGGTATCTTGAATTATACATATTAAAAAATGTCACAAGCGGTGAATAGGAATCGAAAATTTTCACTTGACCGATAAACGGTTGTTGATTAAAAATGCCCTTTCAGGCGCTCGTCAGAGCTTAAAAGGGAACCCGGTGTGAATCCGGGACGGACCCGCCGCTGTAACCGAGGACCAGAGCCGCTTTTGCCACTGTTGATTTTAACGGGAAGGCGCGGCCGAGGGATGATCCGGGAGTCAGAATACCTGCCTGGAATAGATTGAAATGCCTCCCGTGGACACGGAGGTGATCAATAGTCTTCGTGGATAATAGGGAATCCCCGGGTCGATGCTATCGGTCCGGGGATTTTTTTTGGAAAATTATCGAGAATTTCGGTGCGTATCCATGGTGAAGAGATTGCTTTTGGCCAGGCATTGTGAGACCGGGCCAGATTACTCCGGCCGGTTTGTCGGCTCTTCTGATATCGGTCTTGGTCCTACGGCACCTGAACAGGCCGAACGGCTGGCTGCGATTATTGGTGCCTACCAGCCCGCCATAACCTTTTGCAGCCCGTTACGGAGGGCGCAATTGACGGCGGGAATGGTGGGTAACGATACGTTGTTGGGCGAGATATTAACCGAGCCGGACCTGCGGGAAGTCGATTTCGGGCGCTGGGAGGGACTGACCTTTGCTGAGATCGCTAAGAGTGATTCGGAGTTGGTCAAGAGATGGTCGGTCTGGTCGCCGGAGTTTGCCTTTCCCGATGGCGAGGTAACCGCTGATTTCCTGAAACGGGTCCAGGCGGTTGGTGATAGATTGGCCGCCCGTGAGGAGGAGACGGTGCTGGTCATTGCCCACGGTGGGGTGGTCCGGGCCCTGATCTGTCACCTGTTGGGGCTGCCGGCCAGCAATTACCTGCTGTTCGATATTAAGCCGGCCCGGTTGACGGTGATCGACTATTTTTCGGAAGGCGGCGTTCTGTCCGGTCTGAATCTGTGAGGTGAGGTAAGTGGCTGAAATTATATTGATAACCGGTGGGGCTCGCAGCGGCAAGAGTCGCTATGCCCAACAGCTGGGCGAATCGTTGCCGGGCAAAAAACTTTTTATTGCCACCTGTCCGGTCACCGATATGGAGATGGAGCAACGTATCGAGCGCCACCGGCAGGATCGGCAGGGGGCAGGCTGGCAGACCGTCGAGGAGACGGTTGATCTGGTCCAGGCACTGATTGACAATCCTGAATGCGAAGTTGTCTTGATCGATTGCCTGACCCTGTGGATAAACAATCTGCTCTTTACCGATGCAGGTGACAGACTCGACGAAGAGGCGGTTTCAGAGAAGATTGGCCAATTACTGGAGGCCTGCACGGCAAGAGCCGGGGTGGTGGTCATGGTCACCAATGAGGTGGGCCTTGGGATTGTACCGGAAAATACACTGGCCCGCCGCTATCGGGATCTGGTCGGCCGCTGCAACCAGGAGATTGGTAGCGCTGCCGATAAAGTAATCATGGCAATCTGTGGTATTCCACTGAATATAAAGCTGAGTTGAGCTGCTGGTCAGCTCAAATGAAACTTATGCCCTGTGGGTATAAAGGAGAGAAAATGAGCTTGCTTGAAGAAACTATAAATTCCATCAAAGGCCAGGATGAATCTTGGCGGCAAAAAGCCAAGGATCGTCTTGATCAGTTGACCATGCCCCATTGGGCTTTGGGCCGCCTGATGGATCTGGCCGTTGATCTGGCCGGGATGACCCGGTCATTGCAACCGCCGGTGGAGAGAAAGGCAGTGGTCGTCATGGCTGGCGATCACGGCGTGGTGGCTGAGGGGGTCAGTAAATTTCCCCAGGAGGTTACTCCGCAGATGGTCGGTAATTTCGTCAACGGTGGGGCCGGGATCAACGCCCTGGCCCGGCAGGTTGGCGCCCGGGTGGTGGTGGTTGATATGGGGGTAGCAAGTGATATCTCTGCCATGGCAAGTAGCGGTAAGATTGTCGATAAAAAGATCGGTGCCGGTACTGCCAATATGGCTGCGGGACCGGCAATGAGTCGGGAGCAGGCTATTGCTGCCGTGGAAGCAGGCATTGAAGTGGCCGGAAGTATGGCCGATGGAATCGATCTTTTCGGGACCGGTGATATGGGGATCGGTAATACCACGCCGAGTACGGCCATCGTTTCGGCTATTACCGGGACGAAGGTGGTGGATGTTACCGGCCGCGGTACCGGTCTGGATGATGAGCAGCTCAACCACAAGATTGCGGTGATCGAAAAGGCCTTGCAGGCCAATAAACCTGATCCCAAGGATGGCATCGATGTCCTGGCCAAGGTCGGCGGTTTTGAGATTGGCGGCATTGCCGGAATGATTCTGGGTGCTGCCGCCCTCCGTAAACCGATTCTGGTGGATGGCTTCATTTCAACGGCCGGGGCCTTGATTGCCCATAGTCTGGCCCCGTCTTGTAAGGATTACATAATTGCCTCCCACCGTAGCGTCGAGCAGGGCCATCGGGTCATGCATAGTCATCTCGGCTGTGAGCCGCTGCTTGATCTCGATCTGCGACTGGGTGAGGGAACCGGTGGGGCCTTGGCGATGAATGTCGTTGAAGCGGCCCAGCGGGTTCTGAAAGATGTGGCGACCTTCGAGGAGGCCATGGTCTCCGGAGCTGATAGTTAAGATGGCGGCGTAGATAGCGAAGACTTCGATAATTCCGATCTACTTCGTAGTTGCGGAGGCGTCCAATGCTCGACATACCTGATGTATGCACCCAGGGGCATTCGAAGTCTACGCTTATCTGCTACGCGGCACCTGCGCTTGACCGCTCCGCACTCCCGGAGTCTGCGCTTACCTCGTATATCGAAATTATTACTTAGCCATCCCCAGGCTTTTTACAAGATCTATTTTAATAGATTCAATAATAAGAGTTTGAAGTGATGAATAACCTTATCGCCGCCATCCGCTTTCTGACCATTATTCCCGTGCCCGGGAAATTGGGGGCCGGTACGGAAGATCTGGCCGGGAGTCTTCATTGGTTTCCGGTAGTCGGGCTGTTGATCGGGATTGCGACCGGGGGGCTTTTTTATCTGGTCGGCCCGTATCTGCCGATGTCCCTTGCCGCAGTTTTGGCTGTGGCCTTGCTCCTGGTTTTCTCCGGTGGCCTCCATCTGGATGGGGTGGCGGACTGTGCCGATGGTTTTTTCAGTTCCCGGCCCCGGTCAAGGATGCTGGAGATCATGCGGGACAGTCATATCGGGGCGATGGGCGTTATCGCCCTGATCCTGGTCCTGGCCTTTAAGGGGGCGGCCCTATTTGGTGTGGAACCGGGGAAATTATGGCAACCGCTGCTGCTGATGCCGGTGGTTGGCCGCGGGGCGATGCTGGTCATGATGGGTGTCTTGCCCTATGCCAGAAAAGAGGGGGGGCTGGCCTCTGTCTTTTATGACAGAACCTCAAGCCTTCACATTGGTTGGGCCCTGATTTTTATGCTGGCTATGGGCTGGCTTGTTGCCGGTTTGCTTGGTTTGTTGGCGGTGGTTGGCAGCCTGGTTAGCCTGCTTCTTTTCTGCTGGTTTTGCTATGGCAAGATCGGCGGCGCTACCGGGGATACTTTGGGCGCGGTCTGTGAGATAACCGAGGCTGCAACGGCGGTCTTTTATGTCTGTCTGCTGGACTGGCTGTCCTTTTGAATAATACAATCTGCCACTGATGAAAGGCGGCTAGATATAAGTGACTATGAACGATTCTGACGACAAAGCGGCCGCTAATTTCGGCCATGGCGGTAATTTAGGCGAATTGGCCGACCAAGCTGGTTGTCCAGCGGAGCGGATCATCGACTTTAGCGCCAATATAAACCCGTTGGGGCCACCGGAATATCTGCGCCAGGTGATCAGCCGCAATATTAGCGGGCTGAGCCATTACCCAGATCCGCAATGTCAGAAGTTGACGGCCAGTCTGGCCACGGCGCTTGCTGTTGGTCAACAACAGATAATTGTCGCTAATGGCTCGACGGAGATTATCTATGCCCTGCCCAGGGCGTTGGCCTGCACAAGGGCGGTGATTCCGACTCCTTCCTATCTTGACTATGAACGGGCGGCCCGACTGGCCGATCTTGAGATCCTGACTGTGCCGCTGTTGGAAGAGGATGGGTTCCGGCTGAATTTTGCGGAACTGGCCGACCACTTGCAAGATGGTGATCTGCTCTACCTGGGTCGGCCTAATAATCCCACCGGTACCACCTTCGCTGCTGCTCCCTTGCTTGAGATTGTTGGTGCCCATCCCACCGTATATTTTGCAATTGATGAATCTTTCTTTGAATTTATTGATGGTTCATCCGAGTTGATAAGCGCTACGATGCCGGCCAATCTGATCGTTATTCGTTCCCTGACCAAATTCTATGCAATTCCCGGTCTGCGCCTTGGTTTTGCGGTGGCTTCTCCGGAAACTGCCGGCCTCTTGCGGCAACACGTAATGCCTTGGACGGTGAATCATCTGGCCCAGGCCGTAGGCCCGGTCATGCTGACAGATAACGATTATTGCGCAGAAAGTCGGCTGTTTGCTGCTGAGCGGCGAGAAGAACTAAAGGGTGATCTAGAAGCGATTCCCGGTCTGAAGGTTTTTCCCGGCGCGGCCAATTATCTTCTGGTCAAGCTTGAAAGGGCGAGGTTGACGGCCCAGCAGCTGGCTGATCATCTTCTGGTTTCACCCGATAAACACCCGATTGCCATCAGGGTCTGTGAAAATTATAGCGGCCTGGATGAGCGTTTCTTCAGGGTGGCGGTTCGTGGTGCAGATGAAAATAGTAAACTTTGCCATGCTCTGACCAGGGAACTTGGCCCGGGAAGCGGCCCGGTGATCAAACGCCATAAAAAGACCCCGGCTTTGATGCTGCAGGGTACTTCCTCCAATGCCGGCAAGAGCGTCTTGACTGCAGCCCTGGGTCGGATCTTCTTGCAGGACGGCTTTCGGGTTGCCCCCTTTAAGGCCCAGAATATGTCGCTTAATTCTTTTGTGACCAGGGACGGTGGTGAAATGGGCCGGGCCCAGGTGGTCCAGGCCCAGGCCTGCCGCCTTGATCCAGAGGTTCGGATGAATCCGGTCCTGCTTAAACCGTCCAGCGATGTCGGCAGCCAGGTCATTGTCAACGGCAAACCGGTCAGCAATATGGCGGTTGATGAATATATCCGTTTCAAGCCCGAGGCCCAGGAGGCCGTCTTCAAGGCCTATGATTCCCTGGCGGCCGAAAATGAGGTGATGGTTCTGGAAGGGGCCGGCAGCCCGGCCGAGGTAAATCTCAAACGCCACGATATCGTCAATATGGGTATGGCTCGCTACGCCGAGTCGCCGGTGCTGTTGGTCGGAGATATCGACCGGGGCGGCGTCTTCGCCTCTTTCATTGGCAGCATGGAGGTAATGGCCGAATGGGAGCGCGCCCTGGTGGCCGGTTTTGTGGTGAACCGCTTTCGTGGCCAGGCCTCGTTACTCGATGATGCCTTTAGATATGTGGAGGACTTTACCGGCAAAGGGGTGTTCGGCACCGTCCCTTATATCAAGGAGCACGGTATTCCCGAAGAGGATTCGGTCAGCTTCAAGGAGGGGATCTATGAAAAGGCCCGTCCGGCCGGGGAATGTGTCGAGGTAGGAGTTATAGATCTGCCCCATATTTCCAATTTCACCGATGTCGAGCCGTTTCTGGCGGAACCGGACGTTTATCTGCGGATCATCCGTAGTGCAGATGAACTGGCCGAAGCCGGGCCGGATCTGGCCGCCCTTATCCTGCCCGGCAGCAAGAACGTGATGAACGACCTGGCCTATCTCGAAAAGAGTGGTCTGGCCGCCAAGATCAAAAATATGGCGGCCGAGGGCAACATCGATATTGTCGGGATCTGCGGTGGTTTTCAGATGCTGGGTCGGGATATTGATGATCCTTTCATGCTTGAGTCAGATGGGGGGCGGATCGAGGCCCTGGGGCTGCTGGAGATGACCACCACCCTGGCCGAGGAAAAGACCCTGCAGCGGCAGACCGCTATTCATCTGCCCACCCGGCTCAAGGTCCATGGCTATGAGATTCATCATGGCCAAACAACCTCTAGCCATGGCCGGGCTTTACAGATGGCGGATGGCAGTGAGGCCGGGGCGGTCTCACCGGATGGCCGGATCTGGGGGAGCTATCTGCATGGCATCTTCGATGACGATGATTTTCGCCGCTGCTTTGTTGATATGTTACGCAGCTCCAGAAATTTGCAGCCGCTCGGTAAGGTGGTCGCCAAATATGATCTGGAGCCGGCCTTTGATCGCTTGGCCGATATCGTCAGGGAATCAATGGATATAAATAGGCTGTACCGGCTGTTGGGCCTGAAATGAGCCTTGAGTTACAGATAATTATGGCCCTGGTCCTTGATGCCCTGTGGGGTGATCCGAGATGGCTGCCCCATCCGGTGCGCTTGATGGGCTGGCTGGCCCTAAGCTGTGAGCGCATGACCAGGGCCATTATGCCATACGAAAAACTGGCGGGGATCATAACCGTTATCCTGGTCTTGGCTGCTACCGGATTGACCGGCTGGGGCCTGATCAGGCTGGCCGGGATCTTCCATCCCGTGGCAGAGACGGTTGTTTCGGTTTTGCTCCTCTATAGCTGTTTTGCCGGGCGGGATCTGGTGGTTCATAGCCGTAAGGTCTATGCGGCTTTGCGGGACGACGATCTGGCCGAGGCCAGAAAAAGGGTCGGAATGATCGTTGGTCGTGATACCACGGAACTGGAGCGGAGCGGGGTGGTTCGGGCCTGTGTTGAGAGTGTCGCTGAAAATACGGTCGATGGCGTTACCGCGCCGCTGTTCTGGGCGATTATCGCTGGGCCCCTTGGCGCTGTTCTTTATAAGGGTGTCAATACTATGGATTCCACTTTCGGTTATAAGAATGAGCGTTATCTGCACTTCGGTTGGGCAGCGGCCCGGTTCGACGATCTGGTGAATTTCCTGCCCGCCCGGATAAGCGGTCTGTTGACGGTGTTGGCCGGCGCCTTGCTCCGACTGCGGGCGGCTGAGTCCTGGCGGATCTTCAGGCGTGACCGTCTGCAACATGCCAGCCCCAATGCCGGACAGACTGAGGCACCAGTGGCCGGGGCATTGGGGATCAGCTTGGGGGGCTCTTCCTCTTATTTCGGCAAAGTGGTCCATAAGCCAACTATTGGCGAACCGGTGATGGAGCCTGAACCGGAACACATTCTCCAGACCAATAGGATTCTGCTGATGGTGACGCTGCTGTTTTTCTTGTTGTTGCTGGCATCACGGCTAGTAGTTCTGGCGATCCTGGGGGCAGGGTAGGGCAATGCAAGCGGCATATCTCTCCGGACCGGGTCGGCTGGCCTTGACCGGCATCAATAGTGACAACAAGGAGGCTTTGTTAGCCGTTGAGGCCTGCGGGGTCTGTCACTCGGACCGGAAGGCTTTTGCGAAACCACCCCGGGGTATGGAATTGCCACGGGTTCTAGGGCATGAACTGGTTGGCGCCATGTTGTGCGATTTGGCGAGCAGCGGTCTGCAACAGGGTGATCGAGTGGTGGTCTGGCCGGCGATAAGTTGCGGAAAATGTCGCTTTTGCCAGGAAGGTCGGGAGAATTTATGCGGCGCCATTCGGTTGTTCGGCTATCATCTGGACGGCGGTTTTACCGAAAGAATCTATCTGGATCGTGAACTTTTTGATTCGGTCAGGCTGCTGAAAATCCCAGCCGGCCTCTCAGCAGCCACCGCTACGTTTTGTGAACCGCTGGCCTGTGTGGTTAATGGTTTCAGTAAGCTCACGGTCACACCGCAACATTGTCTGGTGGTTGGGGCCGGTTTGATGGGGCGGCTGGCCGCTAGGGTCGCCGCGAGCAGCGAGGCAGAGGTGCTGTTCCATGATCTTGATCATCGCCGTCTTGATCTGGCTTTGGATGATGGTACGGTCTTTACCGGGCAGCAAGCGGATCTCGTCTTTATCGCGGCATCCGGTGAGGGGGCGGTCCGCTTTGGTTTGCAGCATCTGGCCCCAGGTGGGACGATTCTGCTCTTCTCCGGTCAGGCCGGAGATCTGCAGCTGGATATGGTCCACAATGAGATCCATCAGAAAGAGCAGAGCCTGATCGGCGTTTATGGCTGTCGTTACCGCGATATGGAGCAGGCCCTGGCGATGCTCTCGACGGGGCAACTGCTGGTGGATGACCTGCTTAGTCGCCGGAT
>JBDLJC010000024.1:0-46936 GCA_039714535.1 Thermodesulfobacteriota bacterium | reverse complement strand
CCTTTTTTGTTGGAACTCGGTTTTGGCGAATTGATTCCAACAGGATACGTCATTTATTTTTTCACGCTTTTCTCAAACACCACTTTTGATCATAACTCGTTTAGCCTCTTTTTATTCCTAAGTCAGAAAGTTTAGTTAAATTAATAATCAAATTCGAAAGCGTTGGTAGTTAGGTTGAATTTTATTACTGGCGGTAACCCCAAATGACTCTCATAAATGCGCCTGATTCGTCTGATGCGCCCACTAAAAATACGAACTATGGGGATATTTCTCCAGGATTCTATTTTGGCGATTCCCTTTAAAATTTTCATATCATTCACGGTCAGAGGTTCGCTGGAAATTATTTCTTCAACCTCTTCCACATATAACGCTCTGTATTTCCTTCCTTTTTGTCCAGACGATGCAGATCGAAAACCGCTCAAGATAGCAGTTGTTGAATAAAGCTTGGCGTGGCGGAAAAAACGCATCCACAGTTCAAAGTCAGCAGCATAGGCATAAGAAGTATCAAGAGAACAGCCTGCTGCATTCCATAAACTTCTTATCCAAAATACTGATTCTTGCTGTATCCACTTATAGTCACCTCGTAAATATCGATAACGTGACCATCTTGGCGGTTGACCGGCCACAACAGTTCGTCCCATTGAATCATACCAGGTCGGGTTACCCAGTAACCATTCGACTTGAGGCATTTTTGTGAAAATTTCCGCTACAGTCCAAAGGGAATTGCGTTGCAGCATGTCGTCGGAATTCAACCAGGCCATTATTTCACCAGTTGAACGATCAAATCCTGCCTGGATGGCTTGGTATTGCCCAGCATCCGGCTTTGAATGCCAATACGAAAGATAGTCTGAATATTTTTTGATTATTTCAGCTGAACCATCGGTGCTTCCACCATCTAAAACTATGTATTCCAGGTTTGGATATCCCTGGCTCAGAACAGATAGTATGGTAGCTTCTATATAAGAAGCATGATTGAAGCAGGGGGTAACTATACTAATTTTAGGTAAATTTCGTGTGTCACCTTCCCAATTTATAGTTGGGTTATGCATTATCTTCATAAGAAATTTTGCGATATGGTTTAGGATCGTAAACAGCTTCTTTTAGCGGCTAAACAATCCAAAGTTTCCGTTCGTTTTGATTCCAGGCGTCCCGGAGATCCCTAAATCCTTATTTATAGACGTTTACGTTGGAACAAACATTTGAAGAAAATTTTGATATTATTTTCCACAGCTCCTCCTCAGTTCAGCTATAACGTTGGTAATTTTTGTTTCTTGAAAAATTTTCTAACGTTATTGACCAAATTAAAAGGGAAAGTAGACAATATCTTGTCTACAAAAGATTTCACGTATTGCATATCTGATACTAACTTTTTAATTTCATGGCTATTCATTGTGATTTGCTGACTGTTTTCTACAATAATTTCAGGGAGTCTTGAAAAGTACATCTTGTTTGTTTCGAGATCACGTAAATAACTAATCACCTCTGTTTTGTTTTCAGAAGTGTCTGTTCTCTGTTCACCTAGCAAGAAAATACCTTCTACTTCTTCGTTGCCCCAAAGCAAGCCAAACCCATTGTTGTTTAGCAGATTTGTTAATGATGTCAGGTTGAAGTTGTAAATATGGGCAAAGGTGAAATATTTAAGATAATCGCAATCATATTCATAGCGATATTTCAAGCTGAAGATGCCGGGTATTTCAATGAAAACAAGGGTCTGCTCGTTGATGAATTGTTTCAGTGCCTGTAGTTCCATATGAGGTTCAAGAAAATGCTCGAAAACATGACTCATTATAATGACATTGTATGGCCTAGGGGATGGATCTAGGTTGTGAAGATCTCCATTAAGTATTTTGACGTTGAGGCCTTCAGGGTCAAAGCATTCGACATATTCATGACTGTATTCCAAGCCGATCCCTTTGGCCTTATGACCATCGGCAACAGCCGCTTTGATGAACTCCTTAATGACGCTACCACTTCCACACCCCACTTCGAGAACATTGATCTCATTACTGTCAAACCATCTTTTTAAGAGGTCGTAAATTTTCTTGCCCTGGCCTTTTTTGTACAAGGTTTTGTCAGGTGAAGGAGGAGAGCCGAAATGCATGTGGTGGTAATGATTTTCATAGAATGGTTTAATTGAATCAGGAGACAGGACGGGACTAGTATAGATAAGACCGCATTTTTCGCAGACATAGGAGTCAATCTGGAGACCGAAGCGATCAGTGTTTGCAAAATGAATTGGTTGCTCAGCCCCGCAGGCGCAATTCATTTTCGGGACAAATTTGATAGTGCCATCTTCTTGGGCTTTTTTGAAATCTAAAAGGGCTTTTTGTTGCAGGTCGTTAAGTGACCATGGAACCTCAAGACGATCAATTTTGCCGGTTAATCGCCAAAGTTCATTTTTGTTTAGTGTGGGGCTAATGACTCTATTTTGTAGTTTCATGGTTGTTCTTCTATAGTTTGCTGATCAATTGATGTTTTTTGGGAATTATTAAGAGGTCACACCAGCCACGATTCTCTTTGTTAAGAGAAGTGATGTAGTTAATAAAATTTTCACTGTTAGACGGCAAAAGTTTATATTTTAAAATGTCTGAGATGCTATTGCTCAGAAAAGAAGATCTGGCAGGTAGCTCAACAACATGAAAAGTTGATGTTATATAATTCAATAGGTTAACGGGGTTTGTTCCTTGTGAATTGAGCCAGTAAGGTGCAAACTCTGTTTTGATAATCCAGTTGTTGTTTTTGGTAAGGAAATTATGACCACCTTTGAAAACATGTTCTTCATAGCCTTGTGTGTCAATTTTAATAAAAATAGAACTTTCTATTAAATTACTGCCAATCAAGTTGCTCAGTGAGACAGAAGTTACTGATTTCTTTACCCATTTGTTGCTTTCACCAACAACACGATTATCTTGACTGGAAGTTGGATTTAAAGAAAAATCATTATTAACTCCATCTTTCTCTCCGCAAATGGCGTTAATAACTTTAAAGTTTGAGAAACCGTTTTGTTTGAAATTTTGTTTGATAAATTGGCATAGTCGTGCATCTGCTTCAACTAGCAAAAATTTTGCATCAGGAAAGTTTTGAGCGAAAACTAGACCCGTAAAGCCATAGTTTGAACCGATATCAATTACTAACAATGGGTTCGATATTTTTTTTATTTCTTTATAAATCGGATTTGCAAGTTCTTCATAAGACCCTTTTGATTCGTATGCCGTAGCACCAAAGTCGCTAGGGTCAATAGTTAACAATAGGCCATTAATATTTAAGGTTATAGGTTTTGCTGGTTTATTACTGGCTTGCTGACTAGGGTATTTAAGAAAAACTTTTTTTATTTTTTTAAGCATTTATATGCCTTCGTTCGCAGTAAGGTTAGTCTCTTTGTTATGGTTATATACATGCATAGCAGGGATTGTGGAGATAGTGACCCATAAAGTCTAAATAGAGACTCATGCCATGTCTTTTTTAAGTGCTTTTTCTGTTTCCCATTGAATATCTTTAATGACCAGTCCTGGTCGTTTTTGCATATATTCTGGCCCGCCCTCACTTCGTAAATCTGAAAGGTTGAAACGCACAGCATTGGGAACTTGATCGTATATGGTCCCATAAGGGATCCCCAAAGAAAATGTTAACGAATATTCACCTTCATTTAGGATTTCTGTGGGTATTTGAAACGTTGCTTTATAGCTATCAGGACTCCTTTCAGAATGAAGTCGTTGGTTAACGTCACAATCTCCGGTAGAGACAATAACTCGATCTTCATTGTCAACAACATGGCAAACAATATGCACATTCTTCAGCTGGGCGTTGATATCATATATGACTTCCACATAACCCATTTCATTCCTCGTGAAATGATCTTTCCCAGTCCAAGTTTTGTCTAATAATTTTACCGATCTCAGGTGCATACGCTTATCTGGTGCCGGTCCTCTATCATTCAGGGCGGAGCGTAATCCTGTGCCAGCTAAATAGTGATTGATTACCTTTTCGGTTGGTCCTAATTTAATGATTTCACCTTTTTCAATTAGGATTGTCTGTTGGCAGAGCCGTCGAATAGCGTCCATTTTATGACTTACAAAGATAATTGTTCGACCACCTTTGGCAACATCTCCCATCTTTCCTATACATTTTTTCTGAAAAGACACATCGCCAACAGCCAGGACTTCGTCCACGATAAGAATTTCTGGTTCAAGATGGGCGGCAACGGCAAAGGCCAGACGGACATACATACCGGAAGAGTATCGTTTGACTGGAGTATCGAGGAATTTCTCCACTTCAGCAAAATCGATTATCTCATCGAACTTCTTTTTAATGTCAATGCGGCCCATGCCAAGGATTGCACCGTTCAGGAAGACGTTTTCTCGTCCTGTCAATTCCGGGTGAAAACCGGTACCGACTTCCAAAAGGCTGGCAACCCGACCGGCAATTTTTACTTTTCCGGTAGTCGGTTCGATGATCCGAGAGAGGATCTTCAGAAGGGTTGATTTGCCGGCGCCATTGCGGCCGATAATTCCGACTCGGTCGCCCTGTTTGATCTCGAAATCAACCTCCTTGAGAGCCCAGAACTCTTCAATATTTTCATGGGTATGGTACTGAGGATTGCGCAGCCGGGACCACCACTGCCTGGGGATGCTAGTGAGCACATCGCGGAGGGTCGAATATGACTCTTTTTGCCGATGACCGATCATGTATGATTTACCTAAACCTTCGGCAGTAATAACAGTTTTGCTCATTGTCTAATCAATTCTCACGTTTTAAATGATATCCGCAAAGGATTTCTCCATCTTCCGGTAAAAGACGATGCCAATTACCAGAAAAGACATCGTGATAGCCAGTGACAGTAAAAATCCGGGCCAATAGATCATCGAGTCAACACCGAGGATAGCCCAGCGAAAGCCGTCAATGACCCCGACCATCGGGTTCAATGAATATAGAAGATGATATTTTTCCGGGACAACACTGCTGCTATAGGCAACCGGTGATACATAGAGACCAAACTGAACAATAAACGGAACAACAATTCGGAAGTCACGATATTTAACCGTTAATGAAGTCAGAAGCAGACCGACTCCAAACGAGGTCAGAAAGGCAATCAGCAAAAAGGCTGGCAACAGCAGGAAACGCATGGTCGGCAAGTAATGGTAATAAGCCATCAGAGCCAGGAGGATGATAAAGGAGATCAGGAAATCGACCAGATTGGTGACGATGGTGCTGGCCGGAATGATCAGCCTCGGGAAGTACACTTTAGTAATGAGATTGGCATTACTAATCAGGCTGTTACTGCTGCCAGTGAGGGAACTGGCAAAAAATTGCCATGGCAGCATGGCGGCGTAAACCATGATCGCGTAGGGGGCCTCACCCTCGGTCGGCAATTTGGCGACCTTGCCAAAGATCACCGTGAGAATAATCATGGTCAGGATCGGCCTGATGACCGCCCAGGCAATTCCAATCACGGTCTGTTTATATCTAACAGTTATATCTCGCCAGCTCAGGACATAAAAAAGCTCCCGGTAGCGCCAGATGTCCTGCCAGTAATGACGTTCCGACCGTCCCGCTTCAAGGACTATTAGTTCACTGGCTTGGTCCATAACACTCTATCCTTATTGGTTCTGCCTGTTTATCCCCAGCTCTTTTTCGATAAGCATAGACAGGATAAGTTCGATACACTCATCTAAAGATTGTTCTGAGGTGTTGACCTTTAGATCGGGGTGCAGCGGCTCCTCGTAGGGGGCCGAGATCCCGGTGTAATTCTTGATTTCGCCTTTGCGGGCCTTCTTATAGAGACCCTTCACATCCCTTTCCTCACAAACCTCAAGAGGGCAGTGGCAATGGATCTCGATGAAATTATCCGCCCCGATAAGCTCTCGGACCCGTTGCCGATCAACCCGCAAGGGCGAGATAAAGGCGCTGAGGGCAATAACCCCTGCCCCGAGAAAGAGTTTAATCATCTCGCCAATCCGCCGAATATTTTCAGAGCGATCCTCCTGAGCAAAAGTCAGATCACCACACAAGCCGTGACGAACATTGTCACCATCAAAAACAAAGGTACGACATTCCAATTTATGCAAACGCTCTTCGACCGCATGGGCCAGAGTCGACTTACCAGAACCGGACAAGCCGGTAAACCAGAGACAGATACTCCTGTGACCATTCAGTTTTTCACGACGTTCCCTGGTAACGGTGGCTTTATGCCAGACGACATTGTTATTATTGATTTCAGAGTTATTAGCCATAGCAGTCAAATCTCCCAGATTATTCCTCGTTTTCCCAAAGCAACAACATGGGCTTTTTGCTGAACAGTTGCCCCATGGATTCAAATTCTTCACAGTCAACCGCTAATGTTCTTATTTTCCGGCAGATATGTTTCTCTGTTTTTTTGACCAGGTCAGAAAGATTAACCTGATCAATATTTCCGACCAACACCAGATCAATGATGCCGGTATCCTTGCCTTCGGCATAATCACCTACAAGATAGGCCCTTTCAAGATTACCAAGGCGCTCAACTATTGAATCGATAATTTTATCCATGCCCAAAGCTTTTCTAACCATGGAGTTTAGTTCGGAAAAGAGGGGGTGATGCTGGTTGGCCCGGAAGTGAATTTGACGCCCGTTTTTCTCACTTTCGAGAAAACCAGATTTCTTAAGCTGCTTAAGCTCTTCGCTGATCAGGCCGGTTGATATGTTAAACTCGTTTGCCAGTTCACGCAGATAGGCGTTCCGATCCGGGTTAAGAAAAAGCCGCATCAAAATTTTGACCCGGGTTTTTGATGTAATAAGATTATTTAGAATTGGAATCACCCTCTATTTTAGTTCTGTTTTTAAGAACATTATTGCACGCTGGCTCCGACAGTGTCAAGGAAAAGACTTGATACCTCAAATAAGCTTAGATTACGAAAAGAACCACAAATCCTTGCCATTCCATACACCTCTAAATAATAATCACTTCACTCTCCTACTACAGAATGAATCGGGCCTGTCACTAAAGCCCTGAAATCGTGACCTTCTTCGAATTAAAAATTACAAATAAAAGGCTGGACGCAATAAAACAACAGCCTTCTCTTTCGTGCCAATTTTGACGTTATTGCTGGCCCATTCATTCTATTTGAGGTATATTGATAAACTATTCAAACCACTAATTATTGTACCCATAACCCCTCATAATTGTCCTACAACCTCTAGACCAATGGCACAAACACCTAATCCTCAGAATCTGACAATTTTTCTGCCGACAATTCATCGACAAAAAATCCTCGACCATTGTCTCCGTAAATTATCCGGCAATTACTTGGATGACGAAGAACACAACCTTAAAGCCTATGGTCTTTTGGCAGGAGAAAAAACCTCTGACAGGGTAACCATTAAAGCCTGCCATCCCTTACTCAAGAATGCCCGTTCAATTGAACCACACCGTGGCTTTATGGACGAGATGATGGAAAAACATGCAGTTGCCTCAGAGACTCCTCTTGCCAAGCGTGGTTGGGTAGCTGATCCGGCTGAGCTAGCCGCCGCAGTTGCCAAGTTCAAACAACAAAGGTTGTCTCTTATCGGTTCCTACCACATGCACCGAGTTGCCTGGGACCACGACCAAAACCGTGATACGCCAACAACCCTGGATACCATCCTTGGCCTTGATTCCCGATTGATTATGTTTATTATTTCAGTTGTTAAACCGGATCAGCCGATTATCAGGGCTTTTTTCGAAGGCAGCAATGAACAGGAGATCCCCATCACTGTTATTGAGCGATAGACGTTAATTACACCTGTTTTCTTCTCCCAGCTGGCTGAACAGGAGAGGTGTTTTTCTTTGTCAAAACCATAATCTAACTGTTTATACCTGTGGTATAGGTAATGATAATCAGTTCATCGAATATCCGACACACACCACCATTTATGTCAACACATCACAAGTTAACTACTTCAAATTTGAAGATCAAATTACCAGTCATACTACTTCTACTGGTCTCTATGCTATCCTTTTGGGGTAAAGCTCTCGGGGGTACGGTGGAAGGAGTTATTTTTTCGGACCAAGGTCCAGTGACTAGCAGCCAGGTATTTGCCTATCCCGACTATCAATCACTGGTGAACAAAGAAGATTATGTAAAATCGAGCCCCGGCGAAAAGGAAGGCCAATACAAACTGGAGCTCCCTCCCGGCAACTACTATCTGACGGCGACCGGCGAACTGGCCGGCCAACGCCTTTTCTCCTACCATGGCATAAACCCGATCACCATTGGTGAGGATTATCGCTGGCTACCCTTTTTCCTATCCGCAGAACAAGGACCGCTTTGCACCAAAGGAGAAGGCCAGGGACTCAGCGGCCTGGTTTCTTATCAGGGTGTGCCACTCGACCACGGGGTCATCTCGGTCTATAACAGTCAGGACGGTAAATTTCGCGGTATGGGGCTGTTTACCAATACCATCGGGGCAGACGGGCTATTTCGCTTCAATCTAGAGCCCGGCAGCTATGTGGTCGTCGCCCGTCAGAAAAAAGCAGAATCAGGCATCGGTCCGGTAATGCAGGGCGATCTGTTCTGCTATCCTGCCACCAACCCAGTCATAATCGCAGAGGAGCAACTCTGCGAACTGGCCATTGAATGCTACCCCCGTGACAACCTTGAAGCATACCTCGCTGAAAATGCAGTAAACCCACAGGGTCGTCGCCATGAGAGCAGACGTCAAGCCTCACTCTGGAATATCCAGCCGGAAACAGCTCAAACCGCGATACTTAGCAGGCCAACTACTATTTCCGGTCTGGCAACCAATCTTAACGGCCAGCCGGTTGCAGATCTTATTGTTACCGCCTACCCGGCCCTGGGCATCGACCTTTTTCAAATGCATATCCTGCGCCTGATCACCGAGAACCGGGCTCGCACCGATCATCAGGGCCAGTACCAAATCCAATTGCCGGGTGGCGGTCTCTACTACCTGCAAGCCCGACAGAAGATCGGCGAGGCCCCCAACCGCCTCGAATATTATGGCCTTTACGAGGGCAACCAAAACCACGCCATTCGGATTAATCCAGGAGAAGCACGCAGCAATGTCAATATCCCAGTCTCAAGAATCATGCCCTTCTCGAACCTAAAAGAGCGGCTGAGGAACTGACATGACGATGAACGCATCTATCCACCATAAAGACTACCGGCTGCCCCTTTTAATTATGGTGCTTATCGCGATATTATCAGGCCAAGTTTTCGGCCAGGAACTGCAAAACAAGCCCCCCCTTTACTTAAAAGGGCAGCTTGTCAGACACAACACGACCTGGTCCGGCGAAATCATCATTGAGGGGGTTGTGGTAATCGGTCGGGCGGCGACTTTAACCATCAGGCCCGGCACTTCAATCCGTTTTAAACGAATTGACCGCGATCAAGATGGTACCGGCGACTCTGAGCTCCGGATCTTAGGGGGCATTATCGCCGAAGGTACTGCGGATCAGCCAATCACCTTCGCCTCAGCCGAGATAAAGCCAGCCCGGCGCGACTGGTCCTATCTGCTGATTTACACCTCCGGCAAAATCAACCGAATCAATTTCTGCGAATTTCACCACGGCTTCAGCGGCCTGCAGGTGCAATTTTCAACGGCATCTGTTAAGAATTCCTTATTTACCAATAATGGTGAGGGGATTCGCTTCGGTCGAGCCGACCTGGCTATCGAGAATAACCGCTTTACCGACAATAATATCGGCATCAGATTCACCCGGATGGAGGGTCCGGTAATTATCCGCAATAACGAAATCACCAATAACAGGACAGGGATCTTTCTGGTTCCGTCAGGCCAGAATATCAGAGATTTTTTCGAGCCTGACCGGAGCGGCCGTCCCTGGAACACCGGCCGCCTAAAAATCAGTAACAACAACATCTATGATAATTTCGCCTATAATATGAGTCTGGGCGAAAAACAATTCTGGGACCTGGATATACCGGGTAATTACTGGGGTAGTGATAGCAGTGAGGTGATCGGGGCACGAATATTTGCCCGGAACCGCGACAAATCTCTGGGCAAAGTGCTTTACAAACCCTTTGCCGCCAAAAGGATTTCAGGCGTTGGAATCAAGGGGAGCAAGTGAATATCGATACGGCTCCAAAACAAGACCTGGGGCCTGAAATCGTCCTCGAATATACCGACCCTCTTGAGGGATTCAAGGGCTGGCTGGTCATCGATCGAACCGTCCACCGGATCTGCGCGGGCGGCATGCGGGTCCAAATCGGACTGTCCCGTGAATATCTAACCGAAATGGCCCGGAACATGACCCGCAAGATGCGAATCGCCGATCTGAGGGTGGACGGGGCCAAGTGCGGGATTGACTACAACCCGGCCTCCCCCGGCAAGATAGCGGCGGTCGGTCGTTTTCTGCGGGCCATCAGCCCCTATATTAAAAGTAGTTATTCGATGGGGCCTGATCTGAATATTGATATGGCCGAATTAGAGGCGGCAGCGACCCTTCATGCCATTCCCTCAGTCAAGATGGCAATCGCCTCGGCCCAAGGCTGGGAACTGGATTATTTCATTGAACGATCCAAAGTATTGAGTGAGACCATCGGTGATTTCACCCTGGGTCGTCTGCGAGCTGGATACGGAGTCGCCGCCGCAACCCTGGCCATGCTGGAATCCCTGCGCATCAAACCAACCGAGGCAACCATCGCGGTCCAGGGCTTCGGTAATCTGGCCAAGGCCGCCCTTTTCGGCCTTAATCAGGCCGGATGCCGGGTTATAGCCATAGCCGATGCCGAAAAATGTCTGAGCAATGATCAGGGCATCAAGTTGGCGGAGATCCTCAACAGCGACTCAACCATGCTCCCTAATCAAATAGAACAAAAAGGGCTGAGTCGAGCTGCAAGCCAGACAATATTCGACCACGAGTGCGATATTTTGGTGCCGGCGGCCCTGGAAAATACCGTAACCCCGAAAATCGCCGAGAAACTCAAAGTCAAAGCCGTGGTTCCCGGCGCCAATCTGGCAGTGCCGGCCGAAAGCGACATCATCCTCCACCGCCGCCTGATTCCGGTCCTACCCGACTTTCTGGCTGGCTGTGGCGGTTCATTATCGATGGAGGGTCTCTATGGCCCAGATGTTCACCCTGCCCCCCAAGAGATTCTCGATCATGTCCGGCAGCGCATGCATGATCTGGTTCACCAGGTAGTGGCGCAAGGGGTCATTGAAAAATGTTCACTCAGCGAAGCCGCCTTGCAGGTCTGCGCCAAACGAACTGATCACGCTGATAGCAGACCTTATGGCCGACCCTGATTGACAGCGTCGCACCCCAAGGGCACTCGGAGTCTTCGCTTATCTCCTGCGGGCGTAGTGTGTTTTTGTTCGTCAGACATACATATGTCTGGCCTCACTCACAAAAATACACTACTCATGTATATCAAATATTTCGCAGTCTTCGCTTAGCTGCTTAACTATCCCAACATTACTCTGCCCTCTGGGTGGTCTTACGAGACAGCGCTTATTTAAGTTTAGAAAAAGCGCAAAAAGGAAAGCATATGCCAGCTCATCCATTTGATTTCGAGATTCAGGCCAACATCTTTTCAACACCGGAGATGACCGAGATCTTTGCTGAACAGCAGCGCTTTAGTCGTTGGCTTGAATTTGAAGCGGCCCTCGCCGCCACCCAGGCCGATTTGGGGATTATCCCCCCCGAGGCGGCAGCTGAAATCGTTGCCAAGGCCAGGCTGAGCTGCCTCGATCTCGACGCCATGCGAGAAGGTTACCAGCAGAGCCGTAACTCCCTGATTCCGGTAATCAACGCCCTGCGTGCAGCCTGCCGGAACGGCCATGGCGAATTTGTCCATTACGGCGCCACCACCCAGGATGTGCTTGATACCAGCCAGATCATGGAGTTGCGTGATACTTTCCGCATCATCTACCGCGACCTTAGAAAAATCGAAAAATCCCTCAGCCGCCTGGCCCGCGATCATATCGCCACGCCGATGATCGGTCGCTCCCACGGTCAACAGGCCTTGCCCATTACCTTCGGGCTCAAATGCGGCGTCTGGCTGGCCGAGATCCGCCGCCATATCGATAGGGTCAAAGGGTTGATGCCCCGTTTACTGGTCGGCCAGTTAAGTGGGGCGGTCGGCACCATGGCCGCCCTCGGCCAGCAGGGCCGGGAAGTGGCCCAGCAGACCCTCAACAGACTGGGTCTTAGCTACTCGCCGGTCTCTTGGCATACCAGCCGGGATAATATTGCCGAAGCCGCATCTCTGCTGGCCATCATCGCCGCCACCCAGGAAAAAATCGCCAACGAGATCATAGAACTCGGCAAAAACGAAATTGGCGAGTTGCTGGAACCGGTCCCTGCCGGAGCACCAAGCAGTTCCACCATGCCCCACAAGCGCAATCCAGTGATCTGCCAACGCATCACGGTTATGTCCCGCCAAATCCGGGCCTTATCCGGCACGATTATCGAAGCCATGACTCACGAACACGAACGAGATGGCCGAGCTATCTGGTCTGAATGGCTGGCCATGCCACAGATCGCTATTTACACCGGAACTATTCTTAATTATATTAATGGGGTTATTAGCGGCTTGGAGGTAAAACCGAAAAACATGGAAAGAAACCTGAAGCTGCACGGTGACATGGTTCTTTCCGAGTGGCTCCTTTTTCGACTCGGTTCCTCCATCGGCAAGATGAAGGCCCAGGAGATAATGCAAAAACTCACTCGCGAAGCCCCTTCCAATGCTAAATCATTAAAGGAATGTGTGCTGGCGGATGGGGAAATCGAAGCTCTTCTTGATCACGACGATCTGGCCTTTCTGGATCATCCGGAAAAATACATCGGTCTTGCCGAAAACCTTATCAACGACCTGCTCCGTGATATCTCCACCCAGCAGGCGAAAGACCCGGAAGAACTATAGATGCAGTATTGCAGTGGTCCACGCAGCCATATAACCGATTCCCATTACTACAGCCATGGCTACACTACTCCCGAGGCCCGAGCGGTATTTTGCGACCAGCGTCGTCTCCAGCGCTGGCTTGATGTCGAAGTGGCTCTGGCTCTAAGTCAAGCTGTCGTTGGGATGGTCCCCACCGAGGTTGCCAACCGCCTCCAAGAAACCGCTCGACTGGATTTACTCGATTGCGAGACAATCAAAAACGATATAACTAAAACCGGCCACTCACTGATACCGCTGCTTGATCAGTGGCAACAGGCCGCCGGCCCTGAGGCCGCCCATTTCATCCATTATGGCGCCACCACCCAGGACATCCAGGATACCGCCCAATCACTTGAGATCAGCGATATCATCACCATCGTCGAACGTGATCTGACCCTGATTATCACCGAATTGGCAAAACTCACCTCCAAGCACCATCAACAGATTATCATCGGCCGGACCCATGGCCAACATGCCCTGCCGACTACCCTCGGTCTGAAAATGGCAATCTGGCTGGACGAAATGCTCCGCCATGGTCAACGACTGCAGGAGTGCCGCCAGCGAGTCCTGGTCAGCCAGTTATTCGGCGGGGTAGGCACCATGGCCGCCCTGGGTGACCGCCCCCAGGATTTGCTCGAAGAATTCTCCAAACGCCTGGGCCTGTCTGCCCCAAATACCGCTTGGCATACCTCTCGTGACCGGATAGCCGAGTTTATTTCCTGTCTGGCCCTGATTACCGGCACCATGGCCAAGATCGCCAATGAGATCAGCCAGCTAGCTAAGAATGAAACCGGTGAACTGGAAGAGCCCTTCCATATGGGTAAAATCGGCAGCAGCACCATGCCCCACAAACGCAACCCAGAGCTATGTGAACAGGTTGTGGTCCTGTCCCGCTTGGTTAAGTCAGCTGCCGGTCTGGGTCTCGACGGTCTGATTAACGAACATGAACGCGATTATCGGGCCACCCGTCTTGAATGGGCCGGTCTTGTCGATGCCTCGCTCTATAGCTGTGGCGCCCTTGATCTAATGAAAAAAATCATGGCAGGATTAATCGTACATCCTGACCGAATCAGCCATAACCTCGAAACCTCGGCTTGCCTTATCTCAACCGAGGCCTTAATGTTTCTGATCGGAAACAAAATCGGCAAACAGGCTGCCCATCAGCTTCTCTACGAGATCTCAATGGAGGCCCATAACAGCGGCGACCTACTAGGCAAACTATTAAGCCGCCACCCTTTGATTAAAAATTCTTTTACCGAGAAGGAAATCAAGGAAGCGATTAATCCAGCTACTCATATAGGCTCTGCAGTCGAACAAGCCGACCGGGTTGTGGTTATGGCCAAGAGATGGTTGTCAGCAAATAAAGCAATGAACAAACAGCCTTCACCCTGCCCTCTTGCCGATAGCACCCATGGCTGCAAGGTAAATCAGCAGAGAGAAAATCCATAATCATGGAATCCGGCTTAATATTATACTCCAGCGCCATCGCCCTGGGCGCCCTGCACGCCTTTGAACCGGGGCATGGCAAGTCGCTGATCGCCGCCTATATGCTTGGCACCAAGGGCCGGGCCATTGACGGGATAGTCCTGGGACTCATCGTTACTTTCACCCATACCTTCAGCGTCATAATCCTCGGCATAGTTGCCAAGGTGATGGCCGGCTCATTGACCAATGAACAACTCCACACCTGGTTGGGCCTGCTCTCATCCCTGCTGATCCTCGGGGTTGGCCTCTGGATGCTCAGAGACCGACTTCATAAAAACGGCCACAGACACCACTTCCACTTCTTCTGCGCCAAGGATGATCATGACCATAACGCCGGCAAGGACCAAGAGGCTAAGGTCAATTTCTGGCGGCTGACCCTGCTCGGTATCTCCGGCGGCATGGTCCCCTGCCCGCCAGCCATTGCGGCACTACTTGCGGCTATCGGCGCCGGCCGAATCGCCCAGGGCCTGACCGTAACCCTTTTTTTCAGTCTCGGCTTGGGCATAGTTATGATGACCATCGGCATCATGCTCTCCCAAGCCGGTAATTTATCGAAAAAGATAACCGACAATCTTGAACTAGGCCGCAAACTCGGGCTGGTCAGTGGTGGGTTCATCACCATATTGGGGCTGATATTATTTATCAATTCAGTCAGGGAAATTATCTCCTGATTACATTCCACCATTCTTAACGAGGTATTGGAATCATGATACAAAGGATTTTTCTAATTTTGCTGGCGGCGATTATCATGCTCACGGCCACGACAGCTATTTCACAGGCCTGCGTCGGCAGGATACTATACGTCGGCGCCATGGAAACAATCGAGAGTAGAACCATGGCGGAGCTACTGGTTCTGTTGATCAATGAACGAACCGGCACCAATGTCAAGATCAGATATTATGACGATAACAATAAACTCTACCAAGCCTTCCAGTCCCACGACGAGGAGGCCCGAATCGATATCATTATCGAAAACAGTGCCGACGCTATGGCCTACCTTAAGAAAAAACGGCTTGCTGATCTGGACCAGGAATACCTTGAGGTCAAAAAGATTTACGAAAAGGACCTGAATGTCATCTGGCTCAAACCCTTTGGCTTCCGAAATTACAAAGGCCCAGACAACCAATCGATCAGCGCCCCGTTGATCAGAAATGATGTCCTGACCAATTACCCGCTGCTGCCAAGGATTCTCACCAAATTAAGCGGCGCTATTGATGAGCAGACCTTTACCGAGATAATCGGTAAGGTTAAATCCGGCGACAAGGCCAAAAACGTAGTCAAAAATTTTCTCCGGACCAAAAAATTTATTTAGTGCCTTAGTAGTTATTTTCTTGTTTTTACACCCCTCAGGTAAGCGAAGACTCCGAAGGGGGTACCAAAATGAGTGACAAGAAATTTAAAAAGTCATATTGGCTTAAATAGATACACTATACTGTTAAGGCACTTATACCCCTCAAAGGGGGCACTAAACAGAGTCCAAGATCTAAAAAATTCCAATTTATCTGGATTAGAGCAAAGCTAACTACCCGTGAAACCACAACATCACCATATCATTATCGCCTCAATGTTACTGCTTGGCCTAGTTGCCAGCACTACGCCATCCTTGGCCCATGTTGAAGAGCAGATGCCCGACTCCGTCGCCGAGATGGAATACCGGATTCTGCTCGAATTCAGGCCGCATAAGTTTGAAACCCGCGTTAAACTGGCTTTCGTATTAATGAATCAGAACAAGCTTGAGGAGGCCGAAAAAGAGTTCAACCTATCTCTGCTTGCTGCTCCCCAGAACTTGCAGGCCCATCTGGGCTTGAGTCTGCTCAGATTAAAGCAACAGAGAACAACTGAAGCTCTGGAGATAATCAAAAAAGCCGAAGAAATTGAGCCGGACAATCCAGCAGTTTATCTCAACTACGGCCTGATTCTTGAAGCAGACAACCGTCCCCGTGAGGCCCGGCAGAGGTATAGAGACGGACTTGCCAAACTGGTCAGGAACCAGGAAGACCCAGAAGTCGAGCATGATCGGCAGCAGCTCGAAAACGCCCTGCAAAAATTAGAAGATAAACTTACTAAAATTGCCCCAGCCAATTAAGAGACAAAAAATGCTCAAAAAAATTGCCCTCATTATCTTGCTCCTGTTAACCGCAGTCTCCTGCACCAGCAATGATGAAGTCAAGGAACGACCGACCTATAAAATCGGCTATATGATCTGTAATAGCGAAAAAGAGACGATGGAAAGATTCATTCCTTTTTCCAAATATATGGGAGACAAACTCGGGGTTAATTTTGAAACAATTCCCATCGATACCATCAACTTCACCAGGGAGATCGAAAAACTCGATTTTGTTCACACCAACTCCCTGCTCTATATCATTCTCAACCGTTTTCACGGAGTGGAAGTCTTGGCCGCCGAGGAAAAAGGCTCGCTCGGCTTCAAATCCCAGGGCATCATTCTAACCCGCAAGGATAGCGGCATAACCAATCTGGCAGACTTGCAAGGTAAAACCATGATCTTCGGGCCGATGCTGGCCCCCACCGGTTTTATGGCCCAGGTCGATGCCATGCAGGAAGCCGGGATCGATCCGGAACAGGATCTGGCCTTCTATACCATTCCGCCAGGCTCATTCAAGCACGAAAAGGTCATCTACGGCGTCTTTTTTGAAAAATACGATGCCGGTTCGATCCCGATAGACGATCTGGAGACCATGGTTGCGGATGATCGCGTCGCCATGGACGATTTTAATATAATCGCCAAAAACGAGCCTATCCCATACTGCAACTTCGGTGTAACCCAGAAGATTGACGAAGCACTGGCCCGGAAGTTCAAAGAGGTGGTTCTGGCAATAACCGAGAATGATACGGTGGAGATAGATGGCGAGTCCATCAAGGTGCTGGATCGAGCTTTGGTTTCAGGGTATGTGGATATTAAAGACAGCGATTTTAATATCGTCAGAGAGATGGCCAAACGGACCAACATGCCGCCATATCAGAAATATTAGCAGCCAAACAGCACAAGAAATGATCAATCAGGCCGATATCCTTCTATGAGGGTCTTGGCCTTTTTAGACTAAGGGAACCTTGCGGTATTGTCCTGGATAATTTTTACTCAGCACATTTCCCTACAGTTACATCATTCACAAAACCGGCCAGTTTTTTGGGGCCTATCCCTTTAACTTCGATAATATCACCAACCCGAGCAAAACCGCCCTGTTGGTCTCGATAAGCGATAATCCTCATTGCCAGTTTAGGGCCAATCCCTTTCAAGGAGGCCAGAACTTCGGCGTCAGCCTGATTTAGATCTATTGGCTCCATTAGAAAAATAGCCCGCCGGGGATCAATCCCGCAATCGGAATCAGCCCCCATCCGGGCAACCATAGAATGCCAATCGACCTCTTCCGGCAATCTGGTTTTATTCTCAAGATTAGTGCTGAGTGGACCAACCAGATAAATAAGCAGGGCCAGAAGGATCAGCAACAGTCCCCGCCAATCCCGTCGGGAAGGCTTATCCAAGGAAAGATTTAAGGTCATTGTGGAGACAGTGAATTAATGATTAGTAGGAGACTACTCACAAGGCCACTAATAAATGAAGAGCACCGATCTCTTTAAAAGAAAATAGCTAATGACGAACAAGGTAGTTTCAAGCCGCAGAAGTAAAAGGAAACACTTCGAAATTCGACTTTCCTCGTCGGAGTCTTCGCTTACCTCGATATTATGCGGTTCGTTTCTAACTAAATCCCCTGAGTTAATGACAACGACGTATTACTGATGAGTGACGGCGCATCGCACTCCTAGGGACAATCAAAATATCACATAACTGCGACGCCATCAAACCTCGTCCTTCATCAGTTTATAGGTGATACTGTCAACCAGAGCCTGCCAGCTGGCCTCGATAATATCGTGGGAAACACCGACAGTCCCCCATTCGCTCTGTCGATCACTGGAAATAATCAACACCCGGACCCTGGCTCCGGTCCCATGTTCACTGGTCAGGACCCTGACCTTAAAGTCTTTCAGTTCCATTTCGGCAAGAGAGGGGTAGAAACGGGTCAGGGCCTTGCGCAGGGCCTTATCAAGCGCGTTAACCGGCCCCTCACCAAGGGCGGCGGTATGGACCATCTTGCCGCCAACCTCGATCCTGATGGTCGCCTCATCCTGGGGAGGCACATCAATCTCCGTCTTCTGGCTGATGACCCGAAAGCCGTGCAGATCGAAATAATCCTTACAGGTGCCAAGGGCCTTTCGCATCAAAATCTCAAAAGAGGCCTCAGCCCCTTCATATTGATAACCCTGTTTCTCCATATCCTTAAGCTGGGCGAGAATACTGGTGACAGCGGGGTCACTGCTGCCAAGATCAATGCCGAACTGCTTGGCCTTGAGGAGCACATTACTGCGCCCGGACTGGTCTGAGATCAGGATACGGCGGCTGTTGCCAACCATTTCCGGCTCGATATGCTCATAGGTCTTGGGATTTTTCTTGACGGCGGCAACATGGATCCCGCCCTTGTGGGCAAATGCTGCCTCACCGACATAGGGCTGGTAGGGATTATGGGCCATATTAGCAAGTTCAGTAACGTAGCGGGAAGTCTCCGTCAAGCTTGTTAACTGGGCTGCAGCCGCGAAGTTACGATCCATCTTTAAGGCCAGGGCCGGCATAATCGTGGTCAGGTTAGCATTTCCGCACCGCTCCCCTACCCCGTTCATGGTCCCCTGGATATGACTGGCGCCCAGCGATACGGCGATCAGTGAATTGGCAACCGCAGATTCACTGTCGTTATGGGAATGGATACCAATATCAACAGTTTTACCGGAGTCTTTGAGGTGTTTCTGCAAAACCGTGATCATTTCTGCCACTTCCATTGGCAGGGTACCGCCGTTGGTGTCACAGAGAACAACACACTCAGCCCCGGCATCAACAGCCCGGTCGATGGTGGCCAAGGCGTAATCACGATCACCTTTAAAGCCATCAAAAAAATGCTCGGCATCATAGAAAAGATGCTCAACATGGGGGCGCAGATAACGCAGCGAATCTTCAATAATAGTCAAATTATCATCCAGACCAATCTGCAAGGCATCGCGCACATGAACATCCCAAGACTTGCCAAAAATAGTTATCCCGGCAGTCTTGGCCGCAATCAAGGCCTTAAGATTGGTGTCATCTTCAGGTCTATTCTTAAAATTGCGAGTACTGCCAAAAGCAGTCACCTTACTATGCCTTAGCTTGTGCTTACGAATCTCGGTAAAGTATTCGGTGGTGATCGGATTAGCCCCTGGCCAACCGCCTTCGATGAAATCTATCCCCAACTCATCAAGCTTCAGAGTGACTCTGATTTTGTCATCGGTAGACAGATTAAAATTTGCGGCTTGGGTGCCGTCCCGCAGGGTAGTATCGTAAATGACCAGATCAGACATAATTATAACTCAATTGCTTAATTTTTTTCCTCAACCGGCTGGTTTTCCTTGTCCATTTCAAAGGCGTCGTGGAGGGCTCGGACAGCCAGTTCGGTGTATTTTTCCGCAATGACACAGGAGACTTTTATCTCCGAGGTGCTAATCATATGAATATTGATGCCCTCCCTGGCCAAAACGTTGAACATGGTGGTAGCGATCCCCGAATGATTACGCATCCCGACCCCGACAATGGAGACCTTGGCGATATCCTGGGCACCTTTAACCGATTCAGCCTTGATCTCGTCGGCCACCTCGTTGACAATCTTCATGGCCCGTTCATAATCGGCGCGAGGGACGGTGAAGGTCATATCGGTCAGATCACCAGCCCTGGTGTTCTGGATAATCATATCGACGACGATGCCGGCATCGGAGATCGGGGTAAAGAGCTTGGACGCAATTCCGGGGGTATCGGGCACCCTGGACACGGTAATGGTTGCTTCGTTTTTATTGTAGGCCACGCCGGAAACCAGCATTGATTCCATGGTATCATCCTCCTCAACCACCCAGGTGCCTTCTGTTTCCGTAAAAGTAGAACGGACATGCACCGGGACTTTAAATCTTTTTGCCAAACCTACTGACCGGATATCCAAAACCTTGGCTCCGAGACTGGCAAGTTCTAACATTTCATCGTAACTGATCCGTTCGATCTTCCGAGCTTTTGCACAGATATTGGGATCAGTGGTATAGACGCCATCGACGTCGGTAAATATCTCACATTGATCGGCCTTGAGGGCTGCGGCCAGAGCTACTGCAGTGGTATCGGAACCGCCCCGGCCCAGGGTAGTGATGTCGCCATCTTCGGTAACCCCCTGAAAACCGGCGACAACAACGATCCTGCCCTGATCGAGATGATGGTTGATAAGATCACCATCGATCTCCATAACCCTCGCCTTGGCATGCATTTTGTCGGTGGTGATCTTAACTTGATCTCCCAGTAACGAAATCGCATCCTGGCCTTCATTTTTAACGGCCATGGCAAAGAGCGCCACGGTGACCTGTTCGCCACTGGCGAGCAGAACATCCATCTCCCGCAGATCAGGAATTTTCTGCATCTGGGTAGCCAGATCAACAAAGCGGTTGGTTTCACCAGCCATCGCCGACAGAACCACCACCATCTTATTGCCTGCCGCTGCCTTTTTCATAACCCGACGAGCAACGTTCTTAATCTTCTCTGGATTGGCTACAGAAGTGCCCCCGAATTTTTGAACTATTAAAGCCATTTATTTCTTATCAAACCCCACTAAGTGAAAAATTATAATCTCTTGTAGATACCACCATTTTCAACCAGACCGGTCAAACCGCCCAGAATCACAAGACGCGCCACTGGACAAAGGAAATTTCTAACAGGAAACCACGAAAATAACTAGGCAAAATTAGCCGACGCCACAGATAAACAAACCCGTGAGACATCGAAAAGCAGTCAGGCTGAGCTCGATCTGCTCCCCAGCAGTTAATCCTTATCTTTTACTTTTTGCTAAACTGTCAATTATTTGTTATAAATGTTTTTATATAATTCTCAATTTGGTGGCCAGGCTGACGATATGCACGCATTAAAAAATTTTCTAGCATCATTTCACTTTATCACTTTAACAGTCTTCTGTTCCTTGATGATGATTTTGTTTGCTGGCTTGACAGATCTACCCAGCAATAAATCCCTGAAAGATGCCAAGGCCTCCGTTACCCCATCTCTTGAATTGAACAGGTTATCGCCACTGGAAAATTTCAGTAATGATCCAGACGATGAATCATTTGACATTCGGGGGGAACTACTTGCAGGAGATACCCTGAGCAAATCCTTCCAACGTCACAAAGTCCCCCAACAAACCAGTTCTCTGGTTTTCAAATATCTCAAACAGGCAATGGATTTCAAGAAACTACGCCCCGGCGACCGTTACTCGATCCAAATGGACGACAACAACGAACTCTTAAAATGTGTTTATGAGGTCAACGCCCTTGAGAGTTATACGATTAAATACACAGATAATGGCTACCAGGTTGAGCGCGACAAGAAATTTCTGGAAACCAGAAAAATCCGTATCTCAGGGGAAGTAAACACCACGCTGTTCAACGCCTTCCCGGATGATATTAAAACTCCCAAGTTGGTTTACGCCTTTGCGGATATCTTCTCGTCCAGGATCGATTTCAACACAGAGATCAGAATCGGCGATAGTTTTGACCTTATCGTCGAGGAATATTATCTTTTCGGCGATTTTATCGGCTACGGCCCTGTCCTGGCCGGCAAGTACGAACGAACCAACGGCGAACTTTTCGAAGCCTTTAAATATAATCCCAACAAAGACCTGGATGGTTATTTTGACCGGAATGGCAATGAACAGGGGGCTTCTTTTCTCCGTTCACCGGTGCGAATCGGTCGGGTTAGCTCCCGCTTCAGTTGGCGCCGCAAGCATCCAATCCTCGGCGTAGTCCGCCCCCATCTCGGCGTTGATCTGGCCGCTCCACACGGCACCCCCGTCATGGCATCGGCAGATGGCAAAATCGTCTCTTTGAGGAGGAATGGCGGCTTCGGCAAACAGATCATCATTGCCCACGGCAATGATTACCGCACCCACTACGGCCATCTTTCCCGATTCAAAAAGGGCCTGAAAAAAGGCAGCAGAGTGAAACAGAAGCAGATAATCGGCTATGTGGGTTCAACAGGCCTGTCGACGGGGCCGCACCTCGATTACAGGGTGCAACACCATGGCACCTTCAAAAATCCGTTTTCAATTAAGTACCGCCCCAAGTCCACTCTTGAAGAAATAGAACTGGCAGGACTCCGGGACAAGATTTCTTCCTTGATCCCGGAATTATACCTGGACAGCTCAAATTCTTTATTGGCAGTAAACAGCCTGACCTTGGAAAATGACCGGCACCTAGCTCTCCTTTAAGCAGGCAAATCCACTTAAATGACTACAGACAAACCATTCAACATTGTTTTGGTTGAACCGGAGATCCCACCCAATACCGGTAGTGTTGCACGTTTATGCGGCGCGACCAACACAATTCTGCATCTTGTGAAACCGCTTGGCTTCAGTACAGACGACAAGCACCTAAAGAGGGCCGGACTTGATTACTGGGAATTTGTCAAAATTGTTTACTGGAACAGCATTGAGGAATTCCTGGCCGAGGCCGCCATCGATGCTCTGCATTTTCTAAGTAAAAAAGTATCCAAACCATACACGCAAAGTATTTACAAACCCGGCGATTTCCTGGTCTTCGGCAAGGAAACCAAGGGGTTGCCAACGTATATTATCGACAGCCTGCCTGATCGCTGCTTCAACATCCCGATGGAAAACCCCAAGATCAGGAGTCTTAATTTGGCGATGTGTTGCGGGATCGTCCTTTACGAGGCCATCCGGCAGCAGTAAAGCTGAAATCGCACCTTACACCTCGATTTCATCTGGATCGCCAAAGCGCCGAATCTTTTTGAAACCAGAAGGGAAGTAATCAGTATTCAATCAAGCAGCCCAAAGTTATCGCTTAGCAGCGAAACTCCGAAAGAAAGTCGGAGAGAATCGATTACTGTGCCTTCTGCCTAAAAACAAATAAACCATCGTAATTCAACAAAGACCGTAATTAAAGAATTGAGTTACTCAATAAACAAAACAGGCCACATCTTGCCGATGCGGCCTGTTTTTACAAAATCTTAAGTTTTCTACAATTATTTAACTGAGTTAATAACCCTAACCTGAACACGACGATTCTGCTGACGTCCTTCCTCAGTGTCATTGGTTGTAACAGGTTGACTCTCACCAAAGCCCTCAGCCACCAACCTTTCTTCGGCGATTCCGTTCTCGACCAAATAATCTACCACCGATCGGGCTCTCTTCTCCGAAAGTTTCTGATTAAAAGAATCACTACCAATGCTATCCGCATGCCCTGAAATATGCAGATGGATATGACCATTCTCCTCAAGCATTTTGATCCAGCGCTTCATTTCCATATAGGATTCCGGCTGCAGATCCGACCGATTAAAGGCAAAGAAGATATTATTCATCCTTATATCAAAAGGAACTTCGACGATTATTTCAGGCTCTATTTCTACGGGTTGCTCAATCGGAAAAAGAACAATGTCCAAGGAAAATTCCTTATAAGCGTCTGAATATTCCCTAAGATCAAAATGCTCAGATTCACCGATATACCCTGCTTTTTCAGCGTAATAGCCATAATTCCCGCCAGAAGGCAGATGAATCAGATACTCACCGGTTATCGGGTCACTGCTGGCGTAGCCAACCTCTTTTTGGGCATCTAGGTCATCCCAACGAATATCGGCAACCAGTGAATCACCTTGGGGGTCTGTAACAATGCCGCTTATTGTTACAACCGTACTAGGTCTCACTACCTGAGGCAAACTGACCGAAAAAATGTCGCTGCCGCCGAAACCGTCAACCAGATTGTTTCTGGCAAAATAGGCGTCCTCTCCGGCAGCAGCAACTTGATAGCCCCAATCGTTGTATGAGGTGTTAACCTCTTTACCGAGATTTACCGGCTCGCTCCACTCAGTCCAAGAATCGCCATTCAGTTTGGTCGCCTTGTAAACATCCAGCCCACCCAGACCATTATGACCGTCAGAACTGAAATAAAGGGTCTTACCATCCGGATGAAGATAAGGTGAATACTCGCCAAAAGGGGTATTAATTACTGAACCGAGGTTAATAAGCTCATTCTGAGAGTCAGCTCCGATAGTATAGACATATATATCCGTGTTCCCGGCATAATTACCGTTAAAGAAAGTGCCTTTTTCTACATAATCACCTACGCCACCAGGCCTGGTGGAAACAAAAAGAATTGCTTTGCCATCCGCAGTATACATGGCATTACTTTCAAAATTAGCGGTATTGATCGGGGCAGGATAATGCTGCAAACCTCCCCAACCATCCTGGTTTTTTTCGACAAAAAAGATGTCACCCCGACCTAAAGAACCTTCATAATGACCAAAAACGGCGAGTTTATTGCCATCAGCGGAAATACCTAAAGGAATTTCGTGTCCCTTTGATGCAAGAGGCTCGCCAAAACGCCTGGCGAGGCCCCAACTGCCATCGGCGCCCTTACGGGAAACATAAACTTCCTCTCCACCATCGCACTCGCCACAATCTCTGGCAAAATAAATTTTCTTCCCGTCAGAGGAAATAATCGGGCTATATTCACCTTCGGCAGTATTTATGCCGCCGCCAAGATTAACTACTTTACGAACTTCTCCAGAAGCTTCCAGGATGGAAATTATTGCATTAATACGATCGCTATAATAGGAAAATTTGTCCCGATACTTATCGAATACTTTTACAGCTGCAGACCAATTACGAGCATCGATTGCTGGTCTGGCCAAACGTTGCAATGCGACAAAAGCAAGTTCAGTCGGGGCATATTTAACGACAAACGCTGCTAGCTGCTTAGAAGTTTCAGCAGCTTTAAATTCAGCATCAATCGGGGCCAAGGCAACTTCATCTTTTTTGGCCTCCACCAATTCCTCTGATCGCTTAGGAGTGATACGAACAAGCCCCCCTCCCCTTGAGATATAATTAATTTCAGAGCCACTGTAATCACTGACAGGACGACTATCATCTTTTATGATAAATTTATCCTTACGGACAACATAGTTATCCCCCGGGATAGAAGAACATCCGGCTAGCAAAAAAAGCACTGCCAGAGCAAAACAAAAGTAAATCGCAGGTTTTTTTCTCCCGATCATTTTCAAGTCTCCAGTCTAATAAACGATATCAGTACATCTATTATAATTACTGATTTTACATCCTATTTTTTGCTCAGACAAAACATGCTAGCGGAATACTTTTCCCTTTAAAATCAGCGATATATTACTCTCGATAAAAAAGCAAGTAAAGCATAAGATGGATAAAAATCCAGTTTTTCAGTTAAAAAAATCAATATTTGAACCCAGCGACACTAAATCTAAATACAGCTACGGACTTTCATATTACCTTTACTAAGCGAACTAATTCGTGGTGTGTGCGCACTATAAATAATTGCGGTTTAACTTAAGAACTACTATTAAGCCCCGTATTATCAATATGCATCATCCGAAATTACATGCCACGGGGCAACCCATTTCAACAAGACCATTCCCGGAATAGCACAGATGGTGCAAAATATAAAAAAGTTGGTATAGCCCATCCCATTCCACTGACCCAACAAAGCGTAATAAAACCCGTCTGCCGGCCCTACCCCCTCAATAAGAAAACCGGTCGTCGCATTAGCAAAGGTCCGGGGGAGTGCGATCAAGCTGGAAAACAGCGCAAACTGGGTAGCGGTAAAATTCATACTTGTTGCCCTGGCCATGAATGCCACCAGAGCCGCGGCACCCAAGCCAACACCAAGATATTCCAAGCCAATAACAACGCCGAGCAGAGTAATATTATTGCCAACTTCGGCAAGCAGGGCAAAGCCGAGGATTGATACCATCTGCACCATTCCGAAAAGCCATAGGGACCGATTAATGCCGGTTTTATAAATAATTGCCCCACCAAGAAAGGAGCCGGTGATCATTGCCCAGAAATTGATCAATTTGACCATCGAACCGATAATTGTCTTCGAAAATCCCAGATCTAAATAGAAAGGTGTTGAGAGGGCTGTCGCCATATTATCGCCTATTTTATAAAGAAAGAGAAAGGCAAGGATCAGTAGACCGTGAACGAGCCCACCGTCTCGGCTGAAAAACTCGACAAAGGGCTTGACCACCGCCTCATTGAGTGTCACCGGAGCCTCAATAATTTCAACGGCTTCATCGATTAACATGGTTTTAATGATGCCAATCAGCATAAAGGAGGCAATTACCAGGAAGACCAGGGACCAAGGCAGATAATCACCTAAAATAAGGCCTAAGCCACCGGGAATAAAAACTGCCGCCCGATAACCATTGACATACATCGAATTCCCCAAGCCAAGTTCATTATCCGGTAATAATTCACGCCGGTATGCATCAAGAACAATGTCCTGACTTGCAGAGAAAAAGGCCACTGCGGTTGCCAGTCCGGCAATCAGCCAAATACTCTGCGCTGGATCGAACAGGCCCATTAATGCCATGGAAACGAGAAGCAAGAGTTGGGTAATAAGCATCCAGCCTCGCCGTCTTCCCAAAAATGGCGGGATATATCGATCCATTAAAGGTGACCAGATAAACTTCCAGGTATAGGGGATCCCCACCAGAGAGAAGAGACCGATGGTCTTCAAATCAATACTCTCACTTCTTAACCAGGCTGGAATCAAGTGATAGATATAAAACAACGGCATCCCCGCCGACAATCCGTTAAAAATGCAGGTTAACATTCTTTTACTGAAGATAGCCTTCGTTAAACTGGCTTTATCAACCTGATTATTATCCATCCACACCTCCTAAATTCACCGACAACCAAAACTGGAAGTCAGTATGAATTCCGCAATTCACCGTGATTCCCAACAGCAATGAAAATTAAGCAACTTTGCTCGACCCAGTTTGACCCAGCCACTTTATGATTTGAAGCCCATCTAATTTCAGCGTTAAAATTGTCATTGGCTAGTCATATGTGAGAAAGCAAAAACAGCTAACCAACATCGGATTTACAAGTCAAGACGACAATTACCTTAAACCAAAACAGCAAAACAAAATCACTATTCAGTTGCTAGAAGCAATGACTAAGGAAATGGCGATCGACTGTTATGCCAAGAGAAAGATGAAGATGGCAAGCAAGTATTCTTGAAAGCCCACGGAATAAAAGGGCCGACTGCGAGTCCGGTCAGGGGGAAGAGTAACCGAACCCACAGCCGCAGGGAAGGAGGAGAAAATTACCCGCAGGCCAACCGCAAAGCCGGCTCTCGGTATATTCTTCTATTCTTTTGCCTGGTCCGCTTGAAAGCGCTAACTTCTTCGCGGATATCAATTGCAGAACTTGACCTGGCTACAGTTTCAACTGCCTGGTCACTGTAGCGACATTCCCGCCTTTCACAGGCAGGAGATTGCCATTCCGTACTTTTAATTAAAGGAGATGAACCAAAATTTTCTATTAATTCAGCGCCAGCATACTGCTTCTGACATATATTTTCTGTTTGCGGAGTACAGGCCGCCTCCCCTTTATACGGTACAACCGGAGCAGTCATTGCATGATTAATCTCACCAATCGACGTCCCGCTGGTTTGTTTTGCCGGAACTATCTTTACCACTGCAGGACTGTTTGATCGAGTAAAGCCCAGACCTGTGGCAATAAGCGTCACACTGATCTTTTCTCCCAGAGAATTATCCGTGACAATTCCCATAATTATCTCACGGTCACTATCCCCGGCCTTTTCAGCAATTATGTCCATGACGCTTTGGGCCTCATTAAGGCCCATATTTTCGTCGGCAGATACGTTGATTAAAAGGTTATCCGCCCCTTTTATGTCACCATTAGCCAACAAGGGATTTTCCATTGCAATCGCCGCCGCCTTTAGAGCGCGGTCTTGCCCCGATGCCTTACCAACGCCAATCAAGACATCGGCACATTCCTCAGCAGATGGCCGTTGCAGCACATTGCGTATGTCGGCAAGATCAAGATTTATATAACCAGGAGTATTTATCATTCCGCTTATCGCGGTGATTCCCTTTACCATCACCTCATCAGCTCGACCGAAAACCTCAATAATTGACACATCATCGCAGTCCATAATCAGAGATAAATTTTCATTTTCTATCACCATCAGCGAATCAACATGGCTACGAAGTTCAACAAGGCCCTGTTGGGCCTTTCCCATCCGCCGATGCCCTTCACAAACCATCGGGGTGGTAACGATGCCAATGGTGAGAATCCCCATTTCACGACAAAGCTTGGCTACGACCGGGGCCGCACCAGTGCCGGTACCACCGCCCATTCCAGCAGCAACAAAAACCAACTCGGCCCCTTTCACCAGCAGCCGTAATTTCTCAATATCATCCTCGGCCGACAGACGCCCCACTTCGCTGTTCCCACCGGCTCCTTTACCGCCAGTTCTTTTGGCGCCAATCTGTACCGGCTGACTGCCCTCACATTTATTCAAGGACTGCATGTCGGTATTAACAGAATATACCTCCAAGCCATCTATTACGGTCTTAGCAAGATTACCCATGGCATTGCCGCCCATCCCGCCAATCCCCAGGGCCACTATTCTGGTTCGCGCCTCTTCCTCTACCATTGAGAAAAGATAATCTGATTTCCCTGCTGTCATAATAGACCTCTCATCTTCCATTCATCATATCATCATATAACGGCATGAATCTTACGCAGAAATTTGCCACACAACCGGGCCAGGGGGTTATCCAAAACATCCTCACGACGACTTATACGCTGATCCATATCAAACAACACCAAGCCCAAAGCCGTGGCATGATCAGGACCAGCCGAAACTTCATCCATGTTTTCAAAACCGGAGTTAACCCCGCTATTTACCGGAAACGGGAATATAGCCGAAGCCAGCCCAGTTAAGCCGGGCAACAGGGTGGCGCCACCGGTCAGGATCGCTCCACCAGGCAACGATTCCTGTTCACCTGAACCGGATATTGCCATCAAAGACTCTTCGAGAATCTCTTCAACTCGTGGCTGAATAACGTTATAGCCAAAGGCAGACTTTTTGATTGTCCGCCACAACGCGCCATCACTAACGCCGGTCACCTGAAACTCAACATCTTCCGTCAACAATGAAGTACAGTGGCCATAGCTCAATTTTATCTTTTCCGCCTCAGCTCTCGCGACCTCAAGATGACTGCTTGAATCTAGTGTTATATTTTCACCGCCCAAGGCCAGAGTTGAGGTGGAAACCATCTTCCCTTCCCTAAACACAGCCACATCCGTATGACAGCCACCGATATCAACCAGACATGCCCCTTGATCCATTTCGTGGTCACTCATGACAGCTCGACTAGTAGCCAGTGGTCGATAACAGAACTTACCAATGCGACAATCGGCATACTCCGCCGCTTTTATTATTGAATTAAGCACAGATTGCCGGGCGGCAATGATCATCACATCTACATCGAGCCGAGCCCCACTCAACCCTTCGGGGTTTCTGACTTTTTCCCCATCAACGTAATATCTTGTCGGCAGAACGTGAAGCACCTGCAACGCCACTGAGACAGGTACCGCCGCAGCATTATCGATGGCACTTTTTATGTCCTGCCTGCTGATATACTGGCTGCCACCTCCCCTGCCGCTTCTATGTAAGGGGATCCCCCCGTGACTTTGGACAATACGAACATGCTCGCCGCCAATGGCAACCACTAAAGAGCCGGCCCGCTGCGAAGCCATTTCTTCAGCCATTTCAATGCTGGTGGAGATGGCATCACCAAGTTCCCTGATATCGTTAACCACATCATCTTTAAAGCCATGGGTGGGCGCCTGGCCATGTCCGAGCAGTTCCACATAACCCTGATTATCCACTTCGGCGATTACGGCCTTTGTTGAACTTGCCCCGATATCAAGCGAGGTTACAAGAGTATGTCTATTAAGCATCCATCTGCCCTCTCATAAATCTTCACCGTCCGTCAAAAGTATCAATAAAATTGGAAAGCTCCATGGTTGAATCATCTTCACCACGGTAAATAGCTTCAGGCCAAATTTCCAGGAAATCGCCGCAACCCACAACTACCATCTTCTGTCGAGGCCCATCATCAGTGAATTCCAACTTAGGACGAAGACCATGATTGAGGACAATTCGATGTTGATTATCCAATTTTATTTTCACGGAATTATTGCAGAGCAAGCGAATGAATTTTCTCTTCTGAACACCGTCAAGCTCATCATCTGCAAGAATCAAACTCTTGTAATTCTCCCAAATGACCGCAGGTCGAACAACCAGAAAGCCTTCACGGTGGGGGGTAATATAGAAATCGCCACCAAGCACTTCCGGCCGATTATCCTTACGGAAGCCTGCGGGCAATACCATCCTGGATTTCTCGTCAAGCACCCCGCTATGAGTGCCGATGAAAACACAGGATTCCATTTACCAACCTCCATAAAGAATTAAGGGCAATTCATCCACAACTACCCCCTTTCCAACCACTATAATCCACACAATTATTTAAAAGCAACAAAAAAACACTGTGGTTGAAAAATTTTTTATCTGTAAAACAGGGAGATAAGCCAAGGAGGGATGTTTACAGATAAGCTGGCAACGTATCCATAAAAAAGCCTTGGGAAACGCCAAAATCGCCAATAGCTAACGAAGGGGGGAATGACACCCCAAATCCTCCAGGCAAGGATAGAGGCAATAGATGTTCAGCAAACACCGCACTAAAGCTGAAAGTTCAGACAAAAAGAGGTGGTCTCGCCAGCCTGGCGGGAAACAAAAAAACACGTGGAGAGGCTAATCTCGGTCATGGCTCATCCGGGTGGTTGAAATTCCCACCCAGAATATTTTCTCACAACAATCTGGATTTAATGAAGACAAAAAAAGAGCCTACATCCTATTTATAGCGGTGGTGGCACTCTTTCTTAAGGGAAACTACAACGGCAAAACACTCAACAAAGAGGGGCTGATCCTTTTTTCGGTATGCTTTATAAAGGGCATCGCAGGCAACCGTGAATGTCGGGTAATACTCGTCACCAAAACCAGGATAAGAAACCACTACTTTCACCTGGGCCATAAAATCGTCCATCACCAAGGCGGGAGGGAGTTGGTTGCTCGCCACAGAGCCTGCAATATTTTTAACGCTTTTCTTTAGCATTTTTTTCAAGGGCCGGTATTTCTGCTCGAAAACCTCAGATCTGTTTTTATCAACTTTCGCCATTTATCCCTCCAATTCCGAATTAGCAATTTCCCGCTTAAAGATAATGATATTTTGCACCGAGTCACCATAATCATAATTTGCCAAAATATTGCAGAATCTATTGCCAATTTCACCTGAAATCGATAATGATTACTAAAACAGGTAAAAATTTTTCATTTAACGGAGGAAATATGAAGATTAAAGTGGATAGGAATCTCGTCGAATTCTCACCTGAATCCCCTCAGGAAACCGCAGAAATGGAATTATTATGGAAGGTCATCGTCGATTGCATGAAAGACAATAAAAAGCTGGTGCCAATCGGGGAATATCTCCCGGTTAAGCAAAACATGGCCCGTTTCAACATAGAAGGAATTCCCGGCGGCAAAACCACCTGGACAGAGCAGAAGTCCACCGCCGATAGTGCCTACTATTGTTCTACATGCAATAAGTACATGAATGTCAAAGCCGGAGAACGCATCCCGCTCTGTTGCGGTCGAGAAATGGAAACCTTGGATTGATCTTGCAAATGAGGGGGTTGGTTGAACAACCGCCCCCTCTAACTTGTCCTGGCCATAAATTAGTCTTTTTCCGGACAGGCGCAAACTAATCATCATCCGCAACCAAATACCCTTCAAGCTTTGCCTGTAACGACTCCGGTAATTCTTCCTTATAGAGAAAAGCCCTCGCCTCCTCGCCGGTAATCTGCTCCTTAATTTCAATGGGCAAACTACGAAGCACCTTCATCCGCTCGGGATCAATCTTCCCTTTAACTATATCAGGCATTTTTAGTCCTTAACCATGATTGGTTTTTCTACATCACTAAAGAATGGTGGCCCGACATAGGCCGCATGAAAATGAAACAAAAAAAGCGCTTAAAGTGCCCAGTTTATCATGACGAGATATATTGTGCATTGCCGAACTTCAAACAAATCCTGACCCCGATCGTCAATATACAGGCGGAAATAGCCCGAGAACTTTTTTATCAGATGTTGAGCAACACCAAGCATGTCCGAGGCCAGGATCGTAATCCCTATAATCCTGGATTCATCGTATGCTATGGTTGCCAGACAAAGCAAGACAATAATATCTAACTAGAGAGAGAAAAAATGGGCTCTGCTATCTGGAAATCAGGGGAGAATACCAAATAACAGAACCCGGAGAAGAAGAAGAATGCTGAAAGAACCTAAAGCATTTAGCTATCAACTTAAACAACTAAATACTTAAGGTCAATAAATATCTCACGGCAACAACAAATAATCTTCCCCAAACAAAAGAGATTCTACTTACCTCAGATTTCAGCCAATCAGGGCAGAGGTTTAGCTAGCTCAGGAGACAAGATCTCTCCCAATCTTTCGAGGTAAGATCAAATGCCATTCCCCAACTATCTATAGGAGAAAACAGCAGAGATTCACCGGCAGAGAAAACAATTATTTACTTTTTAAATACTCAACATCTCCGCTCCCACAACTCGGACAACAGTTTATCAATTCAGAGATACCATTCTTCTCCATGCTATCAGGGGGGAAGCATTCGTCACAAAAGAAGGTATAGCAAGCAAGACATTCCTTAAGGTTGCCCGAGGATTTCCCACATTTTACACATGGTGCCATCTTTTTTTCTTTCATAACCTTCTCCAAAAGTAGAAATTATTGGTGATGGATAAAGAGTATCTCAGCTGGCCGAAAGCAGTCAAGTACGCAAGCAATACGGTTAATACAAACCAGATAGTGCTGTAGAAATTAATCGCCTACCACCCTGTTGTTTTTGTTATGATCTTACATTATGATATTCCTGCCTATCGAAAACAATTACTAATTAGCCTTTAACCTTTCAACTCAGGAGAAAGACATGGTCACAACCCAGGAGAATCTACAGGAAGCCTTTGCCGGAGAATCACAGGCAAATAGAAAGTATCTTGCCTTTGCCAAGCAGGCCGAAAGAGATGGATATCATCAAGCCGCCCGACTGTTTCGGGCCGCTGCTGCTGCCGAAACCGTTCATGCCCACGCCCATTTACGGGCAATGAAGGGCATAGGTTCCACCATTGATAACCTTAAAGAAGCCCTGGCCGGAGAAACCCATGAGTTTAAGAACATGTATCCCGACATGATTAAGCTTGCCGAACAAGAGGGGCACAAGGCCGCCACCCGTTCATTCACTTACGCAAATGAAGTCGAGCAAACCCATGCGGAACTGTACCAGAAGGCGATTGATAATCTGGAAAACATGGCTGATTGCGATTACTACGTCTGTTCCGTTTGCGGCCATACCCATGAAAAAGAGGCCCCCGAAAAATGTCCGGTCTGCGGCGCTAACAGTAACGCTTTCTTCAAAAGTGAATAACCGCAGCCCTTTTTCAATAGGCAGTAGAGTTAAATCCATACCAAATCTTCCTATCCCATTAAAGCACCTACTACCTCATTGGCCTTGGAGCAGGTTCGCTAGTCACTGGAAGCAGAGAAAGACCCGGATAAATCTTAATCGGGCGGGATCATGCCAACAGAAGGGGAATTATGGAGACGATTTCATCTTGACAGGCTTTTCCCTATTCAGTTAATTGAAGCATTTGCCGACACCATTTATTCAAAAATAAACAGAGGGGTTAGCCATTTGGTTAAAATCGGAATAATAGGAGGCTCCGGCCTTGATAATCCAGATATCCTTACAGACGCCAGTGAAATTGAGCTTAAAACCCCGTACGGCAGCCCCTCATCTTCTTTGAATTGTGGAAAAATTGCGGGAGTGGATGTCGCCATCCTGGCGCGCCATGGCAAGGATCACTCAATCTATCCCAGCGGCGTTAATTTCCGGGCCAACATCTGGGCCTTAAAGGAATATGGATGCACCCATATTCTGGCGGCGACAGCGGTTGGCTCACTCCAGCAAGAGATTGAGTCGGGCCATCTGGTTTTCCCAGACCAGTTCATTGACCATACCCGTAAAAGAGACACCACCTTCTTTGACAAAAATGAAGTGGTCCACACCCCGATGGCTGAACCATTCTGCCCTAATCTGCGTGCCTTGCTGGCTGACTCAGCGGTAGGTCTTGGCATCAGTCACCATACCGACAGAACCGTAATTACTATCGAAGGCCCGCGTTTTTCCACCAAGGCGGAAAGCCATATGTTCAGAAGCTGGAACTGCGATGTGATTAACATGAGCACTGTCCCGGAAGTAAACCTGGCCCGAGAGCAGAAAATCCATTATGCAACGGCCGCCATGTCAACCGATTACGATTGCTGGCACGAAGAGGAAGAGCCGGTAACCTGGGAGATGATCCTGGAGACGATGAAAGATAATTCCGCCCAGGTGATCAGGCTTTTTATGGACGTTATTCCCAAGATTAAAAAATATGATGATATATGTTCAACTTAAGAGGAGAGAGAGATGCCGATAAAATCGAGAATTAGAACCGTACCTGATTACCCCAAGAAGGGAATCATGTTCAGGGACATCACCACACTGATCCAGGATCCGGTCGGTTTTCGTCTGGTGATTGACAATTTCACCCAGCGCTACCTTGCCGGCAATGTTGAATATGACATTATTGCCGGTATTGAAGCCCGGGGGTTCATCATGGGCGGGGCGTTGTCCTACACCCTTGGCAAGGGCTTTGTGCCGATCCGTAAAAAAGGTAAGCTGCCAGCCGAAGTGGTTTCCCAGGAATATGATCTGGAGTACGGAACCGACATCATTGAGATCCACAAAGACGCCTTTCCTAAAGGGGCAAGAGTCTTGCTGGTTGACGACCTGCTGGCCACCGGCGGCACCGCTCTCGCGGCAGCAGCCCTTATTGAAAAACTCGGCGGTGTCGTAGCTGAAATGGCCTTTATTGTTAACCTGCCGGATGTCGGTGGTGAGGGTAAGTTGAAGGAGAAGGACTACGCCTTTTATTCCCAATCAGAATTTGAGGGTGACTGAAAGTGCTGAGAATTCTTTTGGCAATTTTGGCTGTCATCCTTGCCCCAAATCTTGTCCTGGCCCATACCGGCGGTGGAGAGGGAGGTTTCCTGGCGGGACTGACTCACCCGGTTCTCGGTTTTGACCACTTTCTGGCAATGCTTAGCGTGGGAATTCTTAGTTCGCAGATGGGCGGCCGGGCGATATGGTCCGTCCCGGCTACCTTTGTGTCAGTAATGGCCATCGGCGCTTTTATTGGTTTAAAGGCGATTGGGTTGCCCGGAGTTGAATATGGTATTGCCCTGTCGGTCCTGATTCTTGGCTTTGCCTTGGCAATGGAAAAGAAATTACCCGCTGTCTGGGCCATGGTTGGGGTTGGCTTTTTTGCCATATTCCACGGCCATGCCCATGGTACGGAAATGCCGACAATCGTTAAACCCATCATATATGCCGGCGGCTTTCTATTGGGAACAGCGGCTCTCCATGTGACCGGTGTATTGATAGGCGTTTTCTCAGACAAGACCAGCAAAGGCGCAGCGATCCTGCGCTATGTTGGGGCGGGAATCTCCGGGGTTGGGGTTCACATTATCTACATTTTGACTAAATATTAATGACAAGGTAAATCTTGGTGACCAAGCGTAATCAACCCTGCCCCTGCGGTAGCAACATTAAGTTTAAAAAATGTTGTGGGAACTCTCAAACAAATGCCTCCCCGGCAGCATCGAACACATCTCAGCAATTACACGCAGGAGAACCAAGCAATAATTTTGGTGCTCAAGAACATAGCAAAAACCATCAGAACAAACCGGAAACTGCCCAAGATCATTACAACCTCGGATGCACCTATATTGAACGTAATATGCTGGAAGATGCTGTCGCATGTTTCCATAAAGCTCTTTCTATGCAACCAGCAGCCGAAGTATATTACAACCTCGCTGTTATCCAAGAGAAGCTTGGAAATCTGGTAGATGCTATTGACAGTTTTCAGGAGGCTCTGCACTTAAGTCCTGATCTCAGGATAGTACATTTACCATTAGGAAACTTGTTTTTAAGAACTGATAATTTCCAGAAAGCCATCGACTGCTATACAGTTGTACTTTCGAACGATCAAAACAATGCTGAAGCATACAACAATCTTGGTGTTGCTCTAAAGAAAATTAATCAGCTGGAGGACGCTGCTGGAAATTTCAGAAAAGCTCTAAAAATTAGGCCGGTTTACGACGAAGCCTTTGTTAATCTGGGAGTTGTTTTATTCGAAGAGGGCAAGCCGGAGGAGGCGATTGATTGTTACCGCAAAGCACTCTCCATTAACCCTCAATTATCTGAAGCTTATATCAACCTTGGTAATGCCTATAAAAAACTAAGGCAGTATGAGGAAGCTGTTGATTGCTTTCTTAAATCATTATCTTTAGATCCAAATTCAACCACCGCATTAAACAGTTTAGGCTTAATTTATCAAAATCAATGGAGATATGAAGCAGCTGCAGAACTTTTCCGTAAAGCCATATCTCTTGACTCTGAAGACTACGAAGCCTTTAAAAATCTAGGATTAGCCAACCTGCAACAAGGTAGACCCAAGGAGGCTACCGAATGTTTTCAGAAAGCATTGTCAATAAATCCAGAATGTGGAGAATCGATTTTTGGTTTAGGGGCTATCCACATAGAAGAGGGGAATTTTAAAGAGGCTTCGATTGCTTTGCGAGAAGCTGTGACATTAAATCCTGATCATACAATTTGTCATTTTAAAATGACATCTCTTCAAAAATATTCTGGTGTTGAAAACCATATTGGTGAGATGGAAAAGCTTTTTACTAAGAAAGGGCTAGAGATTGAGCAGCGAATGTGTCTGGCTTTCGGGCTGGCAAAAGTTTATGAGGATTCAGGTGAATATGAGAGAGCGTTCAATTATTTACAGGAAGGCAACAGGCTAAAGAGGGAGACATTTAGCTATTCAGTAGAAGAAATGAAAACAGATTTCAGACAGATCAAAGAGGTTTTTAATAAATCGTTTATTGAAACAAATGCAAAGGTGGGCATCCCAGACAACACCCCGATTTTTATTCTTGGAATGCCGCGGTCAGGAACGAGCCTAGTAGAACAAATTTTGGCAAGTCATTCAAGGGTTTACGGGGCAGGAGAACTCCCATATATAAACCAAATACTTTTCAATACAAGCAAATCCGACAACTGGAGCGAGGTTCTGGAACATATGGGTGAAAAATGCGAAACCATCGCACCCATACTAGGCAACAAATATATAAAAGAGACACGCAAATTCTCAACTTCGGCCAAACATATTACAGACAAAATGCCTGGTAATTTTTTGTTATTAGGGATGATTCATTTGGCTTTACCAAATGCTAAAATTATCCATTGTAAAAGAAACCCTATGGATAACTGCCTCTCAATTTTCAAAAACCTTTTCTCTGGTGCACTTAAATTCGCATATGACTTACGTGAATTGGGTCATTACTATTTACTCTATAAAGATCTGATGCATCATTGGCATAATGTTCTTCCACCCGAGACTATTTATGATATTTCTTATGAAGATATAGTTAGTAACCAAGAAAGTGAAACCCGTAAGTTATTACGATACTGCGAATTACCGTGGGAAGACAATTGTTTGTTTTTTCATAAAACATCAAGAATAGTGACAACAGCCAGTGCGGTACAAGTTCGCAAACCGATCTACAAGGACTCTGTCCAACTCTGGAGGAAATATGAAAAACAGTTGGGGCCATTACAGATGGTATTGTCCGGCAAATCATAAGGTATTTGGGATACACCACATTTTCAAGGCATAACATTAGCGAAAATCTGCGGGTTTATCTCTGCCGACAAACTCACCGACTAAGCCAATAACCATCTTTATAATCTACACCATTTTTTCTAGCTGTACAGCTGCAATGGGCTCCCGTCACGCCACCAATAAGTAATCAGAAACAACATCTTGCTTCGCAGCAGGAGAACTGTTCAGAAAGCCTTCTTCTCACGAGATAAACAGACCAGAAACTAATCAATATTCCACAGTCTGTCCTTACCGGCATACTCACCGTCCACCCAATAACCTTCCCGGTCTTCCCCGCCTCCGTAAGTGCTTACTCCGTACCCATTAGGGAGACCGTTCCGCCAATTGCCCTCATAGCTGCTCCCATCCGGATTTGTTTCAAGACCATGACCTTCGGCCAGACCGTTTTGCCACTCGCCATCATATTTTCTCCCATCCAAGAGCTGATAAACACCATACCCATGGGGCTGACCATCCTTGTATTCACCTTCGTAAGTACCGCCACCCGGCAAGCGCATTCGTCCCTGACCATGTTCCAGACCATTCTGCCAGCCACCAACATATTTAAGCCCGGTTCGATATTCAAATGTTCCTTGGCCGTTTTCACAGTCGCCCTTGAGGCATTTACCATCCCTGGCCCAGGCACCAACAGGCAGAACGCAAAGCGCTGCCGAGAACAGGATGGTCAAGCAAATGCCCTTGCCATATTTTATTCCATCACGACACATTGTTTTTATCATCCACTAATATTTCCCGGGACAAATAGAGTTTTAGCACCGGTTGCTAGCATCGCCACCGTCGGACTATCTCCTATTGCTGTTGCATTCACAGGTCTGGGTAATGACATTGTCAAGATTCCAGAAGAACTTCAAGGCCTCTTCATTATCAGGATCACGTTGCAACTCCGTCTCATACATAGCGAACAGCTTGGTGATTACATGCAGCATCTCGTCCTCGGACAACTCTCCGATATCACCCCACAGATCATTAATCGATCTCATTTTAAACCCTGACTTCGTATTTTTTTACTGAGCAAACACCCGGACCGGGCAAGAGGACTACTTGGCATTTTCCTCGCGGTATTTCCGGAAATTATCCATATAACTTTTCGCTACCACCTCCGGATCGAGGGAAAGAAACTTAGCGTAATTCACCACAAATCCTCGGGTATAGACCGCAACAGGTAACCCATCGAAATTATCCGCCTCGATATCCAGTAGATGACTATATTGGACCTTGGTTTCCATGGCCATATCATCCAGCGAGATATCAAGTTTTTTGCGAATTTCCTTCAGAGTCCCCCCATTAAAGTCTGCTATATCGGCAACTATCCGGTCGACAAATTCGGTGACTTCATTCTGTTCTTCACTAAATAGTTCAGACAGCACCTGAAAAGAATCTTCGATCTGTTGCAGAATATCCTCCGTCTGCCCTACGGATATCTCATCGCCCATTGACATGATAGCCAGGGAATCCTTGGAATATACATCCTTGAGCAAAAGATAGGCCTTCTTGATATCGGCCGGACTCGCCTTGGTCGTTAATTCGAGCATTTCGAAATGCTTTCTGTACTTTTCTCTATCCATCAGTGAATTATCTTTACCTGGTTACCGGTCATCAGGTTGTCAGTCAACCGCTCAATGCCACGGGCACAGCGCGAGGTCGAAAAGGTGTTCATATACGGCAACCTCTTGTTAATACAGCGCGAGACACTCTCATCATGCTCAACATAACCACTATAGAGGGCATTGATCCCAAAAAACTTCCGGCAAACACTTTTGACCGAATTACCGATCACAATATCCTGCTTCCTCCTGACCTGATTAAGGACAATATTAACCGTAAAAGAAGATAACTCCTGCTCTACAATCTGGCGCAGTTCCGGCGAAGTACTTTTTAGGTAATCAACCAACTGTTTGAAGTTAACTATGCCAAGTTCCTGTCTCATCTTCCAGGTTGCAACGATGAGCCCTCGATAACCATAATCATTAAGGACGGTGCCTATTTTTCTAAAAAACAGGTTTCTCAGAAAGTTATACATATTTTCGATGGAAGGAATCTCAGGGATGACGACAATCATCATCTGGTCAGCCAACAACAGGGTGTCGATGGTATTAAAATTGGTCCCGGCACCGAGATCAATCATGATGTAATCGGTATCAAGATTACGGACGTGGGTGAGAAACTTCTTCTTCTGGACATGCTTAATACTCTCCGCCCCGGTGGTGCCGATCATACCGCTAATCAGGCTAAGATTCTCAATGCCACTATCAATAACCAGTTCAGACAACGGTACCTTTTTCTCGAAAAAATCGGTCAAAGATGTTTGGGGACGGGAGACACAAAGGAAATTATGGAGATTGGCGCCGCCCAGGTCGCCATCAATCATGACTACCTTGCCTTTTTTGGCAAGACTCATCCCCAGACTACTCAGGATGAAGCTCTTACCGACGCCACCCTTACCACCGCCTACGGCCAGAATCTTGCTCTTATTTGCCAGATCTCTTTTCATCAAAAATATCCATCCTATATCCAAAACATCAAGGATAGTTATTTAAATTCTTTTTTGACTATTTTTCAAGAAGATAGGTGGGGCAAGTGAAAGTATTTACCGAATCTAGAAATAATGGCGGTATTCAAGCAGGACCATGCGGGGCTGACTGCCGAATTCAGAACCAGCGGAAGACGGACCAGGGCGGTCTCCAAACGGCACCGAACAGATAACCGACATCTCCGATTCATCGGAGAGCGAATAAAGCAGATTAGCGGATAAGACCCCGGAATCATCATCGAAACCGATCAGGGTCAGAAGGCTGCCGTTCAACAACGGTGTAAGCTCATACCCCAGCCCCAGAGCGCCATAATCACGGTTCTGGTCAGTGGCAATCGGCAGACCGCTGACATTACCCAAACCACCGGTGCTATTCTGGAAATATTCCAACCGCCAACTGAAATTGTTGGCATAGAGCTTTTCCAACCCAACAGCCAGTTTGAAGTGGCTGTGTCCACCAGCGGTTTCCGGAGCGCTATAATGGCCCTCGGCCCGCAAGCCGATCAGGTTGAAGAGTTCGCCCTGCAGGGAACCGCCGCTGATCGTATTATCGTCAACCGTCCCGACCAGCACCACCCACTCAAAGCCAACCATCTCCCGCGAGGCCCTGATTAACAACGACGTTTCAGAGCAATCCGGTTTCCGGCTCCAGCCATTAGCGGCAGAACCATCACGATCATAGGCCAGAACTCCCAGCATGGTAAGCTGCGATAGTTCGGCCAGCCGAAAATCCGCCCTCAGCCCGTCAACCCCGGGTTTGTAGGTGCGAAAAAAAGTCTGCGGCGCAAAGGGGGCAAAAAAATCGTTTGGCACAAAATAAAAGGTTGTCGCCAGATTGACCGGTTGCCGCCCCACCGCAAAATCAAGACGAGTGGTTTGATACTGTAAATATAAGTCGTCAACCAGCAGTTCCGAGCGACTGCGCCTGGAATCATGCTGCTCCCAGGTCAACAGACTGCTGCGTTCCACATCAAGGGGGATAAAAGCGCTGACAGCCGTTGTAAAAGGGGCCTTTGCTCGGCTGCTTTGGAGAATATTACCACTCAGGCGGAGATCATCTTTATAGTCGGCTTCGACCAGCAGGCGCAGATCGCCAGACCAGGCCTGGTCATCTCGAACGTCATACAAATTACTGGCGGCGGGATAGGTCAACTGCCCAGCACCCGCTCCAACAAAGCCGCTCACATCCAGAGAAGAATTCCGGCCCTGATATTCGTAAAAGCCCTGTACCGCCCCCGGCCAACAAAAAACCGTCAGCAAGAGCAACAGACCGCAAAATGCGCGAATCACCCGGCAATCTCCTCATCTCCAACCAGTTCGCCGTCCTGCAGCCTGATTATCCGACGGGCCCGGCTTATGACCCGTTGGTCGTGGGTCGAAAACAGAAAGGTTATATTCTCTTCAAGATTGAGACGCTCCATCAGATCGAGGAGGCCGGTGGCATTGGCCGAATCGACATTGGCCGTGGGCTCATCAGCCAGGATAATAACCGGCTCCGGAGCAATGGCCCTGGCAATCGCCACCCGCTGCTGTTGACCGCCGGACAATTCATCCGGCCGCCGATCGGCAAGATCGGCAATGCCGACCTCTTCCAGAACTTTCATGGTGCGGTGGTGCCGCTCCCTTTTCTCAACGCCTTGCAGGGCCAAAACAAATTCGGCATTCTCGAAAGCGGTCAGTACCGGCACCAGATTATAGGCCTGGAAGACGAAACCAATCCGGTCCCGCCGCAGACGCGACAACTCTGTCCGGGAAAGATCAGCCAGGTTCTGACCATCCAGGATAACCCGACCGCCAGTTGGTTCATCGAGGGCGCCAATCATATTGAGCATAGTTGTTTTCCCTGAACCGGAAGGCCCGCAAAGGGCGGTAAACTCACCTCGCCGCAATTCCAGGTTCAGGTTGCTAACGGCTTTAACCTCGACTTTGCCCTCTTGATATACCTTACTAAGCCGCTCTGTCTTCACAACAACATCATTGTTTGCCATAATCTATCCGTCACATGCAATTTATATAAAGATAGTAGTTTTTTTGGGACAGCCTCTCAGAGAGTTCTAATACTGTCCACCGGCGGCACCCGTCCGGCTTTAATAGCGGGAAACACCCCGGCCAGCATGGTAAGGCTGAACACCCCCACAACAATCGCGATGGCGCTCTCCTTAAAAAGCCGGAACTTGAGAACCGGATCAACCAGGACCCCGCTGGTACTGTAATCATCACCAATCTGGCTGCTGAAATCGATGCCTACCCGGACCATATAAAGGTACCAGGGCGTGGTCAGCAAAATTCCCATCAGCAACCCCAGGATAGCGATTAAGAAAGATTCGGCCACCACCATGGCCACCACCTGGGACGGCGCCATGCCGACGGCCATCATCATCCCGAACTCACGGGTCCTTTCCATCACGCTCATCATCAGCGTATTGAGAATTCCGGCCGCAATCAGCAGGCCGACCAGTCCCTGCATCAGGTAGTTTCCGGCCCGATCAATCGCGATCAGGCCGGCCAGTTCGGCCTGGGTTTCCCGCCAGGTCAAAATCTCTCGCCCCCGGCCACCTATGAGCATTCCAAGCCGCTCTTTTACATGCTCGGCCCGCCGCTGATCGTCAATAAATATCGAAACCAACGAGGCGTCCTCCACTTCATAATCGAGCACCTTACGCAGCCGGGCAATGGGCAGCAGGATAATGGAACTGTCCACCGTATCCTCGCCGGTGGTGAAAATACCGCTGACCCGGCAGATACCGCTGACCAACTCACCGGTCCGGTCGGTCAGGGTATAGATCAGCTTTTTACCGAGGCGCAGTCTTAGTTTCTCGGCCATCTTGCTGCCGATCAACACACCCCGGGACGAACTGTCTTGAAAGAGTTCACCTTTGACAATCGACTTGATGAAGATGTTATGCGCACTATTTTCAACGGCCGGATCAATCCCGATCACCTGACCGCCAATGCTCTTGGCCCCACTGGCAAACATAGCCTCACCCATGATCCGCACATAGGCGCTTTCCACCTCCGGCAAGCGCAAAACTCTTTCCCTGATCCGGTCCGTCCCGGACAGCCTGATGGCCAGCGACGGCGTATCATTATAACCCGGCGGTTCAACCGCCAGATGACCGAACCCCAGAGTGGCGCTGCTGTCAATCATATTGGTATAGGAATAGTCGCCCGAGGCGGTAAAGGTCACCGACAGCAGTACCCCGAAGGCCACCGAAAAGGAGGTGATCAAGGTCCGCCGCCGGTTGCGGAGCAGATTACGCCAGGCTATGCGAAATGATTCTGAAAAGTTCATCGCTCACCGGTGATGGATGGCCTGCAGGGGCCTGATTAATGAGGCCTTGGCGGCCGGGTAGATTATCGCAATCATTGAAACGATGAACAGGACCAGAACCGGACTGACCACCGAATCGATCGTCACCCGGCAGTACCAGAGAGGATCAAGGGCAATCCCGGCAATGGAGGCCGAGGTTGAGGCCAGCGAGGTCAAATCAACCGGGTGGGTCTCACAATAAATTGACAGCGGCACCGCCGTCGCCAGTGCCACCGAGGATGCGATCACCACCTGGACAACCGCCTCCACCGTAATCAAGGAGAAGATCTGCCAGGGCGGCACTCCCAGAGCCTTGATGATGCCGAACTCGTGGATTCGTTCGAAGACCCCCATCAACATACTGTTAAGGGTGAGGATCCCGACCGCCGTGTAGGTTATGATCAACATCAACAGTAGGGAGAATCTCGAGACATCCAGAATCCGGGCCACCACCGGCCGCAACTGCCGCCAGTTCATAACCTCCTGGCCGGGCGCCAAACCGGCCAGCTCCTTGGTGCGGTCATCAAGATTGATATTTTCATCACCATGGCGTACGGCAATCTCATGGACCCCTGCCGGCAGCACCATCAAATCCCGAAAAGCCCGCTCAACCATAAAAAAACCGGACCGGTCAATCCCCTCCCCGACCGATTTCAAAATCCCCCGGACGATGTAAAGCTCATTGGCCATCGAACCATCGGCGCCCTGACTGACGATAACCACCTCGCTGCCGGTCGTGACCCCGAGAATCCTGGCCAGCCGCCGTCCTATCACCACCCCGGCTGGATCCATATCGGTAAGCCAACCGCCGGACAACAGGTGACGATGGATATCGGTCACCTTGCTTTCCAAGGCAATATTAACGCCCCGAATTCGCACTCCAGCCGAAGAAGCCCCGGCCGCCGCCAGGCCAAAACCGTATAATCTGGGAGCCCCAGAAAAACTCCTTGACTCAATAACGGCAAGGATTGCCTCCTCATCAGCAATACGTTTGTAGAGATCGGGATCATCCCGGTAGCCTTCGGCATGGATCTGGAACTGGCCGGTCTCCATGGCGATGGCGTTTTTTTCGGTGGTATGGAGAAGCCCTTCCATAAGAGTGGCATAGAAGATCATTATGAAACCGGCAAAGGCCATGGCTCCGATAATTACCCCACTCCGCTGGCGGGTTCGCCAGATATTGCGACAGGCATAGATGAAAAGATTCATAGCTCCCCTATTAAAACTTAACGCATCAACTAGCAGTATACAGAATGGCCTGGAGAGGCAGAAGGAAAAACTTAGATTTATCCTGCGAGAGAAGATATGGGGTAAGATGGTGCTGGGGGGGGTGCAGTCAATATAGAGTTGACGAAGCCCTGTGGGTAAGAAATTGACTTGGTATTAATCCTCACAATCATTCAAAGCTAATTAAAACAGTTTTTCTCCGAAACAACCCTCTTTAGTTAAAATAATAATCACCATCAAGCAGAACTGAAGGTAATCAGTAACATCACAAGTCTGGCTATTCTTATGATGTCTAAAGCACATCTTCAAGATTGCCAATGGACATAGAAAGTGTTAGTGGTTTAGGTCTGATTGAAGGTGGCGGAATGACATGTTTAGCTAAAACATTGTTAGACTACTTTGGAAATATCTTTACTCCGACAAACCACTCCAGAAGATAGTGTTGGAGCACGTTAGGTGTGGGTGCGAACAGAGATGAGGATAGGGACAAAGAAATTAATCGAAAGGTATTAAAAAGAGAGAAAATCTCAATGAAAATAAGCTTCAAGTCTTATTATATAGTACCCCCCAACAGTCTACGCTGAAGAAGTGTCTGCATATCGCGCCGACCATCAACAATAAGGTATACATAAACGTTTTCACCATCTACTCTATAAATAATGCAATAGGGTTTGAAAAAAATCTCACGGTAATCACGAATCCCCAGAGCAATGAGTTCCTTTGGGTAGACACCCCGCTCCGGATGCTCGATCAGGCTGGTAAATTTTTCCTCGATCTGTTGAAGTACATATTCTGCCTTTGCAGGCGAGTCATGTTGAAAAATATATGTATAAAGGTCATTCAGATCGTCAGCAGCGTCTTCTGTGAGTAGGACTCTAAAAGCCATTACTGCCCGTTCCTCTTTCGAATACGCATCACAGCATCAGCGACTGAAATTATTTTACCTTCCTCAATCTGTCTATTGCCAAGAGCCAGTATCTTGAGCAAGGCTATGGTTTCCTGGATCTGCTCGTAACTCTTAATATCCTGAATGACGACTTTGGCTTCACCATTCTGGGTAATGACCATCGGCTCTCCCTTGTCTCCCAAGCTTCTAATTATTTCTGCTGCATGGGCTTTTAGATAGCTAATTGGTTTGATTTGGTTGAACAATCTCATAGGTCACCTCCCAAAATAGACTACAATAGACTGTAGACCATATTAAAACTAAATTTGGGCCGATGTCAAATGTAATTTATACGGGCGAAGACAGAATACCACTGGTTGACCAGTGAATGAATGAGCCAGAAGGCGCGGCACATTGGATTAATGGAAGAGTTAAAGAACCGGTCCACGGTGTTTTAGTTGCTCACCAAGGCAAATTGCAAAGCATGGAAGGTCCTGGAAATACAGCTTATTCTTTCCAAAAAAATTTTGAATGAATATCAACGGATAACTGAAGAGTTCCAATAAAATTCCATCAGTTGATATCGAGCCGACCATAAAACTCCAGACAATCTATGGTGAAGTCGTTGGGACTGAAGATTTTTTTGTCACAGTATGTAAAGATCCTGAGTTATGATCAAAAGTGGTGTTTGAGAAAAGCGTGAAAAAATAAATGACGTATCCTGTTGGAATCAATTCGCCAAAACCGAGTTCCAACAAAAAAGGA
>JBDLJC010000023.1:0-51581 GCA_039714535.1 Thermodesulfobacteriota bacterium | reverse complement strand
CAAAACTTGACGCTGATACCACCCCGGCCAGCGGCTCAAACGTCAAGACTAACGGCTGCCAGGGCTGTCATCTTAAGGTTGGTCACCATTCCCGCAACTCAGGTCTTGAAGGAGGGGTAGCAGGCGAAGCAGGCGATGCCTTTCGTTTCCTGTCCGGCCATGATAATAGTATCGTCGGTTTCGTCCCCAATGGCCTGGGTTTATGGGAAGATCCGGATTGGGAAATAGACTACGACCCTGGTCCCGGTACTCTTCATAATATTTACAAGGCCCAAGGCGGCAATCCCGAAAAACATCCGGAGATTTCGATCGGCCGCTGGTGCGCCGGTTGCCACAGTGACTTCCATGCCTACGGTGAGCTTGATGAACTAACAGGCACAAACAATATGGGTGATCGTAATGCTCAGTCCATCGCTATTATAGACCCGGGCAACAGACCCTGGCTGCGCCACCCCACCAATGTCAGATTTCCTACCGATGGTGAATTTGATTGGGTTAATGTTGAGTCTGTGGCCTACAACACTGACATTCCTGTCGCCCGTGGCCAAATGGACAGAGCGAACATAAGAGGTAATGATCAGGTAATGTGTCTCAGCTGTCACAAGGCCCACGCCTCCAATTACCCAAACTCCTTAAGGTGGGATTATGATGCTGTAATTGCCCATGATCCCCTCCTTGCTAATGCTGGCGAGACAACCGTGGGCGGCTGTTTCTTCTGCCATCGGACCAAGGATGATGTGTAATATTCTTTCAATATAATTCAAAAAAGGACCGCCGGCTGGCGGTCCTTTTTTTTGTTCACCACGGACCGTGGAATGCCGCTTTACTTTCTCAAGGAAAAGGATTCGTTATCCCTGAATCCGTATATCGCTTTCAACTGCTCAGCCAAAATATAAACCGTTGATAACGGCTGGTTGCCTCGCAATAATTCCTCCAGAGACACCGTCTGTTGAGCGTTGAGGTTGCTGCTGTTTTTCAGTAATGACCATCGGCTTCCCTTGCCGGGCTTACGGACCGGCTTATCATGCCGGAACTCATTGGCCCGATCCATCCGGACCCGGTCCCCCGCCTCTCTTGCCTCCAAGAATATCTTGCTGAATTTTGGTATCCCTGCAACCGCAGGTTCCGGGAGCATGAGTTGCCTTTGAGGTTGCGCCAAGGCATGCCTTCTTGCTCAACGCGCCTGTAAAAACAGCTGTGTTTCTCCCCAATCCCCTCTTTTGTTTGACAGAACGTCTTTTTATTGCTAGGAATACTTGAGTGCTACCAATGCGATTAGTATTGCGCTGCCGGCCGCTCATAGAAAAGTCACCTGCGGCCTCATCTGTGTTTGGCAATGAAGGCCAACTCGATTCCGACCACATCGGACAAAAAAAGGAGGTAAGTTTTGAAAAAAAACAAAGGAAATTTGCTGTTATGGGCCGCTTGTTTACTTGGCCTGTCGCTGCCAACGACAGCCAATGCAAGTACATTTACCGTAACAAATGCGGATGACACGGGGATAGACTCCCTGCGGTGGGCCATCGAGCAGGCCAACCAAAATCCTGGCCCGGATCAAATCGTCTTTGATAATTCCTATACCATTAACCCACTCACGGAATTGCCGTCACTGAGTGACATTAGCGGTGGCACGACGATTGATGGCGAAAGTAATACGGTCATTATCGACGGGTCTGGGGCTATACTTGAGTATGGGCTACTGATCACTTCTTCCAACAATGCCCTCATGAATCTTCATGTTCGATCCTTTAAAGGAGAGCCCTTTCCGACTGCTACTTCTATTCTCGGAGGTAAAGGGATCGAAATCAGAGGAGATAATAATATAATTTATGGATGCAAAATCTATCTCAACGAAAGAACTGGGATTTGGCTGGGCAGCGTTGACCCGTCATATGAACCAGCCCGTCATAACAAGATACAGGCCTGTTATATAGGGACCTCGGACGGCGTCACCGCTGGACAAGGAAATGGTGAACCGCAAAAGTATGGTGGTATTGTATTCTATAAAAGCGACTATTCTATAATCGGTACCGATGGTGACGGTGTCAATGACGAATATGAAGGCAACGTCATCTCCGGCAACGTTGGTGATTATGCTGGTATAATAATCACCATTGGAGATGGAAATAGGATTGCCGGCAACCTGATCGGTACCGACAAGACCGGTACAACACCTCTGCCCAACTCTGGTTATTCCAGCATAATCGAGGACGGAGGTAACAATACAATAATCGGTACCAACGGCGACGGCGTCAGTGATGCCCTTGAGGGTAACATCATTTCTGGCAATAATGACCAAAGTAACGCGGCCAGAGTGGTTGCTCTCGGTAGGGGAGCCCGGTTTTCCGGCAATCATGTCGGGGTGGATATTACCGGTACCCAGGCTATTGCCAATTCATCGAGATCTGCAGTCTCCTTTACGTACGGCGGGAATATCATCGGTACCGACAGCGATGGTGTCAGTGACGAACTGGAGAGAAATATAATTTCCGCCAACACCGGCGATGGTATCGGCGGTCCTTGGTCAGCCATTAGCATCGATGATGTCCGGATCGCCGGTAATTATATCGGCACCGACGTGAGCGGCACGATTGGCCTCGGCAACGGTGGAGGGATCAGAGTCCCTGGATCCGTGAATATTATTATCGGCACCAACGGCGATGGCATCAATGATGCCATTGAAACCAATATAATCTCGGCGAACGGTACCGGGATACGTATCGCGGGGGGATCTGGCGGGACCAGGGTGTCGGGCAATCTGATCGGCACCGACAAATCCGGCACCAAAACTCTGCCCAACTGGACAGGTGTGGTGCTTATGAATACTACCGATAATATTATCGGCACCAACGGCGACGGCGTTGGTGATGCGGTTGAGGGTAATATCATCGTTGCCTCAACCCACGATTATGCTGTGACATTTAATGGTTGGTATGGGACCCTTGCTGAGAACAATACGGTGGCTGGCAATTATCTCGGTACCGATGTGACCGGCACGGTGGTACTGGGCTCAGGTGCAATTTGGATGAGGCAAGCTAACAATAATATTATCGGCACCAATGGCGATGGAATCAGTGACGAACTGGAAAGAAATGTCATCTCTGGCGGTCTTCATGGTGTGTATCTTGCGAGTGGTGGGGACAACAATCGCATCAGCGGCAATTATATTGGCCTTGGCGCGGATGGCCTAACCCCTCTGGGCGTTAAAATAAACGGCGTTTCCTTGTCGCACGCAGAGGGCAACATCATCGGCACGGATGGCGATGGGGTGAGTGACGCACTTGAAGGCAATATTATCCTGGCCAACGGCGCCTCCGGCAACGGCATTCTGCTCTGGACCTCTAGCCATAATAATCGGCTGGCCGGAAATATTATCGGGACGAACCGCCAGGGAAACCTGGCAAGCGGCTTTGGTGGATCTGGCATCAATATTTATAGGGGAAGCTGGAATCTGATAGGCACGGACCGGGACGGGGTCTCAGATGAACTGGAAGCCAACATCATAACCAATAATGGCCATGCTCCTTACGTTTGGTGGTACGAAAATGATGGGATCGCCAACCGTGGCCATTACAATGCCATTAGTGGCAATTCAATCTATAACAACGTTGGCCAAGGCATCGATCTGATCGATGGGGCCAATCAGGGTATTGCCACACCAGCAATTGACGCGGCCATATATGTTACAGGCGGAGTCGAGGTTTCCGGCACCGCCGTGGCCAGCTCCACCGTGGAGATATTTACCACTGAGCCGCTTTACGGAGATGGAGAGGGCCAAACTTTTGTCGGCAAGACTATTGCCGCCATTGACGGCAATTTCAGCATTACTGTCGATAGTATTTACTTCGACGACATAATCACCGCCACCGCCACTGATCAGGCCGGCAATACTTCGGAGTTTTCCAAATCTACAACCACCAGCGGCAACCAACCGCCTGTTCTTACCACAATCGGCGACAAATCCGTTGATGAAATGGAGACCCTGATCTTTACTGTAACGGCCACTGATCCTGAAAACGAGTTCTTGACCATTACAGCTATTAATTTGCCGGAAAGCGCTGTTTTTGACGGCGCAGTCTTTACCTGGACCCCTGATTACACCCAGGCCGGCAGTTATCAGCTTACCTTTACCGCCAGCGACAGTGTGGGCGGGTCCGACGCGGAAACAATTAATATAACGGTCAATGCCGTAAATGCTCCACCTGCTGCTGCCCCCACCGGCGGCGGCACCTACAGGGTGCTGTCCGATATCATCCTGGGCGGGCAAGTGTCTGATTTTGATGGCGAACCCCTTAATTATCAGTGGTTTGATGATGAAGCCCAGTACTGTGCCGGACAGATCACCACCATTATTGGTGGAGAAGCTGTTGAGCTGCCTACCTGCGTGATTCCAGAAGGACTCCCGGTTGGCAGTCACTTTGTTACCTTGGAAGTAAGTGACGGCTTCAATCTTCCCGTTACCGCCTCGGTTGCAATTGAGGTTATTGATACAAATGCTCCGACCTTGACGCCACAGGCAAATCGGAATATTTTGTGGCCACCGAATCATAATATGGAAGAAATCTCCATTATTACCAACGTCTGGGACGAGAGTGGCTGTTATTCCCTCGATGCCAGAGTTATCAGTAATGAGCCTGAAGATGGTTTAGGTGACGGCGATATCGGTCCTGACGTTACGACACCGATCGTTGATGCTGAATCTGATACCATTACCCTTTCTCTGCGGGCCGAGCGGGACGGCAAAGGCGATGGTCGGGTTTACAGTATTGAAATTATTGCAACCGACTGTGCGGATAACGTTTCAAGTGCTATTGTCGAGGTTTCCTGCCCCCATGATAAAAAAGACAATTAAGCAACAACTAAAATAACTAAAAAAAAGGCGCTGCGATTTACATTACAGCGCCTTTTTTTGTTTAACGACTTCGTCATTTTCCAACATGGGCAAGCCCCTCTAGCCCGTATATTTCACAAGTCGAGACGCCGGATAGACAAAGTGAAAGGTGATTTCGCTATACTTTAGTATGCGAATTGCCTTTCACTACAGACTATCCGGATGTATCGGCTTGCACCCCTCAAGGGGGTATTACACAGAACCCGAAGGGTGAGTAGTTTCGAAGTCTACGCTATCTGAAAAAATCTATTCCGTTAGTTGGTACAAACTGTACTCGCCAAATCATGTAAAAAAAACCAAATTTAACAATATAAAAACAGGCAGTTATATTAATTTTTCAAAACTGCTCATGAAATATGTGGGCTAGGATTTTCTAGCTGAGTATTGTATAGAGCCACTCAGCATTATAATTTTCCTGTAATCAGCTTTGGGGTGAGGCAAACTATCATAATCACCCTAAACCATTTTGCCCGGCTGACATTAACCAGCTTAACAACGAAAGATCCGGCTGCCACCATGCTCCTAATTCACCCACCCCTGGCCAAGGCCTGCGAACCGCCGGCCGGCATTACCCGTCTGGCCGGTTTTCTGCGCGCCCATGGCCATGATTGCACTCTGCTTGACGCCAATCTTGAAGGCCAGCTCCAACTCCTCAACAACAATGTTCCACCAACAGATACCTGGAGTCGCCGGGCCCATCGCCATCTAGCCACTAACCTCGCCGACCTGCGCAATCCCGAATTATATCAGAGCCCGGCCCGCTACCAGAGGGTGGTCAGCGATCTTAACCGGGTATTACAGATGACCGGCCGCCCCGGTTTGGCCCTCAATCTGGCCAATTACCAGGATAAAGCCCTGTCGCCGTTAAAGAGCGATGATCTCCTCCGGGCCGCCGCCCAACCGAGCGCAAATATCTTCCACGATTATTTCTCTGTGAGACTCGACAACATAATTAGCGCCACCGACCCGGCTCTGATCGGTTTCTCGATCAATTACCTGAGTCAGGCCCTGACCGGCTTCGCCATGATCGGTTATCTCAAAAAACATCATCCGGACCTCGCGATAGTTGTCGGCGGCGGCCTGATAACTTCGTGGCTGCGTAACCCGGCCTGGCAAAATCCCTTCAACGGTCTGATCGACCATCTAATCGCCGGCCCCGGCGAGGCCGCCCTGCTCGAATTGTTGAGCGAATCAGAGCCGATCAGGGCCGGACAACAGAACGCTGCCTCCCTGCCCTCCCGGGAAGCGAACTCCCCACCCTTGGAATTCCCTCCCGGAACTGGTCACGATAACATGGCTATCAAGACCGGACCGGGCGAACCGATAAGTCCCTGCCCCGATTACCAGGGCCTGCCCCTGGCCGATTATCTGGCCCCGGGCCTGGTCCTGCCCTACGCGGCCTCCTCCGGCTGCTACTGGCGGAAATGTTCATTTTGCCCGGAAAAAGCCGAGTGCAACCCCTATCATAACTTAGCGCCCGAGGTTGTGCTGGCCCAGATCAGTTTGCTCAAGACCCAGACCGGCCCGGCCCTCCTTCACTTCCTTGATAACGCCATCAGCCCCGCCCTGATGCGGGCCCTGATCGCCAGTCCCCCCGGTCTCAACTGGTACTCATTCGCCCGGGTTGGTGCTGAGTTGGCAGATCCCCTGTTCTGCCGGGACTTGCGGAGTTCCGGCTGTGTTATGCTGAAACTGGGCCTCGAATCAGGAGATCAGGGGGTGCTGGATAGCATGGATAAAGGAATTGATCTGGACATGGTCGCCAAAGCCCTTACCAATCTTGAAAATGCCGGGATTACCACCTATGTCTACCTGCTCTTCGGCGCTCCGACGGAATCCCTGACCGAGGCCCGCCGTACCCTGGATTTTACCGCGAAGCACAGTTCGGCCATCACCTTTCTGAATCTAGCCATCTTCAATATGCCGATGGGCAGTCCCGATGCCGCCGAACTGGCGGTAAGTGATTTTTACGAAGGCGACCTTTCCCTCTACACCGATTTCGAGCACCCCCTTGGCTGGCAGCGTAAAGATATCCGCCGCTTCCTTGACCGGGAGTTCAAACGCCACCCGGCCATTGCCCCGATTCTGCAGCGGGACCCGCCCTTCTTCACTTCGAACCACGCCGCCTTTTTCCGCCCCTGATACCGCTTCACGCATCCATGTTTTTCTGATAACCTGATTATAAAACCAATATCAATCTGATTGATTTCTTCTATGCTCAAGGAATAAGCAATGTGTGAATTCTGCGTAAGCCACGGCGAAGGCAAGAAATGGTACGAGAACATGACCAATTACTCCCGGGAACTCTTTCTGAAGGTCAATTCCGATGAAGGTCTGAAAAAATTCCTCAGTCGCTTCGGTCAATCCATGCAAGACAACATCCCCAGAACAGAAGACTGGCAGAAAAGGCTGCCCCGTATCTATAACCTCCTGCTCTATCCCTGGTACACCCGCAAACAGAAGAAAGACCATTTCGGCCAGATTGTCCCCCTCGAAGGTGTCGAAAACGTGCTCGACCGGGTCGAGACCATTCTTCGGCTGCCCTGTATCTGCCGCAAGGTCGCCACCGGTGTTGGAAAGCGTTACTGTTATGCGGTGGGCATGGATACCAGCCATATTATTGAGGACCTGCCGGATTTCCGCGACTTCGACAAGATCACCGGTGCTGTGGCCAAGACCGAGATCAGGGACCTGGACAAGGAAGGCATGACCCACAGCGTCTGGACCTTTAATACTCCATATATAGGCGCCATCTGCAACTGCGATCAGGACTGCATGGCCTATCGGGTCCAGTACCGGTCGAAATTGGCCAAAGTTATGTGGAAGGGTGAATACGTGGCCAACATTGATACGGACCGTTGCCGGGGTTGCAAACTTTGCCGAAAGCAGTGTGTCTTCGACGCGGTAAATTATGATCCGGCCAATGCAAAATGCACTATCGAAATCACCAATTGTTATGGCTGCGGGGTATGCCGCGCGGTCTGCCCGGAAGAGGCCATCACCCTCTTACCCAGGGAACAGGTAGCCCTGGCCGCCAACAGCTGGTAAGTTGTTTCCTCCTAACTCCGCCCATTTTCAAACTTATTTCCCCCTGTTGTACCATTTGCCGGGAATTTGTGTTAAGGTGACCGACCATTTTCGGGAACGCTTAAGTCCCGGAAGATGAATAATCGCATGAAAACAACATCAATCAGGAGAGTATCATGAGTCAGGCAAAAAGTGGCGATAACGTCAAGATCAATTACACCGGCAAACTTGACGATGGAACGGTATTCGATTCGTCAGAGGGACGCGAACCCCTGGGTTTCACCTTGGGCAGCGGCCAGGTTATCCCCGGTTTCGAGGAAGCGGTTACGGGCATGGCCGTAGGTGAGAACAAGAGTGTCAATATCCCGGCCGACAAGGCTTACGGTCAACGCAATGAGGAGATGATTATCGAAGCTCCCCGTGACCAGGTACCAGCCGACATAACTCCGGAGGTAGGGCAACAACTGCAGATGGGCGGCCCCAACGGCGAGGTTGTCGTGGTAGTGATTACCGAGATAACCGACACCCACATCAAACTTGACGCCAACCCGCCTCTGGCAGGTAAAGATCTTAACTTCGATATCGAATTGGTTTCGATAAACTGATCTAAAAGCCGGCCATGAAAGACTCAGCCGATCTCTGGTGGGTATATATGGTCGTATGTAACGATCAGAGCATCTATACCGGCATCGCTAGAGATCTGCAAAAGAGGCTTTTCGAACACAACAACGGCGCGAACGGGGCCAAATACACCCGGTCGCGCCGGCCTGTTAAAATTGTTTATCAGGAGCAACAACCTTCCCGTTCCACCGCCACCAAACGTGAGTTGCAACTCAAGAAAATGACCAGGGCCAAGAAACTGCAACTAATCCAGGAATTATCCTCGGAACGCAATTCGCTCAAGTAATCAGACGTTCCCCCTCCCCCGTCTGGCTCTATCTTTGCTTTTTTCTCAGAATAACATCCCAATCTCCTACCACTAATTACCCCTTGATCCAATGCGTCATTTTGTTGGCAAAAGTCAGGGAAATCTGGCTGATTATCTTTAAGCCATCGCCGTTGGCAAGGGGGAACTTTCTCCTAGATAAATCCATCCTTATAATCGGGCAGGCGTGCGGCCAGATCCTGTCAAACACAGCCAAATCATCCAAAATCCTAGTCAGAAAATGTATTTTCTGTTTGACATTTCAGCCCGATAAATCGGATGATATCAGTAGGACAGATAATTCATTAAAAAGGAGGGCCACAATGATCGACAAAAAAGAATTATGCGAAAAAATCACCGCTATCTATCCCGATATCGGAGTCTGCGGTATTGATATCGATGTTATGTATGATGAAGGAAAAGAGGCCTGGATGGTAGACCTGAAAAAAGATGCCCACCACCTGCAGACCCGTTTGGAAATTGATGAGGCGGAGATGTGTCTCGATGGCAAACAATGCGTCTCCTTGGGTATCCAGGTTGCCCAATTGGTCAAAAATATCAAAGAAGTCTAATGATAAAGAAAGGGGTACGAAATGTCTGTGATTGAATGTGCAGGAAAAACGATCAACCTCGATGACGAAGGCTTTCTCACTGATTCCGGCGATTGGAATCCAGAAGTTGCCCAGGCCCTGGCCTCCCGGGAAGGGCTTGAATCATTAACGGACGAACAACTAATGATCATTAACTTTATGCGGGAATATTACCAAAAATTCAAAGCATTCCCAATCTTGAATTACCTGTGTAAGAACATTCATCAATCAAGGGGATGTGTAAACGAACAGTTCATAAATCCCGATAAGGCGTGGAAGATAGCAGGATTGCCGAAACTATCCGGGGTTCACTTCGTAAGCATGGATGGAAAGCATTTCATCATGGAAGAATGCTGTTGAAAGTTGCATAGAACTGAATCTGCGATATCATTAAAGCTCGGTAGCAGTTCAGAAATATTAGAACCGCCGAGCAGGAGCTTAAGCTCCTGCTCGGATCAATTTATTGGCTCTACAATAGGTTGTACCAGATCCGATAAACAACCCCGGCCTTATCGTCCGAAACCAGCAGAGCGCCGTCAGGCATGACCAGTAAATCAACCGGTCTCCCCCAGGCCTTACCATCCTGCAGCCATCCTTTGGCAAATTCTTTATATTGGGAAACCGTATTGCCCTCAAGGTGTACGGACATAATCCTGTAACCCACCGGTTCACTTCTGTTCCAGGAACCGTGTTGGGCAATAAAGATTTGCTGGTGGTAACGTTCCGGAAACATTTTGCCGGTGTAGAATCTCATCCCCAGGGGAGCGACATGGGCGCCCAGTTTCAAAACTGGCGGAATAAATGTTGATTGCGGCCTTTTCCCACCGTATTCCGGATCGGGGACATCGCCGCCATGCCAGTATGGATAGCCGAAATGCATCGCCTCCTTGGGAGCCCGGTTAAGTTCATCCGGAGGCAAATCATCTCCCAGCATGTCTCGACCATTATCGGTAAACCAGAGTTCTTTGGTTACCGGGTGCCAGTCGAAACCGACACTATTGCGAACCCCGCGCGCATAAATCTCCAATTCCGATCCGTCCGGCTTCATCCTCAGTATCGCGGCATAGGGATCGCCCGGTTCGCAGATATTGCATGGCGCTCCAATCGGAACATACAGGAAACCATCAGGGCTGAAGCGGATGAATTTCCAGCCATGATGCCGATCCTTGGGCAATTTATCATGCACCACCTCTGGCTTACCGGGATTAGCCAATCTACTTTCAATATTATCGAATTTCAGAATGCGGTTCACTTCCGCCACATAAAGCGCGCCGTCCCTGAAAGCAACCCCATTCGGCATGTACAACTCCCGGGCCAAGATGAACATCGTCTCGGCCCGATTGTCGCCGTCCTGATCCAAAACCGCGAAAACCTTACCCTCGGTGCGGGTGCCAACATAGAGGACCCCGGCAGGACTGAGGGCAAGTGAGCGGGCACCGGGTAAATTATCGGCGTAGATACTGATCGAGAAGCCGGAGGGCAGCTCAATTTTGTCGAGGGGTAACTGAGCAGTGCAGTCTAAGATGGAAAAAAGGACCGCCCAAAAACCACCCATAAAAACAACCAAGTATTTAATAATTTTATTGACCATTACTGAGCCCTTGGAAAATTATTTTCTTTTGACAATCGGTTCCTTTAATTCATAGATTATAGATAAGAGTTACTTTGTTCAACATTTTACCTTTACTCTGAGGGCCATAATGATGAACGAACAATATGTCTGTCAGACCTGCGGCTATAATATGGTCGGCTACGCTCCTGATTTCTGCCCGTTCTGTGGAGCCCCGAGAGAAAAATTTATTTCCGCCGCCGACTGTTCACGCCGCTTTGAAGTAATTGCCACTCCCGTATCTGCCGGGGTCGCCAGACTCAATTCCGTGCCCCCCCTGGGTCTTGAACATGCGGCCTATCAAATCGACACCGGCAAAGATATAATCTGGATAGATTGCCCGTCCACTTTCGCCCAGAAAATACTACCTCCAACCACAATCACCTTTACCCATCATCACTTTCTGGGAGCAGTAAACCTCTATCGAGACTTTTTCGGCTGCAAGGTAAGAATTAACCGGGCTGATGCCACTTTCGAACTTTGCCGAGGTTTTACCTTTGACGAATTATTTGAAGGACGCCATGACCTTGCCGGCATAAAGGCCTTTCATATTGACGGCCATACTCCCGGCTTCACCTTCTACCTGTTTAAAGAGACGTTATTTGTCTGTGATTATGTTTTTTTTCACAGAGATCGACTGAAATTCAATCCCTTCGGACCAGCCGATGAAACGGCGATAGGCGGACGGAAGCTGCATGATATTATTGCAGGGCTCAATATCAGCAAGGTTTGTGGCTACAATTATGTGAGTGAGATGGCGGAATGGCTCCCTGCTTTTAACGCGTTGTTAAATAAATGATATTAATAATCAAAAAGGAGGCAGAACATGGAAAAGCAGACAAAGATGGTCGAATCATTTCAGGCAATGCACCGCGAATTTATCGCTAACCTAGAAGAATCGTTAGTTATGCTTGAAGAAAACATCAATGAAGCGGCGGAAATTGGCGAAGGTTGTACCGACGAATGGTGCACCGCCACCGAAAACATTCTTGATGAGGTTGCCAAATTCGTCTTCTCCATAAGTGAACCGCGCTGGGTTGCTGATGATGATTCAAAGACCCTGAAAAACTTGCGGGGCCGAGTCCACGATCTATACGCTAAATGGAAAGGAGTCCGTAAATGATTGCTTTTACAAAAATGTAATCCCGGCAACTTTATCCCATTTTTTAAGGGTTAATCAACCGCCGGGTTATTTTTTCGGAACCCTCTTCACCATTAGAAGACGCTCACCAGCAACGGGGCGGGCAAATATCCTCATCTTACAGGTATAGCCCTGATCCCGGCTAAATTAAGTCGCAGGGAATGGGGCTATTTGCGGACGTGGAGGTGGCAGTTGGAATATACAATCAGGATTGGCGGCCAGGCTGGACAAGGACTCGTGGTAATCGGCAGTTGCCTGGCCAAATATTTCTCCCGAAGCGGCTTCCACGTTTTCAGCCATCAGGATTACATGTCCCGAATCAGAGGCGGGCATAATTATTACCAACTGCGGATAGCTGACCGACCGGTAAGGTCATCACGTGACCAGATTGATATCCTGGTTGCCTTCGATTGGGAGACAATAGAGCAACATCGTCAAGATCTGACGGAAAAAGGAATCATTATTTATGACGCCGTAGCGTGTCGGCAAGAAATATCCGCTCATGAATTCCTGAATGTTCCCGTAACGGCTATCATCGACCAAATGCAAGTCCATAAGGTTATGGCAAACTCCGTGATAATGGGGGCAGTGCTCGGCCTCATGGGACTTGATCTTGAGCCATTTAATGAAATAATAGGAGATTTCATCCATACAGAGACCGAAGATATCATTAACACCAATATTGCCGCCGCCAAGACCGGTCTTGATTACGTAGCCAATAAATTTGTTGGTCGTTTTTCCTTTAAGAAACCGGGACATGGCAAGAAAAAGCAGATGCTGATCAACGGCAATCAGGCAATTGGTCTGGGGGCACTGGTTAGCGGCTGTAAATTCTTTGCCGCCTATCCGATGACTCCTGCGACCGGCATTATGAACTATCTGGCCGCAAAGGCCAAAAAACACCGACTTGTTGTTGAACAGGCCGAAGATGAGATTGCTGCGATTAACATGGCCCTGGGCGCCTCTTTTGCTGGGGTGCGGGCGATGACCGCCACCTCCGGCGGTGGATTCGCCCTAATGACCGAGGGCTTATCCCTGGCCGGGATTACTGAAACACCGGTGGTAATAGCCGAGGTCCAACGACCCGGCCCCGCCACCGGTCTGCCGACCCGCACCGAACAAAGCGACCTGTCTTTCCTCCTTTATGGCGGCCATGGTGAATTCCCCAGGTTGGTCTTTACGCCCGGCACCCCTGAGCAGGCCTTCTACCTGACCAACAAAGCTTTCCATTTAGCCGAAAAGTTTCAGATCCCGGTTCTGATCCAGTCAGATCAGTATCTGGCAGATTCAGAGTGGACATTTTCCGACTTTGCTACCGAAAAACTATTCTCCGAAGATTTTCGCCTGCGCGGCGAGCAACTCAAAAAGACAGAAACTTATCAACGATACGCCTATAGCAAGAGCGGGATATCACCATTGGCAATCCCTGGTGAATCCAACCATCTGGTGGTTGTGGATAGCGATGAGCACGATGAAGATGGCCATATTATTGAAGATGCTGCGACCAGGAAAAATATGGTGAGAAAGAGGTTTTTGCAAAAGCTGCCCTTGATAAGGGAAGAAATAGCATCACCAGCATTTTACGGAGAGAAACAGCCCAAGAACCTCTTGGTTTGTTACGGCTCCTGCTTTGGCGTAGTTAAAGAGGCAATGGAAAATCTATCTAAAGGTCACTCCATCGCCATGCTCCATTTCAGCGAGGTGTTCCCCTTTCCTCTGCCTGATAAATTTGACTTTGTTAAGCTTCTGGCCGAAGCCACCCGCATCATCTGTATCGAGAACAACGCCTCCAGCCAGTTCGCCCGACTTTTAAGGGCTGAAACCGGCCTCAACTGTCAGATCAAAATCAACAAATATGATGGCCGGCCATTCACCCTCGATACCCTGACAGGAGAGATCCATGACCACCTTTACTGATTATAAGGGGCAGCAACCCGCCTGGTGTCCCGGTTGCGGCAATTACGCTATTTTGAATGTCCTGAAAACGGTCTTAGTTGATTTGGATGTAGAACCACATCAATTCACCATCGTCTCTGGTATTGGTCAGGGCGCCAAGCTGCCGCATTATCTGAAATGTAACACCTTTAACGGCTTACATGGGCGGACCCTGCCCGTGGCCACGGGCCTGAGACTGGCCAACAATAACATGCTGGTAATCGCGGTGGCCGGTGACGGTGATTGTTACGGCGAAGGGGGCAACCACCTGATCCACGCGATTAGGCGCAATGTAAACGTAAAGCTCTTTGTCCACAACAACCAGGTCTACGGGCTCACCAAAGGGCAAGCCTCTCCCACCACAGCGCCGGGCACCATCACCATGACCCAGCCATTCGGGTCACTTTCAGCACAACTTAACCCCCTGGCTCTGGCAATCTCCCTGGATTGCAGTTTCGTGGCCCGGGCATTTGCCGGCGCTGCCGGTCTGCCATTTCTTAAAGAGATTATGAAGGAGGCCATAAATCATGAGGGGTTCACCCTGATCGATATACTCCAGAACTGCGTATCATTTAATAAGGTGAATACCTTCCATTGGTATAAAGACCGGGTCTACCAGCTTGAGAAAAATTATGACCCAACTGATCGTGTCGAAGCTTTCAGAAGATCTCTTGAGTGGGGAGAAAAAATCCCGACCGGAATATTTTACAGAAACGAGAAGGCCTCGTTAGAAAAAAACATCCCGATTATCCAAGACAAGCCTCTGGTTAACCAGAAATTTTCCCTGGCAGAAACCCTGGAAGAAATATCAGATTTTTATTAGCCTTCCGGGATAAAGCTCCTGTCTTAGGTCACCATAATCGGATAATATTGTAACGGCCATCGCCTCAATCTTTGCAGCCGCAGCCGCAATCATGGGCCTCATTATCATTTGTTAACCCCAGACGCTTTTCCAGCATGGCCCTGAGATCTACCGGGGCATGATGAAGGCAATAGATCATAGCATCTTTCTGTTCAGGACTACCATCCTCCAAAGTCATGCAAAAATGCAAGGCCTGTTCAAATGACTCAAATTCCATGCTCATCTCCTAACAATGATAATAACCAATAAAATAATAAGTTCTTATAACCGATTAAGCCAGGTTTTAAACCTTAAATGCTGTTTAACCATAAATCTATTGGCAAAATGAACGGAGACAATGAAGTTAAATCCAGTTAACTAACCAAGAGATCATAGCATATCTGCCAGTGGTTATTTTTCAAGTCCCCTGTAATTACACAAAATCAATTCATGACTTTTTTCTATTGACTTTGACGTTTTGATGTCCGAGACTGAATATATATAGGATAAAAGGAAGATTGATCTGCCGAATTTTAAAGGCAAGACAGGTGGCAATGTACCGCCTATTATGATCGGCAAAAAAGGCCGGGATCAGGAGCGCCGGGTCATCCTCGAAATCCTGGCACCGCCTTGAACAATTTTAGCAGGGGGCAGATATTGGCCGTTGAGCATAGAGACGGAGATTAGTCCGCCAAGACGACGCTTTAACTTTCTGCCGGCCTCGGGGTCTTCCCCATACATGACATAGCTCTGCCCCCTGTTATCCGATTGCTGGTTTCCATGTAATAGCAAGGCAAACATGAAATCTGCCTTGTTCTCATCGTCAATAGCCATAGCCATTCCTAAGCCAAAGGAGGCAAGATCATTACACTCCAGGGTGATATAAAAGATCTGCTCGCAAGTATGACGCCGGATATCCCGGCTGAAACGGGCAAGGTCATGGCAGCCGCCTTCAAAAAACTGGATGATTCCGGCCTGGCTGGTGACCTTTTTGCAATCTTGAGCTGCGGTCATTGCAGCACACGCTTCCCAAGATCAAAGCACTGGGTGGTCAACTGGTGGCCATTTCTCCACAACTGCCGGACCAGTCCTAAGCTAGATCTATTTTACCAGGAGTTGTTATGACCACAGATATCATTTTCTCACCACTACAGATCAAGAATTTCATCCTCCGTAATCGTCTGGGCGTCGCCCCCATGACTCGAATGTCTTCACCAGGCGGCAGCATACCCCGTCCCGATGTCTTGGACTTTTTGATCCGCCGGGCCAAAAATGGTGCTGGTCTGGTTTATACGGAGGCCATTGTCACCGATTATGAAAGCAGCCAGGGGTATCCAAATCAATCAAGGATACTTAATCAGCAACAGATTGACGCCTGGCGGCCGGTGGTAGAAAAGATTCGCGCCCACGGTGCTGTTTCAATCATGCAGATGTTTCATTGCGGACGAATGGCCTGGCCCGAGATCAATCCGGCCAACCGTTCCATCGCCCCCAGTCCGGTCGCTCCCCGCCAAGACAACCCGTTGACGGAAACCCCATATCCTGTGCCGGAGCAGATGAGCCATTTTGATATCGAACATGTAATCAACGGTTTTGTCGAGACGGCTCGCGGGGCAATGGCCGCCGGTTTCGACGGGGTCGAGATCCACGGCGCTCACGGTTACCTGATTAATCAATTTCTCTCAAGTTATTCCAACCAAAGGGCAGATGAGTACGGTGGTTCCATCGAAAATAGGTGCCGTTTTGCCCGGAAGGTGATCAGGGCCGTCCACCAGGTAATGCCTGATGATCGGTTATTGACGTTTCGGGTATCAAATTGGGGCATCGCCGATATGGAAGTCTCCCTCTTCAACAGCAGCGAAGAATGGCAGGAGATGATCAGACTGCTTTCGAATGAGGAAATCGACATGATTTCCGTTTCAACCTATGATTTCCAGGAAAAGGTCTTTGGCACAGACCTTAATATGAGCCAACTGACCAGACTGGCCACCGATCTGCCCCTAATGATCTGCGGCCAGATCCATGACCGGCAGAGCGCCGGGGAGGCCCTGCGCGATGCCGATATTGCCCTCAGCGCCAAGTCATTCCTGCTAAATCCAAACTGGGTGGAAGATGTAAGAGTCGGCAAGAAACTACCTCTCCACCAATCGAAAGAAGCCGACGTGGCCTACACCGACGCACCGCTGGCCTGAACAGGATATGTGCATAAACCGGTGAAAACATGGGGTATTGCGGATCTCTACCAACCCTATTCAGAGCCCCTTTAACTTTCTGAATAAAATTGATCCTTACCGACACCACAGATCGGGCAGACCCAGTCCTCGGGAAGATCTTCAAAGGCAGTGCCCGGTGCGATGCCATTATCAGGATCGCCAAGATCAGGATCGTAAACATAACCACAAGCGCCACAGGTATACTTCATGAAGAGACCTCCATTTGACTGTTATTTGCCTAGATAGCAATAAAAAACTCATGATTTAAATATAAAGAGTATAATCAATAATACTCAAGCTAAAATGTATATGGTTTTTAATAAGTTAATCTGGTCCTCAACCATATAAATTATTTTTATAACTTGATTTCCAAAAATCAAATTTCCTCGGAGTTGACTAACATGAAGAAATTCACCTGTTTCACCCTTATCTGTGCCTTTTTGTTAGCGGCCTGCGCCCCTATGCAAACCAAAACCCAGAAAGGCGGTGTTTATGGCGCGACCGGCGGCGCGGCAGTAGGGGCGATATTAGGCCAGGCCATCGGCCATGACACCGAAGCGACCCTCTGGGGCGCGGCAATCGGAGCAGCCCTTGGGGGGGCCACCGGCGCTGGGGTCGGCAAAATGATGGACAACCAGGAGCGCGACATGAGAGAAGCCCTGGCCGCCTCAGAGGCTGCTGCAGTCCGGCGCGAAGGCAATCTCATCGCCATTATTCTTAAAGGCGACCTAACCTTTGCCACAGACTCAACCGTGGTCAAACCGGGACTCTACAAGGAACTGGACAGGATTGCCGGTATAATCATCCAATATCCGCAAACCCTGATCAGGATTGAAGGTCACACCGACAGCACCGGCGGCGATGCGTATAATCAGGACCTTTCTGAACGCAGAGCCGGCAACGTCAGAAACCTTCTTGCCCAACGGGGTATATCATATGGCAAAATGGAAGTAGTAGGTTACGGAGAAACTATGCCGGCCGCCACCAACGATACTGAGGCGGGCAGGCAGATAAACCGCAGGGTCGAGATCAAAGTGGCCCCCAACATGTGAACCGCTACTAAGGAGACTCCTACTCTTCGGTTTCCGGCCAGGAGTACCCAACATCTTTAAAAGGGAATACGTGCCAGCAACCTTTCTGGCCCGGATTTACCAAAGAAAGAAAAGAAGCTTTCCATAAGGAGGATTATTAGAATGACCGATAAGAGTGAAAAAAGCTGTTTGAATTGCGGCCAGACTGTTACCGACCCAGCCAGTGCCGCTCTCTGTCCCAGTTGCGGCCTGACCTACTGGAAATGCGGGAGCTGCGGCTTCCTGCTGACAGCCGCCAGCTCACCTAACACCTGCCCGAGCTGTCACAAGGATTGCGAATTCAAGAATGTCACCTGTTATACCCCGGATTGCGGCGGTCCCGGCAATATTGATCCACAGCTTTAACTAAGAAATCTGGGGCGAAACTTTAGCATCAGACCCCGCGAAGGGACAAGGCAATCCGTTTTCTCGGCAGATCTATTTCCAGCAGGCGCACCATTACCTGCTGACGGACTCTTACCACATCAGCCGGATCCTTGACGAAGCGATCGGCCAGTTGACTGATATGGATCAGCCCATCCTGATGGACACCGATATCGACAAAGGCCCCGAACTTGGTGACATTGGTGATAATCCCCGGCAATCTCATCCCAGGCTCAAGGTCTTCCATGCTATTGATCCCTTCAGCAAAGGCAAACTCACTAAAATTGGCCCGGGGATCACGCCCCGGTTTGGCCAGCTCCGCCATAATATCGTTTAAGGTAGGCAACCCCACCGTCTCGCTGACATAATCACCGACTTTGATCCCTTGCCTTCTTGCTGCCTCTGCCATCAATTCTTCAACCCGGCAACCAGCATCCCGGGCCATCTGCTCAACAATTTTGTACTGCTCCGGATGAACTCCACTACCATCAAGGGGGTTTTCGCCACCAGAAATTCGGATGAAACCAGCGCATTGTTCATAGGCCTTGGCTCCCAGACGAGGTACATCCAAGAGTTGCCGCCGCCTAAGAAAAGGGCCGTGTTCATGCCGCCAGGTGATAATATTTGCGGCCAGAGTCTTTCCAAGCCCGGAGACCAGGGTAAGCAATTCAACACTTGCCGTATTTACCTCAACCCCAACCTTGTTAACGCAGCTCTCCACCACATCCTCCAGACTTTTTCGGAGCGCCGCCTGATTGACGTCATGCTGATATTGACCGACGCCAATGGCCTTGGGATCAAGCTTGATCAATTCAGCCAATGGATCCTGCAGACGTCTGCCGATCGAAATCGAACCGCGTACCGTCAAATCATGATCGGGGAACTCGGCCTGGGCGGTCTCCGAGGCCGAATAAATCGAAGCGCCGCTTTCATCGACCATGGCAATGACCGGCTTGGGCGAAAGATCCAGGCCCCGGATAAAGGCCTCAGTCTCCCGGCCGGCGGTGCCGTTACCAATGGCAATGGCCTCAATTTGATGTTTTCGGCAAAGTCCGATGACGACCTGGCTGGCCTCGGTTTTCTGCTTTTCAGACTGGGTCGGATAGATGGTGCTGCAATGAAGAAGCCTACCCTGCCCGTTCAGACAGACCAATTTAGCGCCAGACCTGAAGCCCGGATCAAGGGCCATTACCCGCTTCTGTCCCAGGGGCGGAGCCAACAGCAATTCCCGTAAATTATCGGCAAAAACCTGGATTGCCTGGAGGTCTGCCCGTTCTTTAAGTTTTGAGCGTAATTCGTTTTCAAGGGACGGGCCAAGCAGCCGCTTAAAGCAGTCGGCTATTGCCAGGGTAACCTGCAGCCCTGACCAGTTGCCATTCTTTACAAATTGATGGCGCATTTTTTTTAAGGCATCCTCCTCCGGAGGACGAATCGTCAGGCTCAGAAACTTTTCTTTCTCTCCACGAAACATCGCCAATAGCCGATGGCTGGGCACCTTGGCCGCGGGTTCCCGCCAGTCGAAATAATCCCTGAATTTAAGCCCGCTCTCCCGCTTACTCTTGATTACCGTCGAACCGATAATTGCGTTGTCGGTAAAAAGCTTTCGTAACCCGGCCCTGGCAAAAGAATCCTCGCTAAGCCACTCTGCCATGATATCACGAGCCCCCGCCAGAGCCTCATCGGCCGAATGCACCTCTTTGCGGGGATTAACAAAGGTCTCGACTCGCACCGGCGAATTACCCTGGGCGAAGATCAGGCGGGCCAGCGGTTCCAGCCCTTTTTCCCTGGCAATCATACCTCTGGTCCTGCGCTTTGGTCGATGGGGCAGATAGATATCTTCGAGGACAGTCAGGTTGCCGGCGCCAATAATCGCCTGATGCAATTCTTTGCTTAACAGATCTCGTTCGGAGAGAGATTCGACCATGGCCTGCCGCCGTTTATCAAGCTCGGCCAGCTGACTGAGCCGATCCCGAACAGCAGTGATCTGGTTTTCGTCCAGTAAACCGGTGGCCTCTTTACGATAACGGGCAATAAAAGGTACTGTGCCGCCATCAGCCAGTAAAGATGCAGTGGCAGCCACCTGCGCAACCCTGATCTGTAACTCTTCAGCAATAATATTGTGGTACTGACCCATGACTTCAAACCTCTTTAACAAAAAAAAGCGGCGTAATCGGAACAATCCGCACGCCGCTTTTAAAATCCAACAATTTTTAAGACTTAACCCTAGAGTTCCTTCGTCAAAGTTACCATCCCCGGCGCCCCAATCATTTTCTCGAAAAATTCATCCGCTTTCTCTTCGACTATCGAGAAACCGGCTTTTTCATACAATTTAAGCCCAGGCTCATTACCGATAAAGACACTGCTCTGGGCCAAACCAAAGCCAAGTCCCTTACCCTCAGCCAAAATCTCGGCAAGCAATTTGCTGGCCGCCCCCTGACGCCTGTCTTCCAGCTTGGTCGCTCCACGATCAACCACCCAGGCGCCATCAACTATCTGCGGCATGCAAGGCACTAATTTATCGGTGCGCTCTTTAACAAGATTCTCTTCCGCCACGGACCAGCCGAGAATCGGGCTGACCTCAGGGATAGCTGCGTGAAAGGCCTGGTACCCCATAACCTTGGGATCATAGCCACTCATCACAGCAGCCGGCCCGTCGGAGTTCTCTGCAATCATATAGCGGGTATGGTGAAAAAGATGCGGGGTCTGGGTAATCAGTAGCATCTGGAGGAAAGTCATACAGTCGTTCGGCTTACCGCCCAAAAGGTACTCCAGAATCGCCCTGGAAATATGATTGCGGCCGGCCATCATGATCATATCGGCCAGAAATGGACCATCTTCTGGCTGAGATTTTCTGATATTGAATTCCATTTAATCTGCCTTGTTTTAAACTGATTTAATATTTGATATGGCTGAGATTTCCAGAAACAAATTTGCTAAACAACGGAAACTTTTTCCGCCACCAAGCACGAGCAAATCGTCATTGAAACTGACAGCGACACCCGCACTTCGCATTACTAAACTCTACAATAATGAACCGCTACCGCAACAAAAAACAACTAAACCAAGAAACAATAAACTAACCAGTGTTCTATTCACTGTTTTCGACCCAACAAGATACTACTTTAGCTTAATGCCGTTACCATGCGGTAGCGACCTTGCATCTCCCCTTGTAACCACATGGTAACCCCAAGAAGCCAACCCACTGATATTACTAGACAATCCCCATGGCACGGTATGTGCTTTTTTATTGCACAACTGGTTGTTAGTTGTGATAGACTTTTTTTATTCAGATCGTCTTCATATTGAACGACAATGAGAGAGGGAGGAGGATAGAGATGAAGGTTAGCAGACGTGATTTTATCAAGGCATCCGCAGCTACCGCAGCGATCACCATGGCCGGCCTGCCAACAGGAGAGGCGTTGGCGGATTCAGCAATTGAGTACGGCAGAGCCCAATGCCGATTCTGCGGGGTCGGCTGCACCGTCCTGGCCGGGGTCAGAGATGGCAAAGTGGTGGCCGTCAAGGGCGACGCCGACAGCCCAGTTAACTTCGGTCGCCTGTGCATGAAAGGCTACTCCCTTCCTCATATCATGTATGGCAAAGACCGCCTGACCAAACCGATGGTCCGCAAAGCTGACGGCAAATATAAAGAGGTTAGCTGGAATAACGCCCTTGATCTTATAGCGGACAAGTTTGTCGAATCGATCAAGGCAAATGGCGTGGATAGTGTCGCCTGGTATGGCTCCGGCCAGAATACCACCCAGGAAGCCTTTGCAGCCAACAAGCTATTTAAAGGCATTATCGGCACAGCCAATGTAGAAGGCAATCCGCGCCTCTGTATGGCCTCAGCAGTTGGTGGTTATCTTAACACCTTTGGCGCCGATGAACCGGCTGGTGGTTACGATGATTTTGAAGCATGTGACGTGTTCTTTCTCATTGGTTCCAATATGGCCGAGAACCATCCCATGTTATTCCGAAGAGTAATTGACCGTAAAAGCGCCTATCCGGATAAGGTCAAAGTTATAGTAGCCGACCCTAGATACACCCCAACCGCCCGCTATTCCGACCTGCACCTTAAGTTTAAGCCTGGTTATGACATGTACCTGCTTAATGCCATGGCCCAGGTGATCGTGGCAGAGGACCTGCTAGATCATGAACATCTGAAATACTGTGCGTTCAGAGTCGGCTTGAAAACGAAAGGTGAGTTTACCGATCTCGAATCCTACAAAAAATTCCTGGCCGATTATACCCCGGAAAAAGTTGCTGATCTGGTCGAGGTTCCTGCCGCCGACATCAGAAAAGCGGCCAGAGCAATCGGCGCCAAGGGCCGTACCGCCATGACCATCTGGACCATGGGTATTAATGAAAGAACCAAGGGGGTCCATCTTAACTGCCAGATCTCCAACCTTAATCTGCTAACCGGCAAGATAGGTCGACCGGGCTGTGATGCCCTGTCCCTAACCGGTCAACCCAATGCCTGCGGGGGCACCCGTGAGCAGGGAGGCCTGACCCATCTCTTACCGGGGCATCGGGCTGTTGCCAATGCCAAGCACCGGGCCCAGATGGCTGATATCTGGGGAGTGCCGGTAGAACAGATGCCCATAAAACCATCCGCTCACGCGATTAAAATGTTTATGAACCTGTCAGATAAAAAGATCAAAGCCATGTGGGTAAATACCACAAATCCGGCCCAGAGCCTGCCTAACTGCACCAAATATCGTAAGGCCTTGGCTGAGGCATTTACTGTCGTCAGTGATGTCTACCCCACCCAGACCACCCAGTTTGCCTCGGTCATCCTGCCCTCCTCAATGTGGGTTGAGAAAGAAGGAGTAATGGGCCAGACCGATCGCCGCTCCCAATTTATCCCCAAACTGGTTGAGCCACCCAAAGGCGCGAAATCTGATTTCTGGCAGGTGGTTGAAGTTGCCAAACGGGTCGCCAAGAAACTTGGCAGAAAGACCAGCTTCCGAATGATAGATCCTCAAACCGGCAAACGTCATAAGACCAAAAAAGTTTTCGGCCTCGGGTTTGAAACCGAAGAGCAGGCCTGGAATGAATACCGCCTCGCCACCAAGGGTCAGGATGTCGATCTCTGGGGCGCTACCTACAAAAAACTAAAAGCCCACTCCGGCGGTTGTACCTGGCCCTGTCCTTCCACCGATTTCAACAATCGCGGCTCGGCCAAGCGTTTCATCAATAAGGCTCGGGCATTGCAGAACTTCGGTGGATTACAGAGCTCATACAAGACCGGTTTTGTGACCTATTACGACCAGCATCTTGAAGAAAAAGGACTGGCGGGACCGGTCAATTATTATGGCGCTCATCCCTTTCATAAAGATGCCAAACCAAAAGCAATTATCCGGGTTCTGGCCGCCGGTCTCGATTACGAGATGCCGGATAAAGATTACCCCTACGTGCTTAACACTGGCCGGGTCATTGAGCACTGGCATTCCGGCACCATGACCATGCGGGTAAAAATGCTCAAAGAGATGAATCCAAATGCCTATGTGGAGGTGTCACCGGAAGACGCCCAAGATATTGGCGTCAGCAATGGTCAGCCTCTGAAACTTACTTCCCGACGGGGAGAGATCGTCCTGCCCGTCTGGGTAACTGATAGGGCTAGGCCCGGCATGGTTTTTGTGCCCTGGTTCGATGAGACCAAGCTTATTAATAAACTTACCATTGATGACCTGAAGAGCCTTTCCGGGGCCAAGGAACCTGACTACAAGGTCTGTGCGATCAAATTAAGCAAGGCCTGATGTTTCTCCAAGCCGGATGGGCAGGTGATCTCCCATCCGGCTAATTGATTAAATTGAGAGATATAATGTTGCAGCTTACCAGAACATTGCTGACGATCCTGCTCTGTTTTGTCGTGGTGCTGATTGCATCCTGTACTGAATCTCGCCGAGATATTGACTTTGAGATTTCTGCTTCGACAGAAAAAACCGGCGATTTTCTCGCGGTTGACGATCTCTTTCAGGATCTACAGAAATATCTGAATAGTCAGGTTGAAGTCTCCGGGGTCGTGGAAACAGGCCTGGCCTTTGAGTTTGTCAGCGAGCAACCTTACCGACTAAAGGGCTCGACTAATAAATTATGGGTAATCACGAAAGGAATGTCCCCCAAGGAAGCAAGTTTTATCACGATCCGGGGCAGGCTTGTCTCCCCCTACCAGATCAAGGGCAGAAAATATGATCTGGTTCTACTTGAGGAGGAGCGGTCCTGATGGCAGACAACAATATTGACAGAAGAACATTTCTCCAGCAAGCCGGTCTGCTCGGGGCTGTTTCATTCCTGCCGATGGGGGCTGCCCTCCCAAATAACATACTCCGTCCTCCCGGCGCCAGCCCGGATTTTCTGGCCAAGTGTATCCGCTGCGGGAAATGCGTCGAAGCCTGTCCATATGACAGCATCAAGGCCTTCGGCCTGACGGCAGGGGCATTGTTTCACACACCTTATATCGCCCCCCTGCAGACCCCCTGTTACCTTTGCCAACAGAGAGGAAAAGATGGCAAAGACCGGCCCCTTGGTAAGTTTCTCCGTTGCGGAGCGGCCTGTCCATCCGGGGCGCTGCGCCGGATCGTTAACCGGAAAGAGGTCTTGGCCAACGTACCGAATGAATTCAAGATCGGCACCTCGATTCTTGATCGCAATCTCTGTCTGGCCTGGCAATACGATTCGTGCGGTGAATGCTATTATAACTGCCCCCTCAAAGATAAGGCTTTACGTGATCGCCCTCCAGGAGGAACCCTTAGCGAAGGCACCGGCATCAGGCCGTATGTTGACCCTGACAGTTGTATAGGTTGCGGCATGTGCAACTTTGTCTGCCCGGTCAGAAAACATATCGCCGCGTCCCAGATGAACAGGGACATAAAGTTGACTTTGTTCGAAGAGCGCTATGCGGCAATGGTCAGGAACGTAATCGGTCGTAGCGGTGGCACCGGAAAACTACCAGCCATCAGAGTGATCAGGGGGTTGTGACCATGAAAAGCAAAGACCCCGTCAAGAAAAAGTTCCCAGTCAAACCTCTGCGCAGGCTGGCCCAACTGGCAATACTGTTAATTATTGTCCTGATTCCGTTGACGACCCAAAATCCGGCTGAATGGTTTCCGTCCAGAATAGTTCAGGGCCAACTGCCCCTGCCGTCGCTATCGCCATGGTCAGGAGACACCTGGATCTTCAGTTTCAAAAGCATCTATCTGGCCCACCCCCTTGCCCTATTTGATTCCTGGCTGGCTGGCAGGGTTATCTTTATCCCTCTCCTGCTCGCCGCCATGGCCCCCCTCATCCTGACCATTATTCTAGGCCGATTCTTTTGCTCTTGGATGTGTCCGGTTGGTTTCATTCTCGAACTTAACATGTCCTTGAACAAGATATTTTCCAGAATCGGCCTCCATTATAAATTCAACTTGAAGGACTCAAGTTATCCGGTCCTGACGATACTACTGGTTTTATCGTTTTTTATGGCGACTCCGTTACTGGCGATCTTTGATCCGCCGCATATTCTGGGTCGGGAACTGATCTATCTTTTTACCCATCAGCAGGTCAGCGCGGCCGGCGCCGGCTTGCTGTTCTTTATTCTATTATTTGAAATATTTGCAAATTCCCGAATGCTGTGCCGCTATTTCTGCCCCTCCGGGGCCGGACTCGCACTACTCGGGGCAAAACGGCTTTGGCGAATTCGGCTGGAACCTGATCAATGTATTGACTGTGGCAAATGTGACCAGGCATGTCCTTATGATCTTGATCCTATGGTTCTTAAGAATCAGGAAACAAGCGGAACAAAGCAATTTAACTGGACCAAGTGTGATAACTGTGGCCGTTGCCGTGATGATTGCCCGACCGGCGCCATCAGCTACCATACTGGTGCAAATTATTAACAGACTGATCAACAGGGGGGTGTTTTGGCAATAGCAGGTGCATTAGTGGTTCCGGTCGACAGGGAACAGGAATTGAAACTTCAAACCATTTTGAACCGTATTAAAGGCGTTGAAGTCCAGGAAATTGGTCCAAAAGGGTTAGCGGTGGTCCTGGAAGCTGCTTCAACGCGCGAACTAAAAAAAATGTCGGAAGAGATCAACAAACTAGACGAGGTGGTAGATTTCAGTCTTGGGTATCTTAACTGGGAAGACCAAGCTGAAATACCAGACAATAACAAATAAACAACAGACAAACTAAAGGAGGTTGGGAATGAAACAGAGATGGATGACAATAGGGCTGACCCTGGTCGGCATGGTATTCGCGTCGGCTGTTGTTTGGGCCGAGGAAGGTTCGCCAATCGACCCTTGTATCAGTTGTCATGATACCGTGACCCCAGGAGTAGTTAAACAGTGGCAGGACAGTAAGCATAGTAAGGTAGGGGTAAAATGCTATGTCTGTCACCAGGCTAAAGAAGATGATCCGGCCGGCTTTGAGCACAATGGTTTCCGGGTAACTTCTATTGTTACTCCCAAATACTGTGATGGCTGCCACCCCAAGCAGACCCAGGAGTTCAAGGACAGCCTCCATGATGAAGCGGGCTTCTTCTCCCTCTCGTCATATACAATCCAGGGTAAAGAGATCGTAAAGGACGGGGTGACTTTCGGCAAAACCGCCAACTACAAGGCCAATCATTCCCGGGAGAGCGCCGAGGCCGGCTGCCTGGATTGTCACGGGACGGTTATTAAGGTAGCCAAGGACGGCAGCCTGATCAACTGGCCCAACATGGGTATCGGCCGGTTTAATCCGGACGGCAGTGTCGGGACCTGCGCCGCCTGCCACACCCGCCATACTTTCAGTATTGAACAGGCCAGAAAACCGGAAACCTGCGGCAACTGCCATCTCGGTCCGGACCATCCCCAGCGGGAGATTTACGAAGAGAGCAAACATGGCAACCTGGTTGCCGCTAACGGCGAGCACTACAACTGGTCTGCTCCTCCAGGACAATGGGGGCCGGAAGATATCGATGCGCCTACCTGTGCAGTCTGCCACATGAGCGGTTTCGGTGGGGCGGTGGAATCCACCCATAACGTCAGTGCCCGCCTGAAATGGGAGCTTGAACCGGTATTCTCCTGGCCAACCGAAGCAAAATACCTTACCGGCAAGGAGAAATTTCCAATTGATCCAGCCATTGGCAAACGTTATGAAAAGATTCACGATCTGCCGACCGGCACCCTGAAGGAAGTTAAAACCGGGGCACCCAATCCATTCGCGATGGCGAAGAAAGCCGCCCCGGAAGTATACAAGGCTTACGTCGGTAAAGGTAAGTGGTGGAGCAAGGGAGATACCCGACTGGATGCTTTAGGTGGAACGGCCCTGCGCACGCCAGATGACAAACGGGAGGACATGCTGGCGGTCTGCACCAATTGCCATGTCCGCAGTTGGGCCGAAGGCGACTTGAGGAAGGCTGATGCGGTCATTGATGTTTACAACGCCGTGGCCTTAGCGATTAAGGTCAAGTATGTTGACCCCATCAAGAAGGACAAGCTTGACGCGGACATCAAATTCAATGGTAAAAGCGAAGTCGACAATCTCTGGCACGAGGTCTGGCACCACGAGGGCCGCATCTGGCGGATGGGCGGTTTCATGCAGGGCCAGGACTGGCAGCACTGGGAAGGATCATACGAGGTGGCTGATGACGGCTCGCATCTGGCGGACATGTATGAAAAGCTGAAGATCCGTAAAGCGGTAAAAGAAAAACTTGGCATCAAATAAATTTCTTGCCAACAATTATCATAAAAAGCCCGGGGTAATTCCGGGCTTTTTTTTTAAGACAGGATTCAGCTATTAATAGCCGGTTACCATAAATTCATTTACCAAGCATATTATCGCCCTAGGAGCCTGTCGAACTTAGACATAAATTTACCGCAGGTAAACGAAAGACTCCGAATTCGAGAAATCACCCCCATGTTCCCATGGCTACTCGTAAATAGTGCTGCTATTCAATGGGTAGCCGATAATGGTCAACTCTCCGGCCGTTATCAATCCCGCCTTGCAAGACTACTGTTGCCAGGCTAACAACCAATACCCCCGGCAAAATTATCATTGGCGGCAACCCCTTGCCCAATCCCCAATTAATCGCCAAGACAAAGGCCGGATAAAAATAACTATAGGCCATCACACGGGTCGGGCCCAGGTAGATGGTTGCAATATGGGTAAGGTAAAAGGTGATAATCGTTGAAAAGATCGCCAGATAGATGATCCCGAGCCACACCATAGCTTCAACTCCCGACCAGTTAACCGTTGAAAGACTGGGGAAAGAGAGCAGCAGCAGCCAAGCTGTGCCGGTGGCCAACACCCAGAAAGTCATAACGACCATAGATTCCTGCTTATGTAACCGTTTAACCAACGGGGTGTAAGCGGCCATCATAAAACAACCGACCAGAAAAAGCAGGTCACCATAATTAACATCCATGGCCAACAGCCGCTCGGGATCACCCCGAAAAATAACCCAGAGAGCGCCGAACATACCAAAAAGCAGGGCCACAAGCCGGTGGCGGCCTAACCGTTCTTTAAGAAAAACTGCACTGTAAATTCCGGAGATACCCGGCACCAAGGTAAAGATAACGCTGGTGTTTAACGCGGTGGTATAGCGCAAGGCCTCGAACATACACCAGAAAAAGCCGACCGTGCAGGCGCTGATCGCACTGTAGCCGCCAAGCTGCCGCAGAGACGGCAACGAGAAACCATGGTTAAGGATCAGGATCGGCACCAGACAGAGGGTGGCCAGAACGTATCTGACCAGTAAAAGAACCGCAGGGGCAAGACCATGGGTTATCGCCTCCCCTACGGTAAATGAGCTGGAGACCACAACCGCAGCTAACAGCATCAAGCTGTGCACTACCCACAGAGGCAGGTTTCCGGTTGCACCTTTTTCACTCCCTGTTTTACGCATCAGGCCAAGATAATCGGCAACCGATGATTGGCAAGGACAATCTTCACGCCAGCCAATATCATCATGCCAAGCAAATTTATTTCCTCGTTGGCTAATTTCATTACCATTTGATAAATTGGTACCAATTTGGGGGAAGCTGTTATAATCATCGAATTATGTATAATCAGACAATAGATCAATAAAACAATCTTTAAGGAGTTTCCTATGTTCAGACCAGTAATAGTTGTGGCCGTGGCTGCCATTTTCTCTTTATCTGCATTTGGCTGTGTAAGCAAAAATGCCTTCGAGATGATGGAAGGCGAGGCCACACGTTTGGAAGCCGAACTCGAGGATCTTCAGGGTCGTTATAATAATCTTAAAGATGCAAAAGCTGAAATCAACAGCCAAAAGGAAACGCTCGAACAGGAACAAATTGTCCTGCAGGCCGATAACAAACAACTAAATCTGATTCTTGAAGCCAAATCAGACTCTTTTTCCGAAGTAATCTCCAACCTGCGCCAGCAAATGGCCAATCAGAAAGACGATTGCGAATTGCAGATCAAGGCAGATGAAGAACAAATTGATGCCCTTGGCCTAAAAAATAATAACCTCCATAATGAACTCAAGCAACTTCGGCAGGCAAAAGAACAAGAAGTTGCGGAAATGAGTACCACCTATGAAGAGTTGCTCAGCAAGATGGAAACTGAGATCGATAAAGGTCAGGTCACTATCTCGGAACTGAAAGGCAAATTGACCGTTAACATGGTAGATGCGATTCTCTTCGCTTCCGGCAAGGCCGAGGTCAAGGATGAGGGTATGCAGGTTTTGCAAAAGGTAGTTGATATCCTCAAGAGTGTAACCGACAAGGCAATCCGGGTCGAAGGCCACACCGACAATGTCAAAATCGGCGAGGCGCTGGCCCGAAGATACCCAACCAACTGGGAACTATCCTCCAGACGGGCGGTCAACGTTACCAGATTTCTCCAGGCCCAAGGCCTCAATCCCGAATACCTGAGCGCGGCGGCTTACGGAGAATATGCGCCGGTGGCAGACAACGAAACAGATGAGGGTAAGGCCCAAAATCGGCGGATAGAAATAGTCCTGATTGCCAAAGATCGGTAGCCATATTGTGGAATCACCGGCAGGAACCATTTTATATAGCCCCATCCGATCATTCACCACGTCAACAAAACCGCTGGGCACGGAGATCGATCTGCTATGAACTTCCGGGTTTTATCATATAATATCCACCGAGCGATCGGTATGGATAGACGTTTTCGGCTGGAAAGAATTGCTGAGATTCTGGCCCACCATGATGCCGATATCGTTCTTCTGCAGGAAGTTGATGTTGGAGTGCCGCGCTCACGAAAACTGAATCTGGCCCGAGAACTGGCCGAGATGCTCGGCTACCCGCATTATGCGGTTGGGCTTAACGTTCAATTAAAGACCGGGATGTACGGTAATGCCACGCTCAGCCGTTATCCGATCAAAACCGAGCGCAATATTGACCTGACTATAGAAAATCGCAAAGCACGGGGCTGCCTCTTCACCAAACTGCAAATCCCCGTAGAAAACGGCCACCGGCTGAGCCTAGCCGTTTTCAACCTGCATCTCGGCCTCTCTTTTAAAGAAAGACCCCAGCAAATTGGCCGCTTGGTCCACACCAAGGAATTTATCAAACTCAAGGCCGAAACCCCCTGTCTGGTCGGTGGGGATTTTAATGACTGGTGGAGCAGGTTGGCGCCAATTTTCACGGAAATTCTCGATTTCGGTTGCGCTACCAATCATAGTGGCGGTTATCAGGATGCCATGTTCACCTTCCCATCCTTCTCGCCGGCCAACGGTCTCGACAAGATATTCCACCGGGGCGACTTTCATTTATTGACCTGTAAATGCTGCCGCTTGAACATCGCCAAGATAGCCAGCGATCATCTGCCGGTAATAGCCAATTTCCAGATCGGAAATTCCGTGGATGACTGATGCGGGAATCGGATAACGAGCGAAGATTCATGCTGACCAATGGCCTCAAGCAGACAAATTTGCTAGGGATACCACCACTATCCTTACTTTTTGCCGCCTGTTTTTTGTTTCTTGGCAACATCGGCCCGGCCGCCTGTGTTAATAGCCAGCAAGCAACCGAGCAACAAGTTCTGCCTACTCATCACAGCAAAGACGGTTTTGATAACCCCCATCTGCAAAAAGAAAAACACGGATTTTTGAAATACTTAAAAATGCGCCATTTCAGCGGTGAAGAATATGCCGACTACGCATCTAATGCCCACAAAGTGCCAACGATGGCGCCGGACCTTGAACGGATCCGCAATCCTGGCGCCGAACTACAGGTCACCTGGGTAGGCCATGCGACCATCTTGATCCAGTACCGGGGCCTCAATATCCTGACCGATCCGATGTTCTCCGACAGAGCGTCCCCCTTAAGCTTTTCCGGCCCCAAAAGGTACCACCCTCCTGCCCTGCCGATCGAAGACCTGCCGAAGATCGACTATATCGTTCTCTCCCACAACCATTACGATCATCTTGATAAAAAATCGGTCCAGGCCCTTGGCTCCGGGCCTCTCTGGCTGGTGCCTTTACGACTTAAAGAGTGGTTTGTCGACGCCGGTATCAACAAAGATCGAGTGATCGAATTTGACTGGTGGGATACCCAACATTTCAGTCCGGTAACCCTCACCGCCACTCCTGCCCAGCACTGGTCGGCCCGAACCCTCTGGGACAGGAAGAAGACCCTATGGTCCTCATGGATGCTAGAGATAGATGACCGGACCATCTGGTACAGCGGCGACACCGGCTACAACCCATACCAGTTCCAAGAGATCGGTGAAAAGTTCCCCAAGATAGACCTGGCCCTGATCTCGATCGGCGCCTATGAACCACGCTGGTTTATGAAAGATATGCACATTAACCCCGCGGAGGCCGTGCAGATCCATAAAGATATTAATTCACGCTACTCGCTGGGCATCCAGTGGGGAAGCTTCCAGCTGACCGCTGAACCGATCGACGACCCGCCAATCAAACTAAGGGAAGCGCTTGTGAAAAATGGCCTCCCCCTAAATAATTTCGAGACCATGATGATCGGGGAAACCAAGGAAATTAATAAGTAAGAACGACGAGCAGCACCTCCAGATATCACCGGCAAGAATACCAGGAACAGACTTCACATCATTATGATGGCAAAAAACCTCAAGATTTAACCCCGGCCGAGAAAGTTAAAATAAATTTACCAGACAGCCATGACTCATCAGCGGGTCCGATGATTATGGGCAGATCGGGGGCGAGGTTGTTACGTGGCACTCGATTAGCGACCAATGTCAATCAAAATAGGCTGGAACCATAACAAGGTTCTCTACCCTTTTTTTTGATTCATGTTTATGATAATATGCCAAAACGTACGATAAATCAGATAAAAATGGGCGTGGCCTTCACTCTGAAGGGGGATAAGTGAAATTCGGGATCAGACATAAAATATTTGCCGTGATCATGGGCCTGTCTCTGTTATTGGGCGGGCTGTTTGTCGTTTCTTCTCTGGTCAAACTACGAACCAGTATGAAGAAGATGGATGTGTTCCGGCAGCATGAAGCCCTCGTCATTGGCCGTTTTCTTGACACGTTCTTCGACCGGGAAGAAGGCTTTTCAAGTGATCCGTACGCGCAACGGCTTATTGATCAGATTATGGCCACAGGCGATGACATAAAGAGGCTCAGTATTCACGCCAAGGCCCCTGAGGGAAATAGTCCTTCCGGCTACTGGTTTCTTGCCAGTACCAAGCGCGAGAAGATCGGCCTGCCCTCTGATCCAGAGGACCTGGAAGCTATGCAAAGCGGTCAGGATATATATCTGGTTGAAGCCTCCAGCGAGAAGGAAACCGAGGGGGAACACACTCTTGATCTTACCAGCTCTCTTCGGGACCTTGATCACAATATCATCGGAGTAGCCGGGATAACCTTGTTTTATAAGGTCGATGCCGGTGAAAAACCAGAGGCTCAGTTTGAACATAACAAGGGCAGGGCCAAGGCCATTGCCAATTCGCTCAATGCGGCCATAATTTCTGAAAGGATGCTTTCCAATAAGAGCTATGCCCAAAGGCGCATTGATGAGATCGTTCAGGAGGCCCCGTACATTTCCCGGCTTAGTATCCACGCCAAGGCCCCGAAAGGCAAAAGCCCTTCCGGTTACTGGTTTCTTGCCAGCACGGCCCCGGAAAGGATCGGCCAGCCATCTGACCTCGAGGATGTTGAGAGCATCAAAGAAGACAGACACAAGATCCTGTTTAAGGAAGATGATGCCGGCAACAGGTTCTTAAATGTTACCTACCCGCTCCATGACGTTGAAGGAAGAGCTATTGCTACCGCAGGAATTACGATCGACCTTGGAGCAGAAGACAATTTTCTGGCGATTGCCCGGGAGGAGGATATCAACGAAATGTTTATGTTTCTGTTGGGTATTCTTGGTGCCGGGATATTATTTTCCCTGCTGTTCAGTGCTTATTTCTCGCGGATGATCACCGGTCCCGTCAAAGAATACGTGGAAGCGGCCAAAGACATAGCCCAAGGAAATCTGGAAAGAAAAGTCATTGTTGACTCCCAGGATGAGATCGGGGAATTTGCCGGGGTTTTTAACCATATGGCAATGAGTCTTAAAAAGACGCACGAAGACCTCGAATACCGGGCGGAACAAAGAGCCAGGGAGCTGTTTGCCAGCGAAGAACGTTTCAAAGCACTTTTCGATGCTGCCGGTGATAGCATTTTTATTCTGGAAGTTCAGGAGAACCAGAAGTCGGTGATCGTTGAAGTGAATAAAGCTGCTTGTGACCTATACGGTTACAACAAGGAAGAAATGGTGGGGATGATGGCAAGCGAAATCTCCGACCCTGCCGAGAAGGAGGAAGTGAAGGAAAAACGGTTAGGGAAATTGCTTGCCGCCGGCAAGGTGTCTTTTACCGCCAATAACCGGAAAAAGGACGGGGCGATATTCCCCATTGAAGTTTCTGCCCGATCAGTTGAAATTGATGACAAGTGCTTCGTTCTAGCTATAGGCCGTGATCTTACCGAAAAAATGATGCTTGAGGAACAGATCCGTCACAGCCAGAAAATGAAGGCGGTGGGGACCCTGACCGGGGGCATCGCCCACGAGTTCAATAATATCATGATGGGGGTCATGGGTTTTGGTGAGATGCTGCAGCTCCAACTTGAAGAAGGCAGTACCGCACGGAGATATGCCGACAGGATCGTGACCTCTGCAGGCCGGGCGGCTAAATTGACTGCGGGGCTGCTGGCGTATAGCAGGAAAGGGACTGTTCGGATGAAAACCATGGAGGTGAATGACGCCGTTGAGGATGTGCGCGGGCTGTTGGACAATATGATCGAGAAAAAGATAGAGTTGGCGATTAACAAAAGCGATGAAGTTATGATGATCAATGCCGACAAGGCTCAGCTGGAGCAGGTCCTAGTGAATCTTTCCTCCAATGCGGTCTGGGCCATGCCGGAGGGCGGCATCCTGACGATAAAGATGGGAATCACAGAGTTCGATAAACCATACAGTAAAAGACGGCTGAAAATAAATCCAGGCAAATACGCCCATATTTCCGTAGGAGATACAGGCCAGGGAATGAGTCGGGAAGTTCAGGAGAAGATATTTGAGCCTTTCTTCACCACGAAGAATGTCGGTGACGGAACGGGGCTTGGCCTAGCAATGGTCTACGGGACCATCAGGCGGCACGATGGTCATATCGGCGTAGAGAGTAAGCCGGGTGAGGGTACGGTCTTTGATATTTACCTGCCACTGGCAGAGGGCTCAGGAGAAAAGAAACAAGAGGAAGTGCCTGCCCCGGCCAAGCGCGGTCATGAAACGGTGCTGGTCGCTGAAGACAATGAGACGGTGCGTGAACTTATCAGAGAAATCCTTGGTGATGCTGGCTACAAAGTGCTTGTTGCGGCGGACGGCGAAGAGGCTGTTGAGATTTTCAGTGACAACCAGGACGATATCCAGTTTCTCTTGTTCGATATCGGGATGCCCAATAAAAGCGGGAAGGAAGCCCTTGATGAGATAAAAAAAATGGCTCCGGCGGTGAAGGTCGTTTTTATTAGTGGCTATGATGACGACAATGCCCACCTGGTCGCGATAGGCGAAGAGGGGTATACGGCGATCCAGAAACCTTTGAAAACCACGGCCCTTTTGCAAACGATCAGGGATGAACTTGACAAGCCCGTATAGCTCTTGCGATCATTATCCCGCAATCACCTCGATAAGACCTTTGTTTATCTCCGTTATGCGATAATATGAGGGTGACTATTTTTATGATGTTGGGACGAAATCTACCAGGGAAAGGGCATTAATTGCCCCTCCCTGTTTCGTTTCGCCCAAGATTTGTTCACAAATTTATTCCTGCGTGACTTGCTTCCTCTCTCTAGGTGTAAAGGCATTATACCAATCAATATTCCGGGTAAGGTACATGGCAACAGCAAGTGCCACAAACAAACCGGCGCTACCGAATAATAATGCGTAGTCTTGTAACTGTAAGACTACAAAGAGAAAGCTGTACAGCACGGACAATTTGACAGCTATCACCATGGCAAGTTTATTATTGGCCAAGAAGCCTCTAGTATATGCCGTAATCATACTGATAATAGCCGCGCTGGCGACAAGGTATGCTACGTTGAAAGAAATGTGTTCCGAAATTGACAGCAGCAAAGTGTAGAAAATAATCAAAGCCATCCCGATCATGGTGTATTGCACCGGATGGATTGTTTTATTGTTCAATATTTCAATGATGAAAAATGCCAGGAAGGTCAATGCTATAAACATTGCGGCATATTTTGCGGTGCGCATGGATTTCTGATAATGATCAACGGGCAAAAGGAAATTTGTCCCGAAAGACGATCCCTGAATAGAGTGCTTGTCCCCTATCCACTGCTGAGGATAATTCCTGTTAAAATGAAGAACCTTCCATTCCGCCTCAAAGCCGTCTTCATTGACCTGCCTTTCCTTTGGTAAAAATTCACCGATAAAACTGGGGTCACTCCAGTTTGACTGCATTTTCAGGTTTGTTTCCTTGCCAACAGGAACAAATTCAAGCTCACTGCTGCCGTTGACGTTTAACTCCAAGGTGAAATCGTATACCTCTGCCCCCGGAGTCATCTCCAGCGAGGAACTGATTCCTGATTTCAGAACATCATTTATCGCTACCCCAGGATTTACGGGCAAATCCTTATCGTTCCATTTAATGGTGATCGGAGTACGAATACCCTTCATGTCTGTTATGCCTATGGCCAGAAAAGCATCTTCCCAGAGCGCATTGTTTTCATTCACCCTAAGTGCCCTGAAATCGGGTTTTGAAAACAGCCCTTTTATGTTCACAGTTGAACTGTAGAGCGGCACTTCATAGATACCTCGAGACCTTGTTTGCGTGTCCACGCTTCCTTGAATTTCAAGATTGTCGGGCAGAAAATGCGCATAGCGGGTTGACCAACGAGTATTACCCTTGTCGTCTTTATAATATTTCTTGAAAGGTACCGTCAAAACCGGTCCTGTAATGACCTGCGCCCCGCCCCACTTGGAACTGATCTCTTCTAGCGCACCTCTCCGGTAACCCTCTCTTTCCTTGATAAGCGACTTGACCATCATTGCCGGGATCAACAAAACAAGACATAAAACGCCTATGATGATCAAGCGAACACTGACAGAGTTCTTGATTTCTTCCCCCATCCTGCCCAGGTTACTATTTATTCCTGGTTTGATTTGCATTTCGCCGGATAAATCCTTCTCTGAACTACCCATGATATCCTCCTTGTAAGTTGGCAACCAAAATGTGCCGCATCGATCATTCACTTCAGTGCGAATGAACTTTCCCTTAAGATATGAAAGGAGTTTGAGGATATTTTGAAGACTATGTGAAATGTTTGTGAAATCGTACAAAAGGAAGGTCAGTCCGTTAATGCCGGCAAAGTCAATCGGGCCTCGGCCCCGCCTCCCTGAGCATTTTGCAGACTGATCTCGCCATGGTGGAGAGATGCTACTTCTTTTACGAGACTAAGTCCCAGACCGGAGCTCTTCCTACCTGTGGCTGGTCGCTTTAACGAATAAAATCTTTCAAATATTTTGTCCTTGGCATATTCCGGAATTCCCGGCCCATAATCCCGGACAGTAAAGACGATGAAGCCGGAGGAGGTGGCAATTCCCACATCAAGCTGGCCACCGGGTGGTGAGAATTCCACTGAATTATGGAGCAGATTTACCATGGCATGCCGAATCAGAAATTTTTCACCCCGCATCAGACAACTCTCTTCGGAGGTTACATTCAGCGTCAGCTCTCTTGTTTTAAAAAGCGGGGTCATACTCTCCCGTACCTCACGGAAAAGAGCGTTGAGGTCAAGAGACTCGATATCGCTGATATTCTTTCTGCTTTCAAGGGAAGATAGAAGAAGAAGCTTTTCCACAACCGTATTGATACGTCCGGTTTCTTTCCCTATGTTGTCGAGAAACCGCTTGCGCTGTTCGTTCGGTACATCTTCTTTTAATAACTCGACTGCGCCCTGGATCGCGGAAACAGGACTCTTTATTTCATGGGTAAGGGTCTGAACATATTGTTCAACATACTTCTTCCCCTCCAGAGCATCCCGCATTTCTTCAAAGGCGTTGCCAAGGTCTCTCATTTCACTGTTACCTAGTGAAGGCAATTGTGGTCTTTCGCCATTGCTGATCGCCTTTGCATGGCGCATGAGATTTCGGATAGGCACCGTCACCATTTTTGCCAGAAGCATACCGACAAAGATTATGACCACCCCAACCAAGGCCCCTGCCACAATAATCCGGGATTTTATTTTCTCCGTAAAAAGATTGGCTGTTTCAGTAGGTTTGCCGACGGAGACAACGCCAATCACAGTACCGCTCACGACAATGGGAGTCGCCACATACATGGTACTCAAAGACAGATTATTGGGATCTTCGTGGGAGGTACGCGCTCCGTACCCACCCTGTAAGGAAAGAAGGACATCCCGCCACTGCGAATAATCCACGCCCACTGCTTTGCCATTTTCCGAGTCAAATATCACCACCCCCGATCCATCTGTCATATAGACACGATAGTCGACTGATTCTTTGGTGAAATCGTAAACCTGAGCGGAAAATTTGCGGGAATGAACATCTTTGAACGCAGCCCGAAACATTTCAACATCGATGATACCGTCTTTCACCGAAACTGCCGCAAGGGAGGCAAAGACGCGTGAAGCATCCACCAACGGCTCTTCCGTAGCCTTGCGATATTCAGGTTCCAGATAATCTGTCACCCAGGAAACCATTGCAGAAAACCCAATAACCACAACGATCAGGATGCCCAGAAATATGCGGGTTTGTATTCTCATCTTTTTTCCTTAAGAGAATACCCTACTCCTCTGTGGGTAATTATCGACTCGGAGTCTCCTTTAATCGCCTTAAGTTTTTGCCGAATGGTCTTTATGTGGGTATCAACCGTTCGTTCAAAACTCATGGCTGGATCTTCCCAGACCTTGTCCATAAGTTGTTCGCGAGAGTACACCTGTCCTGGTTTAAGAACAAGGGTCCGGAGTAACCTGAACTCATAGCGTGACAGTTCGAGGTTCTTCCCATGATACATAATGGAATGCCTTTTTTCGTCCAGTTCAAAAGGGTTAGATGAATAATCTTGCCGTGCTTCAACATGTGCCAAACTATTTAACGTTCTCCGCAACACCGCCCTCACTCTGGCAGTCAACTCCCTTGGACTAAACGGTTTCACCACATAATCGTCAGCGCCCAGTTCAAGCCCTACCACGCGGTCCACTTCATCGGCGCGGGCAGTAACAAATATGACCGGGATATGTCTGGTCTTACGAATTTCCCGTAATACGTCGAAGCCGTTTATATCGGGGAGCCCCACATCCAGGACAATGAGAGAGACCTCTTTTTTAGTCAGTTCCGCCAGAGCATCCTGTCCTGTCTCACACCACAACGGATCATATCCTTCCGTAGACAGCGCGTACATTATGTTTTCCGCAATGGATGATTCATCTTCCACCACAAGAATCGTCTCGCCCATTATTATCCTTAGTCAAGCAAAACCTTGCACCCAAACATAGTTAATTATAATCCCATACAAAACATAACGAACTTTTCACTTAACAAAATCAACCTGACAGTAGGTGGTTCCAATTTAGCTTCTAATTAAATGTTTCAAGCTCAAGCGCATGGAAATCAGTGTAAATATTAGAATACCAATTGCATCTGCAATCAGATCCATAACATCAAATGTACGCGAAATAACAAAGGATTGACTTAGCTCCTCAGCCAATACAAATAGTGAAACAAGAGCGGTCCCCATATAGATCCTTACGTGGCCGAGTTCTGCACACTTGAATCTCGTTGATATATTAATTCCAAGCGTGAGAAAGCCAAACAGAAGGACATGCCCAATTTTGTCTCCATAGGGTATAGCTTTAACGAGGTCAAAGAAAAGGCTACTTTGACCCATGTTTGCCATATAAATCACCCACAAGATAAACAGACAAAAGCCAATTGTTAATATTACTGCGATCCTGTGCAATGTTCTTCTCGTAATAACAAAGAATTGGTCAGAGTAGGTTTTTACCGTTGTCCGATTAGCTGTAAGAAGCTTCTACCTATACTTAAAATCATCATAAAAAACCGCTGTTCTTGTCATGCCCCATGTTTAAGTATTGATGCTCTTGCCAGAATCATAAATTTATCCATATTTATGATTATTATTGAGAAGAACATAGAAGTGGCAAGTTTAATTGTAACCATGGTGCTAAAAATTGTCAGTTCAGATGTAAGTTTAAGACATATGATATTTCATGATCTCTGCAAACCGCTTTCAACTCGTTTGCGAAGCTCAGAACCAGCCAGAATCTCAACAAGTTGCAGGGCAAAATCCATTGCCGTGCCCGGCCCCTTGGAAGTGATAACCTTGCCATCAACAACAACCGCATCCTCGAGATAATTTACCCCGGGCAATCGCATTTTATCAAGACACCCGGGATAACTGGTCGCACTCTTGCCCTGCAGAACCCCGGCTTTACCCAACACCATCGGGGCGGCACAAATAGCGGCGACATAGCGACCTTGACTTTGCATCTCCTGAACCAGCTGAATTATCCGCTCGTCCCGCAGCAGATTATCTGTGCCGGGCTGGCCACCGGGTAAGACGACCAGATCGTAGTTGCCAGTAATGGCCTGAGCCAACGTGGTATCCGGTAAAATCACAGTCCCCCGGGCACATTTAACAACACCGTTTTCACTTTCAAGCCCGGCGGTGACAACCTCAAAACCAGCCCGCCGAAAGATATTGGTCAAGGTAACCGCTTCCAACTCCTCACATCCTCTGGCCATGGGGATCAACACTTTTATTGCCATGCCAAGCCTCCCGCTAAAATTTCCCCTTCGTAATAAAAGTGAACGCTGCACCTTTTCAGGCACAATGAAACTTTTTCATTTTCCTGTAACATAATCTAGCATATGCTTGGCCTCCACTCAAAATAACTTGCCAATTGTCATACGGTTTCATAAGTTGACGATTGATATCTTTCGATTTGCCAATCATCCTCTCTTGGGGAATTTTACCGAATAACCGATAAGGAATTAATAGTGGATAGCCAATATCTCAAAAACATGATCAGACAATTCCTGGCCGAAGATATCGGTCATGGCGATATAACCAGCGAACCAATTTTCCCACCAACCCAACAGGCTAAAGCTTTCTTCATCGCCAAAGACGAATTCATAACCGCCGGGCTGGCCAACATCGCGCCAATGGTTTTCCAATGTCAGAATGAGAGCGTTATCTGCGAGGGGATCGCCGACGGAACCGCAGTTAAAAGCAACGAGACCATCCTTACCGCTGAAGGACCGGTCCTTGATCTATTGAAAGCTGAACGAGTGGCCCTGAACCTTGTCCAGCGACTATGCGGCATCGCCACCCTGACCAATCTCTATGTCAAAAAAGTTGCGGATCTGCCCGTCTCGGTGGTCGATACCCGCAAGACCACACCCGGCTTAAGAAGTCTGGAAAAATATGCCGTTAGAGCAGGCGGCGGCCATAATCACCGCCTGAGCCTGGCCGACGGGATCCTGATCAAGGACAACCATATCGAAGCCTGCGGCTCAATCGCCTTAGCGGTCGAAAGGATCAGAGCAGAGGCGCCCCACACCCTCAAAATTGAAGTTGAGAGTGAAAATCTGCAACAGGTTCAAGAATGTCTGGACTGTGGGGTGGATATAATAATGTTGGATAACATGGGGCTTGAGATGATGCACCAGGCCGTGGCGTTAGTTGGCAACAAGGCTATTCTGGAAGCTTCCGGCGGGGTGAATTTGGACAACATACATGCCATTGCCGAAACAGGGGTAGATATTATCTCGGTGGGAGCCCTCACCCACTCCGCCCCGGCCTGCGATATCAGCATGCGTTTGATCGAGATTTAACGACAAAGGAATTTACAGCATTAAGACCTGTTTAAAGTCATTCTGGAGATAGTATTTCCCCAGCAGCTTTTTTCTTTCTAGAAAGACTCCAGTTTCTTTCGGCCTACGGCAGCTTCCTTGCTGTCTGGATAGTCATCGCCAAGCTTATAGTAAACGAGCTTGGCGGTCTCGATATCCTTCAATTTCTCAAAGGCCAACCCCTGTTTAAGAAGGGCCGCCGGGGCCTTGCTATGCTTCGGGTAATAGGCGAAGACCTTCTGATATTCCAAAATAGCCAACTCGTACTCCTTCTGGGCATAGAGACTGTCACCCAACCACAATATGGCATTGGCGATAAAATTCCCCTTGGGATATTTCTCTATGTAATTGGTAAAGGCCGCGTAAGCATCCTGAAATTTTTTGGCGCTAAAGGCTGCTATCCCGGAGTCGTATAGTTTTTTCGCCGAATTTACTTCAGAAACTGCCCCACGGGTCGATACCGACGCTTTTTCTTTTGTTGCCTTGACTGCCTTCTTGCTGGCACGAGGGCTAATTATTCTGGGCTGACCGGTAGATGCCGCTCTGGCTTTTTTGGCTTTGGCAACTGCTTTAAGCCTGGCTTTTTCCGCGGCTTTGGCGGCTTTGGCGGCGGCGTTGGCAGCCTTACGGGCTCGTTCGGCGGCTGCGCTTGCCTTGGCCTCCTTTTGTCTACCCAACTCGGCTGAAATCTCGAGGATAGTAGTGGCGTTGTCCTGGATGCGTTTCTCCAGATCGTTGATTCTGGTGGCCAGATCATCCTGGGAGGTCCGCAAATTTTCAATTCCGTCATTCAGGTCATGAAATCTGATGCTGAGACTGTCACGATAGTCAACACCATCTTCCTGAAGCTTCCGGTAGTGATGGGAGTTTTCCTCCATCTGGCCTTTAATTTGAAGAAGCTTGGTCTTTAATTCATCAATGGAATTGGCTGTGCCGGCCTGATGTTTTTGTAGGGCTTCAACCGTATTCTTATTGGCCCGGTTGGTCGTTTCCTCTTGCAGATCCTCAAAACTGGTATCCAGATTGAGCATCCTGTTATTGACCGTCCTCAGACGCAGCTCCAAAGATTTCAGGTCTTGCTGGGTAGCAATGCATTGAACCAAAAGAGGTGAGATGAGCAGGCAGAGGATCAGGGAACGGTGTCTAATAAAAGATTTCATATCTTGAACTTAACCTTTGCTTTTGTTTCATTAAAAGAACCCGTTGGAAACGGGATAAATCAGTCGAAATTATGCCTACAAATTTTCGGAACTAATGATAACCAAACAACAAAGAAAATATATACTGAAACAGACAATTTGTCAGAAGAAAATCAAACCCAACCGTTTTGTTCTTTACGCAGATCTTATTGTGATTCCCCGCATCACTTCCGCAAAACACACCATATCCAGAAGCGATGCCAATCCAGATCTCCGCTAGTTGCTGGTGTTATCTAACGGGTCTGGGCGACCACTGCGGCATCGACTCATTGCCATCCCAGTCAAAAAGGACCCTGAGACCGGCGCCATTTTTGAAAATAGCACAGATTTTTTGCTCACCAGTCCGACTTCTTGAAAAAGCAATCTGCCGCCCGTCCGGAGACCAGCTGGGCGATTCGTGGTCCCCCCATAGTCTGGTAAGTCTGGTTGGTCGCCCTCCCTCCGGGGAAATCACAAAGATATGGTACCTGCCCTCATAATGACCCGAGTAGGCGAGCAGATCCCCTTTTGGCGACCAAGCCGGGGTCGTGTTGTAATTACCCACATAGGTAATCCGCCTAACGGATTTGGTTTTGATATCCATTATATATATCTGGGGGGTGCCGCTTCGATCAGAAACAAAGGCCAACTGCCTGCCGTCCGGCGACCACGAGGGAGAAACATTAATCCCCTCATCTTTGGTTAATTGCCTGATTATTTCCCCGTCCCTGCCCATGAGAAATAGGTCCGGATTGCCGTCAATACTCAAGGTTATAACCATATTATCCCCGTTCGGCGCCCAGGCTGGAGCCATATTCAACCCTTTGCGCCGGGAGATCGGCGTGGTTATTTTGCTCTGGGCAAGTTCGGTCAGGTAGAGGTTGGGGTTGTCGCGATGATATGAGGTATAGGAAATAAAGAGACCATCCGAGGTGAAACGTGGCGAAAGGGCAATTTTACGATGCTTGGTTATCTGCCTGAGTTCATTGCCAAAAATATCAGCCAGATAGATTTCCTTAATACCGTTTTTCTCGGCTACAAAGGAGATTTGAGTTAAGCTGACCCCCGGTTCACCGGTCATCTTATTAATAATTTCATTGCAGAATTTAAGCAACATCATGCGGGTTTTTTCGACTGTGCCCCGATAACGCCGACCCAGAATCATGCGGCCGGTTGAGATGTCGATCAGCCTGACCTCCATCAACCTGCCATCATTTTCATCGGTATATTTACCGACAACGGTGAAATCTGCGCCCAACCCAAGCCAATCGTTTTGCTGGCCTCCCCCGTATGAGCTGGCCGGAATTATCGAAATAAAACCGTGAAATTCCAAGCCCTCGGCGAGGATGAACGCCATCTCTTGCCCAAGTTCTCCACTCTGGCCCACTTCTTTACTGTTAATGAAATAAGGAACGGCCACCGGCACTTTGCGCAGTTCGGCTGAAGAAATATCAACATCAATGCGGGCCTCGACTGTGGTAGTTAACAGCATAGGCAGCATGATGGTTAGAAGCAGAAAGATCAATTTTTTCATATTATATGGATCGTTGTTTGTAATAAATGTGGGTTGGGGCAACCTAAAGTAAACCACCCGGTGAAAATGTCACGGCAATTTCTTCACTTTTTTCGTGGAAATCAATAGGGAAAGGGGGCAACGGTTGAGCACTATCAATCGCCTTCTTGACATACTGATTAAAACGCAGATTTTTCGATCTTTTTTCAAAATAGCTATTGGTAACAGTACCGTCTCTTTTTACTTGCATGACGATCACCGCTCGAAGATTTTCATCCCATTCCTGAAGTTCCGGCAGTTGCCAATGGGGTGAGATATGGTCGGTAATCCTGGCCCGATACCGGTCTAAGGCCTCAAGCCTCCGCGGATCAATCTCGCCGCCCGTACTCGGGCCGGTTCTCGTTGATGGAGTCGCGGTTTTACGACTTTCTCGAGATGCCAAATCAGCAGTCTTGTACAGGTCGGCAATTTTGTCCACCGCCTCTCTTCTCACCTCAGCAAGAGCCTCTTCGGCCTGGATTGCCTCCTGTTCGGCCTGTTCTTTTAACAAATTCAGTTTGAGTTGTTCCATCTTCCGGCGGTGTAGTTCTTGCCGGCGTTTCTCGGCCTCCTTATCCTTCCTCTCCTTAGCCAGTCGTTGCCGGATAGGGGAAAGTGAAACCGCGTCTCTTTTTACAGGTTTTGGCGCAACTGCCTTTTTCTGGGTGGCGGTGGTTAACTTTACTATTTTAGGGACCGTTGGAGGTGATGACGCGGCCTCTTGAACAGTATAGAGATTAACGGTATAAACTTCGGGGATTCGCGGGGTTCTACCGGTCATGATGAAAGGGGCGCCAATGGCAAACAGCAGGACGCCAAGATGGAGTGCCATGGCCAGCAGTAAGGGGAGCTGACGATAATTATCCCGGCGAATATTGCGCCAGTTACCAACAAAGGCATCATGAACCGTTTGCCTATTGAAAAGGTTTAGCAGGTCACCAAAGAAGATGGTCAAATCCTGGAAAAACTGTTGAAACCGGTCATTCATTTTTGAGCTTTATCATAAAGGGGCTTGGTGATCATCCCCAGTTTATCGAATCCGGCGTCTTTAATATCGGCCATGATCTTGACCACCTGCCCGTAGGCCACATTTTTATCGGCATTCAGGAAAACAGGACGGTCCTGCCCTTTCACCGAAAGCTTTTCGAGTTTCTGGCGCAGAAGTCTGCGGCTTACTTTAATCCGATCAATAGAGATCTCGCCCTTACGGTTGATGACGATCATGATCGGTTTTTCTTTTTGCGGCAAGGGTTTGGCGGTGGTCTCAGGCAGATCGACATCAACGCCCTGGCTCATCATCGGCGCGGTGACCATGAAGATGATCAGCAGAACCAGCATGACATCCACCAACGGAGTGACATTGATGTCGGCAACCAGACCGCTTTTGCCGTTTCGAGGACTAAATCCCATGGTGATTACCTATTATATTGCTTGAGTCTTGGTCATTGTTAAATTTGCCTAACTCACAACCAACTGCAAAACCGCCCGAGGAGTTAAACAATCCAGGGGTGGCCAAGCAACCGAACAACGCCATCAAACTTTGGAGATAAGGTCACGTTCAATCAGGTTCATGAAATCGGCGCTAAAGGATTGCATCTCGCCTTCTATTTCGGCCACTCCGTTAGAATAGTAGTTATAAAAGATTACAGCAGGGATGGCGACGGCCAGACCGGCAGCTGTCGCCACCAGAGCTTCGGAGATGCCAGGCGCCACCACGGCAAGGGAGGCAGAGCCGCTTTTGCCGATTTCATGGAATGAGGCCATAATACCCCATACCGTGCCAAACAGGCCAATAAAAGGAGTGGCGCTGCCGGTGGTAGCCAAAAAGGAGAGATTATGACTCAGTTCGTTGATCGCCGCAGTTTCGGCTTTCAAGAGACAACGTTTAAGATTGTCGACGCCGGCCATTCGCATTGCCAATGATTCGTCATCAGCGCCGTGGGGCTTGCTTCTGGTGATTTTCAGCAGTTCATTATAGCCGGATTTGAAGATCGCATATTCCGGGCAAGCTAAAGATTCATCGATAGCCCTATTTGCTTCGGCTAGGCTTTTACAACCCCAGAAGGTTTTCAGAAAACTGTGGGTGTGTTTACGGGTTATTTTGAAGCGCATGTATCTGTTGAAAATGATATACCATGAGCCAAGCGAAAAGAACAGCAACAGCAGCATGACAAATTTGACCATAAATCCCGCATGCCAGAACATGCCGAAAAGACTGAGATTATCCACGTGATCGTTACCTCTGAAAAGTATCTGGGCTAAGGGACTTCAAAGAAATCACCCCCCCAGTGGGGATGCCTTAATCTGTTTAATTTTTTTTGCTTAATATGTCAATGCAACTACCTTTGATCCAGTTGGATGTGAATGAATACTATATCCCCATATTTGCCGAAGCGAGGTTGTTGAATAACCAGAGAAGGTTGTTGGCCATAAAGTTCATGGATAAAGCCGGTTATTCTTTTTGACATATATACGTAAAAAAGGTAATTCTTGCTGTTCGTTTATGTAATGATATTATTCCCAAAATTCGGATCTGCCCAAAAACGGATCTGTTGACCAGAAGACTCAAAAAGGTTGCCCCTATGAAAACAATCAACGTTGGACTTATCGGTTTTGGCACTGTGGGTAGCGGCACTGCTGAGGTTTTGCACGAACAGGCCGCCCGCCTGGAACAAAGAACCGGTCATCGTATTCGCCTCAAGACCGTCGCTGATTTATATGTCGAAGCCATTCCCGGCCATCTGGGCGAGGTATCCCTGACCAAGGATGTTGAGGATATCTTCAATGACCCGGAAATTGATATCGTTATCGAACTGATCGGTGGTATCGAGCCGGCCAAGACCTTTATCCTCAAGGCTATTGCCAGCGGCAAACATGTGGTCACCGCCAATAAGGCCCTGGTTTCCCAGCATGGTATGGAGATATTCAACGCCGCTGCGGCCAAGAACGTGGAAGTCGGCTTCGAGGCCAGTGTTGGCGGCGGTATCCCGGTAATCAAGGCCCTGAAAGAGGGACTGGTCGCCAACAAGATCATGTCGATTATGGGGATCATGAACGGTACCGGCAACTATATCCTTAACAAGATGACCGACGAAGGCGCCCCATTCCAGGAGGTGCTGGCCGAGGCCCAGGCCATCGGTTACGCCGAGGCTGATCCAACTTATGACATCGAGGGAATTGATACCGCCCATAAACTGGTGATTCTGATGACCATGGCTTACGGTATGCACGTCAAGCTTGAGGATATCAGCACCGAGGGCATTAGCGCTATTGAACCGATCGATATCGAGTTTGCCCGCGAGTTCGGCTATCGGATCAAGCTGTTGGCCGTCAGCGTTAATCATGGCGACCATGTTGAGGCCAGGGTTCATCCGACCATGGTGCCGGAGAGACACATGCTGGCCAATATCGGCGGTGCTTACAACGGCATCCATTTCACCGGTGATATGGTTGGCAATGTCCTGCTTTATGGACTGGGAGCAGGCCAGATGCCGACCGGCAGCGCGGTAGTCGCCGATGTGGTTGATATTGCCCGGAACATTGTCAGTGATTCAATAAACCGGGTTCCCAGCCTGTCATATCGACCGGAGAATATCGTCCCCGGCCGGATTACACCAATGGCGGAACTACGCTGTCCCTATTACTTCAGGATCTCCGCCTTGGATGAACCTGGGGTTCTGTCCACCCTGTCCGGCATTCTCGGCAAACACGGGATAAGTATTGAATCGGTAATCCAGAAAGGCCGGGAAGAAGGCGGAACGGTGCCGGTGGTTATCCGTGCCTACGAGGCCAGCGAATCGTCAGTCAAAGCGGCGCTGGCCGAAATTGACAGTCTGGATATCTGCCCGGCCAAGACCGTCAAGATCCGGATTCTTCAGGACGATGAGAATGGCCAAGACTAAGACTGTAATTCTGATCGGCGACGGTATGGGTGATCTGCCCATTGGTGAGTTGGGCGACCGCACCCCTCTGGAATATGTTGATACCCCGGCCATGGACTTTGTCGCAACTCATGGGGAATTGGCTCTCCTTAAGACGGTACCGGACGGGTTCCCCCCCGGTAGTGACGTGGCTAATCTGTCACTGCTCGGCTACCGTCCGGAGGAGTTCTATACCGGCCGCTCACCGCTGGAAGCAGCCAGCATGGGAGTCGAGCTCGGCCCCCGGGATCTCGCCTTTCGCTGTAATCTAGTGACCCTTGATCACGCTGCCGATGGCCAAGTTACCATGGTTGATTACAGCGGCGGTCATATCTCCACCCCTGATGCCCATCAACTGATCAACGCCCTGGCCCAACAGTTAAACAATGATCACCTCCATTTTTATCCGGGAGTGAGTTATCGCCATCTGCTGGTGGTCGAAGACGGCCCCGATGATTATGTGGCCGAGCCCCCCCACGACTATACGGGTAAACCGGTTTCCGAGTTATGGCATAATATGCTGGCAAGCCCCATGGGCGAAACCATGCAAAAGGCCTGTGATATTCTTGCCTCCCACCCGCTTAATCTTCAACGCCAGGCCAATGGCGAAAAACCGGCCAATGCGATCTGGCTCTGGGGTCAGGGCAAGGCGCCGCTCATGCCCACCTTAAAGGAGAGATACGGAATCACCGGTAGTCTGATCTCCGCCGTCGATCTACTTAAAGGGATTGGCGCCTATGCCGGTCTGCGGATCATCAATGTTACAGGCGCCACCGGTTACATCGACACCAATTATGCCGGCAAGGTTGCAGCCGCCCTGCAGGCCATAGTTGCCGAGGAGCTGGTGGTAATTCACGTAGAAGCTCCGGATGAAGCCGGACATCAGGGCTCAAGGGCCGACAAACTCAAAGCCATTGCTGATTTCGACCGTGAAGTTGTCAAACCGATTCTGGCGGGCCTGCAAAATGGTCCTCCGTTCCGCTTGGTGGTGGCCATGGATCACTTCACGCCGTTAGAGACCCGGACCCATAATTCTATGCCGGTACCGATTGCCATCTATGATTCCCAACAGGCAACAATAAATTCCGGCCTGGCTTATACCGAAAAAAATGCCATTAAAACCGGGATGCTCTACGCCAGTGGCCAGGATTTCTTTAACCGTCTGATGGGGCCGCAAGGTAATGAGTAAAATGGCTGACGAAACCACATGTGGCATGATCCATCGCACCGAGTACCGGGTTATTTACGGTGACACCGACTCCGGCGGCGTGGTCTATTACGCTAATTACCTGCGGTTCTTTGAGGCGGGCCGGACCGAAATTCTCCGCACCCACGGCGCCTCATATCGGGAGCTGGAGGAACAAGGTTATATCTTGCCGGTGGTGGAATGCCACAGCCGCTACAAGGCCTCGGCCCGCTATGATGATCTGTTGATCGTCGAAACCTCCATTCAAGATGTCAAAAAGATGTCCTGCCGTTTCAATCATCGGATAACTCGCGCTGAGGACCAGCGGTTATTGGTTAAGGGCTACACCATCCATGCCTGTGTCGATCTCCAGGGTAAACTGACTCGTTTCCCCGATTATTTTCTGGAAAAATTAAGGCTGATTGCCAGCGAATAGGTCAGGATTTCCGCACATCACGATATCACGAATTTTTTAAAAGATTTCAGCAAGTTCCGGTCAAATGATTTTTCAGCCAAGCCCCCATTTAATAAACAAATAGTATTGACAATCCCCCCCTATGGGTTATATTTGTCGGCTCAATGACGCGGGGTGGAGCAGTTCGGTAGCTCGTCGGGCTCATAACCCGAAGGTCGTCGGTTCAAATCCGGCCCCCGCTACCATGACAGTTTAAGGACTTACGGCTTTTTAGCTGTAGGTCCTTTTTTTTGCGACCCTATTGCTTCCCCTACTGCCTAAAAAAAGGGATGAATCAACTTGAGGATATGAGGTCTATGAGGGGAGTTTAGCCAGGAAACCAGTTTCAAAACTGAAGCTACTAAGTAAGTAAGCAGCTTAACTTTTGCCCATTTTAAGATGTATATCCTTTATTCATAAAATCTATCATGCCCGCATCTCCAAATGCAGGCCTAACCTAAAGCTGAAATTGGGGATGGTTCTCTTTTACTTACTCATTGTGGCTTTTGAGGTTGATAGAATCGGCCTATTTAAAGTATCTTTTCTTAAACAGCAGCATTAAACTTCGAAAAGTGCCAAACTAGGAGCAATCCCAAGACGCAAAGGGACCATCAATGAGACGCCAGGCAGTCGAAGAGAGCGTTTTGGGTATTGAAGCTTTTAAGCCTGTCTCCTTTTAGCGGAGCCAAGCTTTTGGATTTTAAGGGGAAAAAATAATTGGCCAACAAGGATACAATCTTTACCCCAGAAAAAAGGCTCTACAAAAGGATCCTTGCTCCAATTGGGACTACGGCTCTTATAAAGAATAGCTCTGGCTATATGGATACACTCTATGTAAAAGATATAAGCGTGGTTGGCATACTTGCTAATGGGTTTATCTCAACAGAAAAATACCCTATAAACACATTGATAGATGGTATTTTACTTAATGTTCCTCCATGTGAATTAAGTGCTTATAGAAGAATATCTCTCATCATTAATGAAGGTAAAGTAATTCATTCCCTTATTGATAAAGTTTCAAAAACCGTATGTTACGGTATCGAATTTACGAATGATAGTTCTTACGTAAAAGAGATACTTGCAGGCTTAGCGAATAAAATTTAAGCAGATCTCCTGTATTAATTGTGGTTAATCATCTTATTTCATTTCCCCGTAATTAAGTTTCTCCCGAACTTACGTCAGTAACCATCTTAAATCTGTATAAACTTATGATGCCGACAAGGAAGATAGAGGTGGTCCCCAAAATTCGGACAGTGAGTTAAGGTGGGAAGCCGCACACTGACGAAGGAGATTACCATGAGCAAAATGAAACGAAAACGATATTCAG
>JBDLJC010000022.1:0-52722 GCA_039714535.1 Thermodesulfobacteriota bacterium | reverse complement strand
GGTGAGTTGTGGCGAATCAAGTTATTCTCCTAATTTAAAAATCGATCAGGCAATCTTGTTAGCAGTTTTTTATGATTGGCTGATCTTATTATGTAAAATAGTTCTGGTCGCTGGGCGCCTGTTTCCAGGTTTGGTGAGGTTATATGCTTTAGGTCTTTAAAAATGGAGTGGTTGCAGATTTCTTGCTGAAAGGGGGGAGAGATGAGCCCAAAAAATCATAAAGAATTCCGAGAGTTTCCCCGCTTACCCAAGGAGGTTGAAGTCGAGGTTCGTGAGCTGGCCTACCCCATGCCGACAGAACCGGGCGAGATCGTTCAAAGTAAGGATATCAGCGCAGTCGGCATATGTTTCATATCTTCCACTCTTTTCAAGCCTGGAGCGATCCTGACTGTAAATATTCATCTGGCAGGCTGGCAGAGGCACAAGAAAAATCTCTCTGTCCTGTTGGATGATGCGGCCCTCTCTAAGCCTCTCTCAGTTATTGCCGAAGTTGTCTGGAGCAAAAAAGGTGGCAAGGGTAATGAAATCGGCATAAAATTTAGGGATATTGCCGATGATGATTTTCAGGCCATCAAAAGCGCCTTGGGTTTTTGATGGTCAGCAGAAGAGCAGTAATCTCTAAGTGAGATTGCTGATAAGTTGCCGGCTGGTTCCACTGGGTGGAATTGACTGAATCGTGGGTGGTTAATATCAAAAATCCCAGACGGGCTGTTACCCGACTGGGATTTTTTCTGAAAAAAAGGTGTATGCGCCGGTCTTCAGGTAAGCCGGTTCGTTTACACACCAGCCATTAAAGTCTTATAAACCTGGCATTCTCTACAGTTCTTGATTTTTTGCTCGTATGTACCCTGCACCTCCCCTTTACAGAGGGTCTTTGCGACGCTAAAGCACATTTTACCGTTATCGGGATAAGCTGGGCAGTCCTTTTCATTACCGCAATTCATAATATCCCAACAATTTCCACTAGCTTCTGCCATGTCTCCACCTCTAAACACTTTTGTACGTTAATTAACATCGGTAAATCATCTTGGGATGATCATAAACAATAACCGATGCTACATTATATAATTTTTTAGCCCCTAAATCAAATTAAAATGTAAGGACTTGCTTACACTCTTAACACTTAAATTCAGGGTTGTTGCTTTTTGTTCTTTCTTTGCAGCAAGATATGTTGCTCCGGGAAGATCAGGTCCGGGTTGGCGATATCATTTTCCCGGGCGACGAAGGGATAATTGTAAGGATTGCCGGTAAAGCGCATGGAAATATCCCACAGCGTGTCTCCCCTTTGCACCTTATATGTATGGGTTGGCAGGGGGATGTTATCCGGAACTATGATGGTAAGGGGTGCTAGTGCTTCTTCTTTTTTGGGGGGCGGTTTGGGACTGACCACCGACTTGACGGGTAATCTTTCTTCTTCCATTATGGGTGGAGCATTGACCGGTATGGTTGGGGTAATGACTGTTTTGGTTGGGGCAGTGAGTGCTTTGGGTGGGGCAATGACCGGTGTTGTGGGCTTTGTGGCAACCTTTTCCTCGCTTAAAACATTTACGCCGCTCGGCGGCTCAGGTTGGTCTTTTTGGGTAACGCCGGAGAAGAAAAAGATATCGAGCAGTATGAGCAGCAGGAGGGATAGAAGCACGAGCCGCGGTTTGTTGACATGTGTGGATTTCTTTTTCCCGTCTCTGAATTCGGCTAATATGCGAATTTTTTCTTTTTCAGAGGCGCTGATTTTCCGCTCTAATAATTGTGCCGCCGCCTTGTTTAGTTCCTCTATTTCAAGGTTGCACCGTTCCTCCTCTTCTCTGACTCTCTCCTGATTCGCAAGCTTGATCCGTGCCTCTTCGGCCTCAAGGAGTTCTGCTTTTTGTTTTTGTCGCGCCAGGATTTTGCGCATTCTGCTTCGTTCTACTTCAGCCTCGGCTGCCAGTTCCTGCCTGTTAAGTTCTTCCTGCTTAAGACGCTCTTCTTTGGCAATGGCCAGAGCTTGCGCATCGCGTTTCTTCTCTTGCAGAATTTCTTGTCTGCGAATCTCTTCTTCCTTGGCCTCGGCTTGTAATTTGAGATATTCTTCGTCTGCTTTGCTGCTGGCTAGATCTTCCTGGGGCGGGAGTTTTTCTGGGGTAACTTGCTTGGGTTGCTCTGTTGTGAGCTGATTCTCGATAGATGGTTCCGCATCTTGCGCCGGTTCAACTTTTTCGGCCTCATGGGGAGGGAGTTTGATTTCGTCTAACTGATCAGATTTCGTCGCCCAACCTTTGCTTAGTTGTTCGCCATTCTCGGGGGTATCGTCAGGTTTTTGCTCATCTAGCTGTTGCTCTCCACCAACGAGCAGTTGCGGGAGATCGATACCTGCTGTCGGCTCATTCTCGGTTAATGTTGAGGGCGATTCCGCAGGCTTCTCCAGGGCAATTAGATCTTCGCCCTGCTTTATCTGTTGAGTATCTGGAGGTTCTATTGCCTCTGTATCCTCTTGCTGAAGTTCTTCAGTCTTAATTTCGGCTACTGGTTCAATATTGGCTAGTTCCTCAGGACTAGTTCCTCCTGGCTCCGGTTGTTTCTCGCCTTCTTCGCTTTTGGCCGGCGCTAAATTATCTGGCTGCGGGGGCTCGGCAATTTCGCTCAGGTGCGCCTCTTTTTCAAGTCGCAGTACTTCTTCGGCGGGGAGCAGGTCTGGGACGATTTCTGCGGCTGTTGCCGCCATTTCTTTAGTCAGAGATGATAGGAATTCTTTTACGACCATTTTGTCAAAATGTATAGATATGGCTGCGACATTAACAATTAAGCGGACGATGTTCCCGTCTGGATAGCAGCCGTAAATCAGCTTGTGCGGTAGGCTGATCGGTACTTTCTTCTGGATGTTTAGGGGCAGGCTCCGCTCCGGATGGATTGCCTCGGTGATAACGAAAGTGCGGAAATCGCCGTTTTTGACCAGAACCATCTGCCCGTCGCTGCTTATTAGAGAGCGGCGGCCAAAAACCAGGGCCAAGTCGATGACTGGCAGGATCTCTCCCTGGTATTCGGTTATGCCAATTACCAGAGATTGCAGACCCGGGACTCGCCGAAATGTTGCGATCGGCAGGGTATCCTCTACCTCGGTTTTGGGTAAGGCGTGCCGTTCCCCGAGAAGCATGAATTCCACTATTTCGATTTCTTCATGGTTAAAGTCGGCGCCGAAAGCTGAATCTGGCTGGTATTGGTCGGCTAAGGTGATATCGTCAAGTTTTGCCGTGTCCGAAGCAATTATTGCCATGGGGTCGACAAGTGGAATTATCTGCTGATGATGGATGACGGCTGCGCTGATTAATGACGATTTCGCCAAGGGCGGTAGGGGGGAAATGGAAGATTCGTTTTCAGAAAGTGTTTCTAATTCGTCATCAACAAGGAAACCGAAACTATCTTCGCCGATTTTGACCATCAGCAGCTTTTGCTTATTTCCCTGATTTGGCAAGTTCATCTTCTCGGCCAAGTCGATCACTGGGCTTACGGAGATCCCCTCGGTGATTATTCCCTTTAAGGGTGATGGCGTCAGGGGGATTTCGGTAATATCGAATGGTTGGGCGATGGTGTTGCCAACCATGTCTGCCGGCAAGGCGAATACTTCTTCACCGGCGGTGAATAGTTTGGTCCTGGTTATTGGGGTGGGCGGCTGACCTTGGTCCGGTACCGATAAGGTCGGCACGGAAGGGTTAAGGTTCTTGGAGTGGATATGTTGATAGAGGGCATTGAGATCGATCAATGGCACCGGTTTGCCCTGATAAAGAACACAGGTTGATATCTCCGGGGTTGCTACGTAATTCGGCATGGGCTGGACCGACTCATCGGGGATTGAAATCTCGGCAATATCCCCGGAAACAACAAAGGCGGCACCTTTTTTTTGGCTGTTAACGAAGATTAACTGGGCATGGGAGTCTTGGGCAAAGGGCGGTAGACCGATTAAGGCGGCGAGATCGGCCAGGGCGGTGCTCTGCTTATCGATGAACGCCAGGCCGGCTATGCAGGCGGGGCTGAACGGTAGACGATGGATGGTCTCAATTTTACGTACAGATTCTACCTCGTCTTTCCAGACAGCGTAGTGAAGGTCGTTTAAAGTGAGGAGGTAGATTGGACGCATAGTTTTATATTTTGAGCGCGAAGCCTGTTTTTGTCAAGTTGCAAAAGAGGAAAGGGCGCTAATCAATATTAGAAGGAGGCCAGCCTGGATTTATCTGCCAGCGTCATCATTAGTTTTCTGTTGGGCCGATACTACCTGTAAAATCTCTGGAGGTTGCAGGCTAAGAAGCTCGATCCAGGATTTCCCGGACTCGGTGTAATAGCTCGTTTGGCAAAATCGGCTTGGCTAGAAAATCGGCGTCTTTCTGGGTTAGACCGTTACGCTGGATGATCTCAGCAGTGTAACCGCTGATGAAAAGGGCTTTAAAATCGGGAGATGTTTGACGGATAGCGGCAAGTACGTCTTTGCCGTTTAGGCCCGGCATGATTACATCAAGGATAACAAGTTTAATTTGCTCCCGATGTGTCTTGAATTTATCGACTGCATCTAACCCATCTTTCGCTACAATAATATTATACCCGTAACTGCTTAATATCTCTGATAATAATTTTTTTACCGTTGTCTCGTCTTCGGCGAGCAGGATCGTTTCATCGCCGCCGCGGATCTTCTGCAATTCCTGTTGGGCTGCAACTATGACCGGTGATTTCGTACAGGGAAACAGGATCTTGAAGGTTGTCCCGCAGCCTTTTTCACTGTAGACGTTGATGGAGCCGTTATGTTGCTTGACTATCCCGTGGACTATGGCAAGCCCAAGCCCCGTGCCCTGGTCTTTTTCTTTAGTCGTATAAAAAGGTTCGAATATTTTCTCCAAAGTTTCTTCGGCCATTCCTGCGCCGTCGTCGGCAAATGAAATATTTGCATAATCACCGGCCTTGGCAAGGTCATAATTTTTCGAGACCTTTTCATCGATAAAAACTTTCGATACCTGGATGGTAAAGGTGCCGTTATCCTGGATGGCGCCTTTGGCATTGGCGGCCATGTTGATTATAATCTGTTCCACTTGCCCGGTATCTGCTTTAATAATGATATCTTCTTCGGGCAGTTTTATATCAAGCTTGATGTTATCTCCCAAAAGGCTATTCAGGAGTTTCTCCATCCCCGACACCACCTCGTTAATATTTATCGGTCTGGGTTTGAGTACCTGTTTGCGACTGAAGGCCAACAGGCTTCTGGTGACGGAGGCGGCTTTATTGGCGGCTGAGAGGATTTCGCTGATGTTTCTCCGGTGCGGGTCGTTGTCTTGCATGGTCATCATGCTCAGTTCGCTGTAGCCGACGATGGCGGTCAGAAAATTATTGAAATCATGGGCAACTCCTCCTGCCAGTTGGCCAAGGGCTTCCATCTTCTGGGCCTGCCTTAGTTGCGCTTCGAGCTGTTTTTTCTCAGCTTCAATTCCCATGGATTTGGTTATGTCGAAAAAAAAGCCTCGGCGAAATGCCGGTTTATTGTTGATCGTTTCAACAAAAACAATATCCCGAACCCAGATGGTTCTGCCATCGGCAGTAAACATCCGATAGACAAATTCCCGACCGATGTCATTGGTGGTGGCGGAGCGACAGCAGTCTATCGCAAATTCCCGGTCATCCGGGTGAATTTTGCTGGTCCAGGCGTCAAGATCAACCAGATCCTCAGTTTGGTATCCGGTCATGTGGCTGACTTTTTCGCCCATGTAGATGAATTTATGGGTGGCTACATCGAGCTTCCATGGAACAGCTGAAGTGCTGGCAATGAGTTTTTTCAGCTCTTCATCTTGAGCAATCTTGGCATTACTGGAAACATGGGCCTTTTTGTATAAATCAGCGACCATTAACCAGGAAACAATCATCATCATGGCAACCAGAGATCGCATATAGATTTCATGGCTTGGCACTTTAAAGACCAATAGATCCAGAAAAGAACTATCTTGAAAGATGGTGGAGTCCGCCCAGGCATCGATAATTGTGAAAAGGAGACCGAGCAGGAGCGCGATGCCGATGATTTTTATCGTCTTCGTCATATTGTCAATTGCGACTAAGGACAAACTGCCAATAGTTCATCCGGACCCGCTGATTATAAAGGTTAAAGTGGCCGTAACGATTAACATATGCCACTGCATCTGACAATCCATTTCTCTTTATAAATCCTGCGATTCTTTAGAGGCCTTGCTGCTTTACTGCCGGTATCCTCCCCTAATTTTGAAGGATACTGGCAAGATCGCTGACGTTTGTTGAGTCGGCCCCCTTGGCAAAACGATCGTCAATCAGACCGCTAATATCACTGCTTGCCGATAAAGCGAATTCCTCCATCAGATCAGCAAGTTTCTGCATTTCCGCTGAACTGGGCGTGTACTTATCGACAATAATTCTGTCCGGTGGGTTGCCCATGGCATATTTGATCAGGTCAACCGGCTGGTTCCAGTATTGAGAGGCAATCTCGGCTGCTTCATCAAGATTGCTCTGCGCCCAGATACCGGTTCGAACTGCTCCCTGCACCAGTGCTTTTACTGTCTCCGGCTCATTTTCTATCAGGGATTGTTTGGTGATGACCAGATTGCAGATAAAATCAGGCCAGAACTCCTCAACGCGGAAGAGCAGGGATGAATCACCGCTCTTAATGGTCTGGGCGGCAAAGGGTTCGCCAACGAAATAGGCGTCAAGGGCCCCGGTGGTCATTGCCGAGGCCATGTCCGGCGGGTTCATCTCAACAATATTGACACTGTTGCTCAGCCCCTCCTGGGCAAGCAATTGGCGCAGGGCCAGATTATGGCCTGAATAGCGCATGGGCACGGCGATGGTTTTGCCGGCCAGATCAGCCAGGTTTTTTGCCTTGAGATCTTTGCGGGCGACCATCGTACTTTCGTGGCGATTGCCGATGTAGACGATTTTGATATCGGCCCCCTGTTGCCGCAATACTATGGAGAGGGGGGCGATAATAAAAGCCGCCTGAATGTGATCGTTGCGCAGCGCTTCCGCCATCTCCGCGAAAGATGAGAATTTAAGGGACTTGTAGCGGACTCCTTGGCCATCGCGACTGGCATGGTCGAGGAGAGGGGCGGCCAGATTGGTAATGACCGGCATGTAGCCCATCTGGACCACCTTCCTGTGTCCCTCATAAACATTCAGCCGGTAATGAAGCCAGGAAATGAGGATCAGCCAGATCAAGATCAAAATAGTGATGCGGACGGGCAGAGGTATTTCATTGACGGAAAATTTATACCACATAGGGTTCTGTCCAATCTCCCCTTGAGGAGGGCATAAGTCTCGATGTCTCGTGGACTCGCTTATCGGTTTTAGCCGACGAGCGGCTCAACTTAGCTTTAAACGGCATAACTTACCCCAAGCATGAAAAAGATTTCTTCCCGCAACTCTTGTAGCTCCGGAGCTGTTTTCGGATCACGGGGATGGGGGAAATCCAGTTTGCGGTCAAGTTTGACCCGGGCTGGACGGTCGCCCAGGATTACCACCCGGTCACCCATGATCAGGGCGTCATCGATATTATGGGTGACCAGTAGAATTGTTTTCTCCAGGAAAAGATGCATGTTGACTACTTCCTCACGCATCTTCATGTGAGTCAGAAAATCGAGGCCGCTGAACGGTTCGTCCATGATCAGCATCTCCGGGTTGACCACCAGGGCGCGGGCCAGTTCGGCGCGACGCTGCATGCCTCCTGATAATTGGTGCGGATAATGGTGCTCAAACCCCTCCAGTTCAACCATGTCGATATATTCCTGAATGGTCTCCTCTTTCTGGGTGAGATCTTCGGTGTGACGGACGCCGAGTTCAACGTTCTGCCAGACTGTCATCCAGGGCAGGAGGCCGTTGTGCTGATAAACAAAGATATTGTCGGGACTTGGTGATGAAAGTTCTTTACCGTCCTGTAACACCTGGCCGGAGCTGGGGCGGTCAAAGCCGGCAATGATCCGCATCAGGGTGGATTTTCCGCAACCGGAAGGACCAAGGACGCAGACCATTTCACCTTCCTGGAATTCGAGATTGATATCTTCAAGAACGGGAATTGCTTGATTTAATTGACCGGCACCGTTCTTGCCTCGTTGGTTCTGGCGCCGTTCGATAAATTCCTTATTCAGGTTGTTTATAACGATGTGTCCCATGGGTTCCTGTGTCGATATGGATTTGTTGGAGTTTGCTCGATGGTTTATTTGCCGCCGAGGGTCCCCCATGATGTGGATTCAATCTTCATCAGTTGCTGCATAATGTAATCTAGCAATAAGCCGATCACCCCGATAACAACCATGCCGACCATAACGTAATCCATGCGTAGGGCGTTTCTGGAATCAAGGATCAGGTAGCCAAGTCCGGACTGGACGGCAATCATCTCGGCAGCCACCACAACCAACCAGGCTATTGTTATGGAAAGACGCAGGGCAGTGACGATTGCCGGGATAGTGGCGGGAACCATGATCTTGGTAAAAGTTTCAAATCGGCTGAAATTGAAATTTGTCGCCACCTGAAAATAAATCGGGTTGATGGACCGCACGGCGATGGTCGTTGCGACCAGCAACGGGAAAAAGCTGGAGAGAAAGATCAGAAAGATCGCCGGTAAATCGCCGATGCCGAACCACAACATTGATAACGGTATCCAGGCCAGGGGCGATATGGGCCGCAAAAAATGAATGATGGGGTTGCCCAGCAGCCGCAGCGGTGTGCTTCGTCCCAGGACCATCCCCAAAGGGATTCCTAAAACCATTGCCAGATAAAAGCCAGCCGTGACCCGGAAAAGACTGGCCACAGCATGTTTGACCAGGGTGCCGTTGGCGGTCAGCTCGACAAGGCTGAGCAGGACCGGGAGCGGGCCGGGAAAAACCTGCTCGCTCCAGCCGCTAAAACGGGCGGTCAACTCCCAGACCAACAGGGAGATCAAGAAGGCAAAAACGGCATGGACAAAAGCTGGGTTTTTAAATTTCATGGATTTTTATCTTTTGGTAAATCGGCCAGCAGGCCGATGGGAAGGTAATGTACCAGGCCGACAAGACGGTCAGGGGTTAATTATGGCATGTCGCCGGTGAGTTCGTTGGCAAGGTCTACGTATTGCAAGGCCGACCGACTGTTCGGATCATACTGGGCAACGGGAATGTTCATTATCTGGGATTCCTGGAGTTTGATGTCAAAATCGATGCTTGTGTTGAAAATCTTGTCCTGATATTTGGTTTTTATCTTGTTGTAGATAACCTTGGTGGCGGTGCTACTCTGGTTGAACATCGTTATCAGGATTTTGTAATCGATATTCGCGTTCTGTTTTTTCTTGATGATATTGACCACTTCTTCGATGTGGGCAACGCCGTGCATTGACAGGTATTCGCACTGGGTCGGGATTATCACAAAATCCGACGCCATCAAGGCGTTGAGGGTGAAGAACTCGATGGATGGCGGCGTATCGATGATGATATGGTCTATTTTGTCTTTGATCCCCTCCAATTTGTTGCGCAGGATCTTTTCGAAATGTTTCTGGTTGATGTTCTTCTTCATCAAAAGGGCCATATTCGGCCCCGAAGGGAGCAGCCAGAGATTGGGATATTTGGTTTTAACGATCACATTTGCGAGAGTGTTGCCGGATACATGTAGCAGGTCGTAGAAGGTTTTAGTCGCCTGACTGTTGAGGCCCATGGCAATAGTAAGGCTTGCCTGCATGTCAAAGTCGACCAGCAGCACGCGTTTGTCCTGCATAGCCAGAGACATAGCCAGATTAATCGCGGTTGAGGTTTTGGCTACGCCGCCTTTCTGGTTACTAATCGTAATGATTTTGTAGGGCGGGCTTTCCGGCAGGGCTGCCGCTTCCGGCAGATCCAGAGGCTTGATTTTTTCCGGTTTATGGACCGTGAAGACATTACTGCATTTGGAACACTTGACCTTGAATATGGATTGAGTAATCTGCTCATCACCAAGTTTATAACGGGTCTCGCATTGCTCACATTTTATAATCATGAAAAACTCTTCGGCTACTGGTATTGGAATAATTTTCAGGCCATAATGGCTTCGATCTGGTTGACGATCTCATTTTCTTCAACAAGATGGTCTACGGTGCCCTGTTCCACGGCATTTTGAGTCAGGTTTGGATAAACGCAGGTATCGGTGCTCTGGGCGATGGTTGTCCCGGCTTTTTCTTTGATCTTGGCAAACCCTCCGGCGCCGTCATTGCCCACTCCGGTCAGCAGGACGCCAACGGTGTTTTGTTTAAATATCTCGGCCGCGGATGCGAAGAGCTGGTCAAGCGGTTGTTCAGATGCCTCTGTAACCTTGAGGACTGCTTCGCTGTTTTCATTTGACTCTATGGTTATCGAGTTCTCGTTCGAGGATATGTAGCAGGTCCCCTGCACCATGACCATGCCGTCCCGGGCAATCTCTATTTTCCAATGGGTATGCTCGTCGAATCTCCTGACGAAGGAATCCAGGATCTGGGTGGCGATATCCATAACGATGACAGTGGTGGCCGGCAATTGGGGCGAAAGATTAGACAATAGCCGGATAAAGGTGTTGGGGCCGGTGAGGGTGGTGCCGATGGCTATAATGTAGTCAAGGTGCTGGAAGCCGTAGCGCTCGCTGAGGGATTGATCGACATCCAGTCTCGGCAAGCGGACCCGCCTGATGTTATCTATGTTGACAGCGGTGGCGATTTTGATTCGGTCGATGATCTTCTGGCTGGCGCTGTGGATGTCACGGGAGACGGCGCCGGACGGTTTGGGGACAAAATCGACAACCCCCAAACGCAGGGCCTCGAAGGTTATAGAACCGTCGTTGTAAAGCGAGCTGAGCACGACGATCGGCACCGGCGCCTCGATCATGATATGCCGAACGGCCCTTATCCCGTCCATCACCGGCATGTCCATGTCGAGGGTGATGACATCCGGGCGCAGTTCCTTGACTTTCTCCAATCCTTGCTGGCCGTTCTTGGCGGTACCTACCACCTCGACCATCGGATCAGATTCGAGAATGTCACTGACCGCCTTTACCATGAAGGTGGCATCATCTACGACCAGTACCTTGATCTTTTCGTTGTCCATGTCGGCCCCGATAAAAATAAATTACTTTGCGGTATTTAATGTCAGTGAATGGTGCTGGAATCTACTGCATCTGCAGACGGCGTTTTTCCCATGCCTTTCTTTGATTTGATGACTTTGGTTTTGCTTTTTCTGCTTAAGGAGTGCTGTCTGGTGCGTTCGATTTGTTTTTCCGATGTCATTTTGACCAGCTCATAGATGTCGAGAATCAGGGATATCCGGCCATCGCCGATAATCGTTGCCCCTGAGAAACCGCTTTCTTCACGGAGGTAGTCAACAAGGGGCTTGATAACGACTTCTTCCTGGCCGATCAGTTCATCGACAACGATGCCGATCTCCTGCATACCGGTGGTGACAATGACCACGAACGATTGGCTGATGTCCTGGCTGGCGCCCTCTATTCCGAAGATATCGGCCAGCCGGAAAATGGGCATGGTCGTGTCGCGCAGATGGATGACCTCCACACCTTCGATGGTGGAGGTGTCATGCTCGAAGATCCGCAAGGTTTCTTCAACTACCGACAGGGGGATGGTGAACAGCTCTTCGCCGACCCGGACCATCAGGGCCTGGATGATGGCCAGAGTCAGGGGGATTTTGATGCGTATCCTGGTCTGGATACCGAGTTCCGAATCTACCTCCACGGTGCCGTTCAGTTTCTCGATATTGGTCTTGATGACGTCCATCCCGACGCCGCGTCCGGAGGTTTCGGTAGGCGTGTCGGCGGTTGAAAAACCCGGCATCATAATGAATCGTCTTGCCTCAGCATCGGAAATACGGGACAGTTCCTGCTTGCTTATCAGACCTTTGTCAAGGGCCTTCTTTTTGACCTTTTCTATGTCGATGCCGCGTCCGTCATCGGTGATCTCTATAACGATATGATTGCTTTCATGGTAGGCCTCGAGGGTGAGGGTGCCGGTTTTCGGTTTGCCCGCCTTTTTCCTCTCTTTAGGGGTCTCAAGACCGTGGTCGACCGCATTACGGATGATATGAATCAGTGGGTCGGAGATCTCTTCGATAACCATTTTATCGAGCTCTGTTTCTTCACCCCGAACGACCAGGTCAACTTTCTTGTCCGTTTTATGGATGAGATCGCGAACCAGTCGCGGGTAACGGTTGAAGAGCTGCGCTACCGGCAGCATCCTTACCTTCATTACTCCTTCCTGGAGTTCGTTGGATACCCGGCCCAGCCCTACCGTGGCCTCGCCAAGTTTGAAGGCCAATTCCCTGATCGGTTTCAAACCTTTGGCGTCGAGACCGGCTTCGTCCTTCATCACCTGCTGAAGGTCTCTCAGGTAATTATATATCTGGGCAAAATAGGCCCTGCTGACCACCAGCTCTCCCACCTGGTTCATCAGGGAGTCGATCTTGTCGGAGTCAACCCTGATGCTTTGCTTATAAGTTCGATCCCCCGTCTCCTGGCGGCGCTCGGTCTGACGCCGTTCATCCTGACGCCTCTCTGTTTCAGGTTGTTCCGGCGGCGCCTGGTCCGGTTCCTCAATAACCGATTTAGGTTTGGCGGCCGCTTTTTTCTTCTCCGGTTTTTCTTGTGGTTCAGCCGGTATTTCATCGGCAAACAACATCTCTTCAAGGATGCCGTGCAGCGGCTCAACTCCAGATTCGTTGACATCAGCCATGGCGGTGTCAACGGAACTGCTCAGGGTCGCGAACAACTCATCTTCACCGGTCTGGTCTTCTTTACCACGGGTTTCCCCGGCAGTGGCGGTGTCTTTCTCTTCGGCAAATATATCTGAGGAGTCCCCCGCCAGGCCGGTTTCGGTCAAGTCCGGGAAAAAACTGATCATCTGATCGAGATAGTCGTTTATAAAATTGATGTCGCCATCCTGGCCGGCGGCGGCAACATCAGCTTGCCACTTTTCGTAGAGGTTGAGCAGATTGCTGTAACCCATGTAATTGGCTGACGATTTAAGATTGGTCAGGCTCTTGTCGCAACAGTCAAAAAGGTTCGATTTTTCGCCGGACTTTTCAAACTCGGCCAGGCCCCGACGAATTGCGCCAATGTTTGTCGAAACCTGCTGGGTGAAGATGTCGAAGAGTTCGTCATCATAAATTTCCTCTGAGATTTCAGACCTTATGGCATCTCCATCAATTGCAGTTATATCGGGGCGAGCCTCCTCTGCAGGTCCTTGCTCCGGGGCGTCCTTCGACCCAGCTGAAACGGTTTCATGGTCAGCGAGTTGGGGAATGATTTGAACGATTTGTTCCAGATGGTCATTCATGAAATCGAAAGAGGCCTCGTTGCCGTCTTCAATCCTGCTTTTTGCGGCAGAGAGATCGGCCTGCCAAATATCATAGCGGCTAACCAGATTGGCATAGCTCATATAGTTGGCGGAAGCCCTGAGCTTCGTCAGGCAGGTTTTACAACGATCAAGGGATTCTTCGACGGTATCCGGACCGGCCAGTTTCGGCACCAATTCCCGGATCTCTTCAAAATTGTTTTTGGTCTGCTGGATGAAGATCCCGAAAAGCTCTTCATCATGGGCTTCTTCAGCCAGTTCATTGCGGATAAGATCATCATTGATTATTTCGGAAGTTGTTTCGGCCGGGTCTTCCGGTGCTTCATCATCCTGCTGGGTGGGAATATCTTCAGTCAGAGAATCGTCCAGCATCGAGGTGTCGAGGCCATCGCCAAGAATTGAGGTGTCAAGGTCGCCATCCAGGATAGATGTGTTCAGGGCCTCTTCCAGGGCGCTCGCCAGTTCGGGTTCTTTTTGCTGTTCTTCGTCGGGTGTCTCGGTGGAGATTTCCTGCCCGAGATAGTCCCCTTCGGACAGTGCTACGATACGTTCCAGAAGATCTTCTATTTCACTGCCTTCTTCCTGGTTCAATTCGAGTTCTTTGGTAAGTTGGCCCAGTCTGTCCTTGGTGTCAATGAGGGTATCGGTAATATCCTGATTCAGTTCCTTCTCTCCCTGGCGCAGGAGATCAAGCAGGTTTTCCATTTTATGCGACAGTTCGGATATCCTGGTCAGACCGACAAACTGCGAGGCCCCCTTGATGGTGTGAATGGCCCTGAAGATATCGTTCATGATTTCTTTGTCATCCGGGGCCTTTTCGAGCTGGAGCAAGCATGACTCCATCTCGTCAAGATGCTCGTTGGCCTCGGTGATGAAATCCTGAAGTAGCGATAAGTCAATCATGATATCTACCCTCTGACTAAGGTTATGACTTCGTAGTCTCTTCTTTAGCTAATGCTTTCTTACCATCCAGAGTTACATCGAACAGCTCGAATTGCTGGGTAAGATTTTGCATCTGCTGCAGTTCTGCTTTGAGCGATTGTAAATCCGATCTGATCTGTTCCCTGGGGATCTTACCGTCACCTTCAAGCGCTTTGAGGGTCTGGTCCACGGTACCGAGGTTATGCTCGCTAAGGTTCCAGACCAGCAGCAGGACCTCTTGCAGGTTCATGGCCAGGGAGTTGACGTTTTCACCGATCGTGCCGATGGAACAGCTTGCGGTTTTGCTGTCCTGGACCAGCAGATCCAGGCGGCCATCGGCCATTTCCCTGGTCATTTCCTGTAGTTTGCTGAGCGGTTGGATAATGTTGCGGATAAAGAAGAACATGAAAATGATAAGGACACTGACCAGTGCTACCGTCATTATCGTCAAACTGTCTTCCAGGCCAACATGTTTTCTGGCCTCCACTTCCCTTTGGGCGGCCGGGGTGTTTTCTCCCTCATTCATGGCTGCAATGGTGTTTAAGGCTGCTTCGCCTTTATTGTGATGATAAATGGCGACACCACTCAGAACCGAAGCCAGCAGGATCAGCAGGGCGAAAAATATCAGGGTCTTTTTGTGGAGTCCGGAACTTATCTCCCAAAACCGCTCCTTTTTACCGGAAGGGCCGATGTTGCCTTGGGGACTAAACAAAGCGGTGTTCTCCATTAGTTAATACCGTTGTTGCTATGCAGTAATTTATTTGCATAAATTGAAGGGAACAAACCCGGGATTTATATCCCATCAATCAGGTCCAGAATCTCGGCGGCCTTGTACTTGTTGACAAAACCGACGGCGCCCATCTCTTCCACCTCGTTTTGGTACTTGTCCTCATTGAGGTTTGAGAGGAAAATGATCTGGGCATTTGCATCGAGATTTAAGATCTCCTTGGCGGCTGTCAGACCGTCCATCCCCCGCATGGTGATGTCCATGGTCACCAGGTCCGGTTTCAGCTCCTGGTACATTTCAACCGCTTCCTCACCGCTCTTGGCCTGGCCAATGACGATATGTCCCGGAGGGTTCAGAATCTTGACAATCATTTTCCGCATCATCGATGAATCATCAACTACCAGAATACGTTTGCTCATTAACTTGGTCCCTTCTTTAGCTTGCCTTTGAAAAAACATAATCAGTGTGCGCCGCCTGTTGCGGCGGCAATTACAGCAGGACAGGTCTTGTTCTTCGGCTGCGGCCGGATCAAGGCCTGGTGCTGTGGGTCTTACTCTTCCTCTTCCACTTCATCCATGGCCTGGAGTTTCTTAAACTCCTCCTGGAGCAGGATGCGTTTAAAATCCAGAAGGATCAGGAGCTGCGCTCCTATATCACAAACACCTCTTAAATATTGGCTCTCGAGGCCGGCCTTGATGATGTCGGGCGGAGCTTCAATGGTGCTTTCCTGGATTTTTATTACCTCGGTAACCGAGTCAACAATGAATCCGGTGATCTTGTTCTGGATATCGAGGATCAGGATCCAGGTGTCCTCCAGATCAATCTCGCCGGTAAGCAGGTTAAGGCGTTTGCGTAGATCAATAACCGGCAGAATGTTGCCGCGGAGGTTAATGACCCCTTCAACGAATTCCGGTGAGTTCGGCACCGGAGTAATAGGAGCGGCCCGGATAATTTCCTGGACCATTAAAATATCTACTCCAAACAGCTCTTTGCCGATCGTGAAGCCGACCAGCTGCATCAGCTCCTGTTCGGCTTCCTGTTTGGCGGCAGCTGCTAACTTATCAGCCATAGCGCTTCTCCCCTTATGTATGATTCATCCCTGGCATCTGCTGTAAACACCGGCAGATTGCCCAAATAAAGGATAATCCCCTTCCTGTAATGGGTTGCAGATCCAGGATCTCTCAAAGATCTGTAACCTTTTACATGATAAATGGAGACTCTGTTGAATTAGAGACTTCGACGTATTATGCCTGGACCTTAAACTGATCAACCTGCTGGTTGAGGGCCTGGGACTGGGACTGCAGCTCGTCGGTAATATTCATAACGACCCCGGCTCCCTCAGCAGTCTGACCGGCTGCCTCGGAAGACTGGCTGGAAATCTCCATAATCGCCTGGGAGCGTTTGGCCTGCTCGCCGGTCATGACCGCCATCTCCTGGGTACGCATCAGGATCTCCTTCATAGCACCCTCGATGTTTTCAACGTCCTCATTGGTTTTATCAATAAGACCGGTAATGTCTGTCGACTTCTGTTGCAGTGAATCAATCGCTTTCATGGCAGCTGCACGACGAACACCCTGCTCACCAGCCATTTCACCAATATTCTCAGCCAGGGCATTCAGCTCTTTCATCAGCCCCTGTACCTGCCCGGTACTTTTTGCCAGGAGACCTGAAACATTGGAGATCTCGGTGATAGCTTCCATGTTTACCTTACCACTCTCGTCGATCTTGGTCAGGGCCTGCTGGGAGCTGTCGGTCAACATGGTACCCTCATTAACCCTGCTGGTTGAGTCCTTGATCAGCTGGGTGATCTCTTTGGCGGCCTCTGATGACCTCTGGGCCAGTTTACCTACCTCGTCCGCAACAACCGCGAAACCTTTACCATGGGCGCCGGCACGGGCGGCCTCGATGGCGGCGTTCAGGGCCAGGAGGTTTGTCTGCTCGGCGATATCGGTAATAACGCCGATAATCTCGGAGATCTGCTCGGATGACTCGGAGATCGCCTTCATACCAACAACTGTGGCGGCAACCGAGCTACTGCCTTCCTCGGCGGCTTCCAGTGAGGCGGTGCCATGCTCGGTGGCCCTGGCAACCGCACTGTTCATATCATCCACCGCTTTGGCGATATCATTAACAGAGGCGGTCACGTCGACCACCATTTTACCCTGTTCCTGGGCAGTGGCGGCAACCTTGCCACCGGTTTCACCCATCTCGCCCACCCTGGCTCCAGCTTCCCGGGCTTCCTCGTTCTGGGCATCGGCGGCCTCGGCAACCCCCTTCATGTCAACCACCATTTCTTCCAGGGTCTTGGTAGATGTCTGGGCGGCGTTTTTCTGGCCGGTAGAGGCCTGGTTAACAAACCCGGCTGTTCCCGCCATTTCCTTGATGATCTGGGCGGCCCTGGAGGTCTGTTCAACCTCGTGCTCGGCCCGGGCCTTGTTGGCCGAGGCCCGTTTGGCCACCTCGGCGGCGCCGGTCGTAACCTGCTGGGAAGATCTGGTTACCTCGACAAATGATTCCTTGAGCTCATCCATCATGGTGTTAAACTCACCGGCCATCTCGCCTACCTCGTCACCGCCAAGGACCGGAACGGCAAGGGTCAGGTCTTTTTCCCTCGCAACCGTCTGGATGATCGAGGCAATATCGGCGATCGGTACCGCAATGGCCCGGGCGATAAAGAAGGCGATAAAGAAGGCGATAATGGTACCGATGATGATACCGGCAATATTCTGGAAAGTCGCGGCCGCAGCCGTTCTGTTGGCTGCATTATTGGCAGCATCGATGGTATCTTTTGCGCCTTCCTCAACCTTGGCAAGCTTGTCGGTCATGGCAATACCGAGGATATCGATTGAGGTATCAAGATCATCAAGGGTCTTTGCGATCTCTAGCGTCTTGGTATGTTCTTTCATGACCGCCATGGCGGCTGGCGCGAAGTGTTCGGTTAGATCTTTGTAAGCTTTTCTAGCTACATTTTTCGTAGCATTGTCAGTCAGAGCGTTTATCTTACCCATCTCCTTGTCTGAGCCCCCCCTAACCATACCGTTGAGCCATGATGAGGCTTTGTCAACGTCGCCCGCGAATTTTTCTGAAAGCTCTGGGTGCATCTTGGTATCCATGGTCTGGACGAATTCCTCGACGACCAAGCGGGCATCGGAAATGGCTAGGGCGATCTCCATGGAGAGGTCTTTCCATTTACTTTCCTTGTCGAGCATGGCTGAGGCTGAGGCTCCGGCCTTGATACCCCTGTCGACCAAGCGGTCAACTGATTCCTCAAGTTTTTCCAGATCAGAGTGCATCTCTTCAAAGGTGTCCTCCATGGCCTTCATCCCGACCTCTTCCTCCGCCTCAGCGGTGAACTTGGAGAGCATGTTCCGATAAACGTCCTGCATCTGGGGGCTGAACTCCGCATCGTGCCTCTTGGCAAGTTCGTTGACCAGTTTGGCCAGACCTTCGTCTTCAACCTGGTAGATGGTGCCCATCTCGGTTTCACCGCCCTTGAGAACGGCCGTGGAATAAACGTCGAAGGCCGCGTCGAACTCCTCGCGCTCCTGCCACATCGCGTCAAGTTCCGGCTTGTCCTGGGCGGTCAGGATCTCCATCAGCATCAGCCGGTCATTGGTCAGGGCGAGGGACATCTCCATCGAGGCGTCGGCAACGGAGGCGGCCTTGCCGACTTCGGTCATACCTCCCTTGATCGCCGAGATGTTAAAATATCCAAGTCCACCAATGATCAAGAGCACAAGAATAACCGGCGTAAAGCCGAGCAACAGTTTGTTCTGGATCTTTAAGTTTTTCCAATTCAAGGCAACCTCCTCCTTTTATGAGTTGCTAAATAAGCTTTTAATTTTATTAATAAAATACAAAGGAACAATATTGTGGTTTCTCTTCACCCGTTGCGGCGGAAGTTTGCTTCTCCCACAGTAATGATCGCTGCACCTGCTGCCCATCCTCATCCCCCCTCCTTATCTTGTTATGCAGAGCATAAGTTTATTGCTGAAGCTATCTTGGTATCGGCAACGATAATCTTGGCCTTGCATCTCTTGAGTGCGTTTTCCGCCATCTCCCGGCAGAGGCATGACTGCGGTTTTTGGACGATGGCGGCGCCGCCGTTGGCGGTGATTTCGCAAAGACCTTCGGCCCCGTCATCACCCATCCCCGAGACCACTACCCCCACCGCTTTTTTCCCGGCCAATTCGGCCGTTGACAGCATCAACATATCGATGGAACCACGCCTGGTTGAAAAGGGGGCGGGGCTGACATGGAGCAGAAAATCGCCATTAAGTTCGCGGATGGTCACGTACTCTTCCCCGGAGCTTATGTAACAGACGCCGCTTTCAAGCGGGGCCGCTTCGGTTGCCCGTTTAACGGCCAGGGCTGAGCAGTGGTCCAGATAATGGACAAAGGCGTCGATATGTTCAGCGGCCGCGTAGAGCACGACTATATAGGCGGCCGGCACGTCGGGCTGGAGTTGGGGAATTAATTTTAACAGGGCGCTGTATCCGCCCTCGGCACCGCCAATGGTGACGATCTTTTTGACTTCGAGATTCTGCGGCGATGGCACAGGACTATCTTTGGGGGCAGACCTGATATATTGCATGGCCTCCAGTTTGACTCCGGCGGCAACGGCAATCTTGTCGGCAATTGCCGCCATCTGCTCCTGCAGGTCGCCGTTAAGAGAGGATGGCTTGGTAAGAAAGTCCACCGCACCGTATTTAAGTGAATCAAAGGTTACGGCGGCGCCGTCCTTGGTGAGAGTGCTCAGCATCACCGTCGGGACCGGATTTTGGATCATCATGTGTTTCAGGGTGGTAATCCCGTCCATTACCGGCATATTGACATCCAAAACAATCACATCAGGGGTCAGCCGGGGAATGAGTTGCAGTGCTTCGCTGCCGTTAACGGCCTCACCAACCACTTCCATGCCGTCGTTGGCCGCGAAGATATCCTTGACGGCCTTGCGCATCAATTTGGAGTCGTCAACTATCAGTATTTTAGTTTTTTCGGCCATAGTTTCTTGTGTTTGGTAAAACCGGATAATCAGAATGGGGTCTCATATTTCCCGTAACCCCTAAATCTTTGCGGCAACAAGCAAAGGTTTATCTTTGTTTATTTTAAATATTTCCTTATCCTTCCCATTAATTCTTCCGGGGTGAATGGCTTGGTCAGATATTCGCTGCAGCCCGACATCTTGCCTTTGACCTTGTCGATCAGGCCGTCTTTGGCGGTCAGCATTATTACCGGGATTTTTTTGAAATTAGCGTTGTTCTTCATGGTGGCCAGAACCTGATAACCGTCCATTCCCGGCATGATGATATCAAGGAGGACCAGATCCGGCACGATCTCGTTGAATCTGGCCAGGGCCTCAATGCCGTCTTTTGCTTCAATAACGTCGAAACCTTCATGCTTAAGAATAACGGTGATAACCTTACGGGTGGTGGTGCTGTCTTCGACGACCAGGACGGTTTTATTTTTTCGCTCTCCCGTCGCGGCTACAGTTTTTGTCCTTTGCGGTTTCGCGGTCTCGCTGGTGGGAGGCAATTCGATATTGGCCATATGATCCAACAAGATCTTCAGCTGTTGCCGGTATAGTTTGTTGTCCGGTTGCAGGGTTTTGGTTTTATAGAGTTGGTCCAGTCCTTCTTCCCATTGATTGCGGTTGAGGTGGGCGAGGGCCAGGTTAAAATGGACCTTGTGTTTCTTCTCCACCAGAATGATCCTGGTGTAACGGTGAATTGCCTTGTTGATTAAGTTGGCGTCTACCCCTTTCTTCTTGTCTTTGAGCATCCCCGGGCTGATCAGGAAATAGGCCTTGCAGTATGGACAGACCTCTAGTTTGCCGCCATAAGGGGTCCAGCAGAAGGGGCAATGGCTGATTTCGCCGGTTTTCGGGCAGCCGCTGGCAAAGGCCAGTTGTAATTTTTTTGCTTCTTCAATAATCTCAGCATTATCTTTGGCCAGAATGGCGGCATTTTCCAGGGCGGCCTCAATGGCTTTAACGTTATCCGTTACCCTTGAATACCAGAGCCAGGCGTCGGGGTTTCTCGGGTTTTGCTTTAGAAGGGTTGCCAGCATCTGCTGGGCTGTTGTGTCTTCGTTGGCCTCCGCCCGTCTAACGGCCTGGTACAAGATGTCAACGGTGTTGGCCTTGCCTGTCTTCTTATTTTTTGTCGCTGCGTCGCTGGGGCCACTCTCGTCTTTACGCCTGGCGCTTTCCATGATCAGGGTTTTGAGGCCGAAGCCGATTTTTTGTTCGGTGTTGCCGGCCGGCAGGCTCTTAACCCGGAGCTTGGCTTTTTCCCAGCCAAGCATGGTGGTGGCCGCTTTGTCGGCGTCCAGGTCATTGCATTCGGCATTCTGTAGTTTGCCTTTGATGAAAAAGAAGCGACCGGATTCTTTTCTGGGATTGGCCGCTTCAATAATACAGCTTTTCTCTTCCATTTCGATAAGCTGGAGGAACCCGGCCACGGAAAGACCATCAAGAGACTTACCCTGTTCGAACTGGGCCAGGGCGTCAAGAATGGTGTTGCCGAGATCCTTGAGATTGAGGGGTTTTTCAAGATAGTGAAAGATGCCGCTCTGATCAAGAATGTCCTGGATTTCAGCACTGCCGAATGCGGTCATGACAACACATGGAACCCGCGGGTGGTTCTGGGTCATGTAGGCCAGAAGTTCCAGGCCGTCCATTTTCGGCATGTAGAGATCTGTGACCAGGGCTGAAATTGGCACCTTCTGCAAGATATCCACCGCCTCTTCACCATTGGCGGCGGTCAGAATTTCGAAATCGGCGTTGTGTTTCTGCAGGCCAAGGACAATGGGTTTGAGCAGTTCCGGTGAGTCTTCAACTATAAGAACTTTGTTCATGCGGGCGCCTTAAACACAGCAAAATTTTAGTTTAGATTATGATGTGACGGTTTGATTTTTTCTAGTCACGAAGGCGTAGTATATCACGGGTGCATGGATAAAGTGAAGCAGTTTTTTATTAAGTCGCTTTTGTGTGGCCGGTCTTTTTCGTAATAATTAGGCATGGTTAAGAAGGGTTAGCCGATTGCCCGGAGATTGAGGGTGGGATTTAGTCAACTATTCCAACTAGTTAAGCCTATCTGGTGGTTATAGCGGGTGTTTTCGGCGTACCACGCCGTGGTATGTTGGTTTCTTTTGGTTGACAATCTCGCTTTCTTTTCCTTAGTATACCGAGCTTAGAAGAATCGGCGTGAGTGTTGAAGGCCTTCTAATTTCAGGTTAGCTGTTTTTGGACAATCGTAAATTAATTTAGAGAGGGAAAAAGAATGATAGTTCTGGGCCGGGGATGGAGTTTTGGGCGGCAGAGGGAAGCCTCGTATTCGATGTTTTTTTGGGGGCTGGTAGTGATGTTGATCGCGGTTCCGGTGGTTTCGCAGGCCGGAGAGGCTGAGCTCAAAATGGAGATTGACAAGCTTTGGGCCAAAATGGCGAACATGGAAGGCACCTCAATGGCGGACATAAGAGGTACCGCCCCGGCTGAGATCCAAGGCGGCCAAAACTGGACCGACCGGGTGACGGTCAGCGGGGTTGTTGAGGTTGAGACCGGGGTTTATGATGATGATATCGTTACCGAGAGTGATATCGCCGTTGCCACCGTTGAGTTAGGTATTGATGCGGAGGTCAGCGACTTCAGCTCGGCCCATGTCCTGTTTCTTTCCGAGGATGGTGGCGCGATGGAGGTTGACGAGGCTGCCGTCACCATCGGCAATACCGAGAAAAATCCGCTCTATATGACCGCTGGTAAGATGTATGTGCCCTTCGGTAATTTTGAGAGCCAGATGGTCTCCGACCCCCTGACTCTGGATCTTGGTGAGACCGGGGAAGATGCTCTCCTGCTAGGGGTTGAAGTGGCGGGCTTCTACGCTTCAGTATACTCCTTTAATGGCGATGCTGACGATGGCGGTGACGATAGAATTGAGCATTATGGGACCAACGCCGGTTACGCCTTTGAATCTGATGCGGTAAGTATCGATGTCGGCGGTGCCTGGATCAGCAGTATTCAGGATTCCGATGGGTTGACCGATGCACTGGGGCTGGTGCCCGGGGCGCAGAATGTTCTCGAATATGTTGGCGGTTATGGTGCTCATCTGATCGCCGGTCTGGGGCCGGTCACCCTGATCGGGGAGTATGTCGGGGTCGATGATGATTTAATTGGTGCCGGTACTGATTCGCAGGTTTCCGCCTACAATGTTGAGGCCGGAGTTGTCTTTCCGTTGGGGAGCAGAGAGGGCTCCATAGCCGTTGGTTACCAAGCCACCGATGAGGCAGGTGGGGCGTTTGTTGAAGAACGGATTGTGGCCGCCCTGGCCGTCGAGATTCTGGACGGCACCGCTCTGGCCCTGGAGTACCTTCATGAAGAGGACTATGACGGTTTTGGCACAGACTGGGACATTTATACTTTGCAGTTGGCCGCGGAGTTCTAAGATATTTCAGGATAGTCTGCTGAGCTTAAAAAACGGATTGTGCCCTGTGGGGCATGATCCGTTTTTTTGTCTGATTCGCCTGGGGGGCGGAAGGGGGGCTGGTGCTAAGCCGAATATCCCTGGGTGTTTCGGCGAAACATTCCTTTTGCCATAACAACCATGAAATATTAGCTCTGGCTGTTATTCCCCTTTTCCCCCGGTTTACCGAAAATATCAGCCATGGCCCGATTCAGCTTGACTATGCCGATTGGTTTCTCCAGGCAGCAACTGATGTATTCAACTCCTCGCTTGGCGATGATTTCTTCCAGGTCTTCGGTGGGGATGCCGGAGAGGATAATTATTTTAACCGATGGGTCTAAGCGGTTGACTTCGGTGGCGCAATCAATGCCGTTTCTGTCAGGCATATTGTAATCGAGGATAACCAGATGGGGGCGCCAGGAGTTGAGCTTTGTCAAGGCCTCTTCGCAGTTTTTAGCCCCGGCTACCTGATAGCCGGCTTTTGCCAACAGCCTGGTCATGGGGATAATGATCTGCTCTTCGTCGTCTACCAGGAGAATGCGTTGGCCAAATCCTTCTATCTCCCGCAGTGAGGTTAATTGATTTTCCGTGATGCCATTATTGGTTAAGGGCAAGGTTATGGTGACTGTAGTGCCGACGTTGACCGTTGATTCTATTTGGATATTACCGCCATGTTCTTTGATGATGCCGTAGCTCGAGGACAACCCCAGCCCTGTACCCTTATCAACATCCTTGGTCGTGAAAAAAGGTTCGAAGATTTTGTCCAGGATGCCCTGGTCTATGCCGGAGCCGGTGTCGGTAATAATTATCAGAGCTTTTGCACCAGACTTTTGCAGATTTATGCGCAGGTCGCCGCCCCGGGGCATGGCGTCGGCGGAATTTGAGCAGATGTTTGCCAAAACCTGAAAAAGGGCGCCGGGATCCCCCATAATTTCGAGAGATTGCGGTATGTTGTAGGTGAGATTGATATCCTTGCCGATTGAGCTTCTGATCAGTTCATATGTGTCTGGAATTAACTGGGCCAGGTCGAGCGGATGGAAGTCTTTTTTGGTTTTATGCTGGGAAAACTGCATAAGTCCGGTGACCAGTTTGGAGCCGGACTGGACGGATTCATTTATCCACCCCGTAATCTCTTTTATCTGCTGGTCGTCTTTATGATTGCTCTGGAGGACCTGGCTGTTCATCAAAATACTGGCCAGAATATTCCTGAAATTATGGGCGATCCCTCTGGTTAATACGGCCAGAGATTCTCTTCTCTGGTTTCTCTGCATCTGCTGCTCCATTACTTTGAGGTGGGTAATGTCGCGGGAGGTGTGAACAAAACTGTTTATATGGCCGTTTTCGTCAAATAATGGGGCGACGGAAATCCAGAAGGTATGACCTGTGCTAGCAGAAAAAAGCTCGCAATGATGGGTTTTGCCATCCTCAAGAACCTTGGGAATGGGGCAATCCGGACAGATTACGTCGGATTGCTCCAGGACCTCAAAGCATTTATGGCCGAGCAGTTCCGGGAAAGGCGCGTTGAATCTTTCGCGCCCGGCCTTATTAATCCTCTGGATTGTGAAGGATAAATCGACGATTGCGATAACGTCATCAATGGCGTCGACTGTCTTCTCCCATTCTGCCTTGGCCCGAAATATCTGATTTTGGAATTTCTGCTGGGTTCGAAGATGTCTCTTTTCTCTTTCTTCGGCGACGATGAAAACTGCCCCCATCAGTAATAATACGCTGACGATCAATAGGTTGTGTTTCTTGGAAAACAGGGCAAGACTCTCTTGTTGAGTGTCGATGTTGGTGTATATCTCGATAGCGCCAACCACGAGGTTGTCTCTGACTAGAGGATAATATGTTTCAATGACATCATGGTGGAACTTCTCCTGGTCAACGGAAGAAGATTCCTTTTTGACGATCTTGGAATAGGTTGCCCCGCTGGCTATCTCATTCCAGAAAAGGGCCTTTGGGTAGGAATTGCCGATATCCTCTTCGGTGGTTGAAAATATGATTGTGCCGTCAGTTGAAAATACTCTTAGCTTGTTTATTTCGAAATCTCTTAAAAAGTTTCCGGCTTCCTCTTTCATGCTGGCGGAGATAGAGTCGGGGGGTAAATCACCGGAGGCATTAATGAACATCCTGGATATATGGCGCGCTAATTGTTCAGCATTACCTTCGAGGTTCCCCACAACCAGTTTTGAAAACAGCGGGGTCATGATAAAGACTGAATAAAGCGGCAGGATTAGAACTATCGTAAACACCAATAGTTTAAAGACAGGAAAGCTTCTGTTTGTTGGCATAATATATCTTTTACCGGGGTGATAGTGAATTTAGATGATTTTTGAGCAATGATCCGTACTCTAGCAGATTTGTTTTGAATATTTAAGAATTCTTCCCGGCAATCGTATTATTTCGTACTTGTGATAGGGATTTTCAGTGGTGGCAAGTTCCCCCGTTTTTGTTGTTATGCGGTTGGGGTGGGATGGTCGCAGGCAGAACTCTATGTTGGCGTGAACAGCCGTTGGGCAATTTCGGGGATGAAAAACGAGCCGGTAAGGAGGCAGAGAGGGCTTTATGAAATACAAGAAAGGGAAACAGGATTTTATGGAAAACTTTCTCCTGACCCGGAATAAGGCCCTTAATGAAGCAGAGGCTGCTCTTGCCGACGGAGGGGTGTTGGTTACCGTGGCTATTGCCGGGCAGGCGGAGCTCTCGGCCGAGGCCAGAGGGAAATATGCTGATAAGTGGCGCTTCTTCCAACCGGGTCTGCTCCCTGTTATTCACCATTGTTATTCATGCCAGGTTCCTTTATCATTGCACTCCAACGCTATTTGCTCCAGTTATAATAATTGAGGATCTTCTGTCGGTAGATCTCGAAGTTGTCGGTGATTAATGCTTACAATCAGCACGAAAAGTAAATACGGTCTGAAAGCGATCTTGGCCCTGGCGGAAAACGAGGGCCAGGGTCTCTTGCAGATCAAGGAAATAGCCAGGCTGAAGAATATCCCCCGCCAGTATCTCGAGCAGATCTTCAACCAACTGGGCAAGGCCCGGATTATCCGCAGCGTTCGGGGTAAAAATGGCGGCTATAAATTGGCCAGACCTGCCCGTGAGATTCTTGCCTCGGAAGTTATCACCCTCCTGGAAGGAGGTATTGAGTTTGTTGCCGATCAGCAGGAGCAAGATGAAGTTATTGACGGATTCTTCCTGGCGGCCGAAGAAAAACTGCTGGCAGCGTTCTCAGTCAGCCTCGAAGAGCTTGTCGCCAGACAACATTTACGCCGCAATGTTTTAATCTTTGATATATAGGATTGCTGGTCTGTTGTAAATTTGCGTGGTAACGGTTGGCGGAGTTGTCGAGCCTGTCCTGATCGCTGCCTGCAGAGGCATCATTGTCAACCTCTGGCACAGCTGAACAACTTTGCGCTTTCGGCCAATTTTTCGGGGAGACCCATTACATAGAGAACGTCGTCAGTAAAAAAAGCCATTTCCACCTCGGGGTTAGGAAAGGTCTGTGAGTCGCGACGCACCGCCAGCACTGTCAGGCCGTATTTCTTCCGCATCTCCAGCTCCAATAAGGACCTCCCCGCTACATACGAACCCTCCTCAACCCGCATGGAACTGACTTCAACTTCCGGCAGGTGCAGACCCAGACTGGAGAACGAGCTTGGTTCTCTGGCAAGATTCCGGAACATCTCATAACCGTCAGAGCGAAGCTGGATGACAAGTTTATCTATTTCGTCTCTGGGGATAAGATATTTGGCCAGGACCCGGGAAAAAATCTCCACCGATGTTTCAAATTCTTCCGGGATAACCTCATTGGCTCCTATTTCATAGAGGGCCTGCATTTCCGTAAGGAATCTGGTCCGAACAATCACATGCGCGTTGGCGGCCATCTTCCGGACATTTTCGGTGATCTCACGGGTGGCGGCCAGGTCGTTGATGGCGACCACCACCACGGTTGCATCCTCAATGCCGGCATGGCGCAATACCTCTTCGTGGATGGCGTCACCATAGAAAATAGGCTCGCCTTTCTGTCGTTCCTTCTTTACCGTATCGGGCGACATTTCGATAATCATATAGGGGATGCCGGTCATTCTGGCGGCGCGGGCAACGTTGCGGCCATTCAAGCCGAAACCGATAATGATCAGATGCTGTTTGAGCTTTTTAGGGGTTTTCTTCTCCGGCTCCGGCCAAAGCCCGGTTTTCAGCTTTACCGGCAAGGGGATTTTGAGAATACGGTCGGCAAAACGTGGAGCCAAGTTAATTATAAAAGGTGTAGCAGCCATGGTCAGGACCGCCACTGCCAGAAAAAGTTGGTAGTGATCGGCCATAAGGCCATGTTCCACTCCTGTTCTGGAGAGGATGAAAGAAAACTCCCCAACCTGGCAGATGGACAGGCCGGCCAGGATGCCACTGCGCAGGGGTAAACCCAGAAGTATTGCCGAGCCGCTGGCGATGATTGCTTTAAGAAGCAGAACTCCGAGCGAAGCGGTCATAATAAGCAGGAGATTGTTGAGCAGAAAGGTGGTATCCAGCAGCATGCCGATTGAGATAAAAAAGAAGCTGGTAAAAACATTGCGGAAGGGCAGGATGTTACCCAGGGCCTGATGGCTGTACTCGGACTCCGAAATGATCAACCCCGCAATAAAAGCGCCCAGGGCCAGAGACAGCCCGACGTTTGAGGTGAGCCAGGCAATGGTGAGACAGATGACGACCACACTTAATAGAAAAAGCTCTTTGCTGCGCGTCCGGGCAACCTGATGTAAAAGCCAGGGTACCAGCCATTTGGCTGCAATTAGGACCAGCCCAACGATTGCAAGGCCTTCGGCCGCAAAGAGGAAGATGTCACTGTCAATCCCGCCCGGCGAGTTGCCGGCCAGCATCGGGGAGATGAGGATCATCGGCACGATGATAACATCCTGAAAGAGCAGGGTCCCCAAACCGGTCCGGCCATGGGGGGTGTCCACCTCGGCTCTCTCCTGAATCAGTCGGAGGACAATCGCGGTGCTCGATAAGGAGATCAGGAAACCATAAAAAATTGCCTCCGGCCCAGAGAGGCCAAGCCGACGGCCAATGAAGAATACGGCGAGAATTGTCAGGCCAACCTGGAGGGCGCCGCCGAAAACGACTTGCTTTTTAATCTCAATAAGTTTCTTGAAGGAGAATTCGATGCCGATGGTAAAAAGCAAGAGGATAACCCCTACCTCGGCGAACACCTCAACTTCGTGCACTGCCGAAATCAACCCGAAACCATAGGGACCGGCTAAGATACCGGTAAGAAGAAAGCCGACCACCGACGGCAAACTGAGAAAATGAAATAGCAGCAAGACCCCAACCGCCAGTCCGAAAATAATGACAATATCAGTGAGTAACGGAATTTCCATATGTCCTATCCAGTTCCCGGGGCAGTTTGTCTAGACCACTTAATCCTTTTGCGGGTCCTGGCAGATGCCAAGCCCATTAGTGACGACTTTAAAGTTAAGTGAACTCCCACCCTGATAACCCTGGGGCCTGCCGGCAAAGAACACCAAAGGACCGGTGTTTTTTACCGGAAGGAGTTGCTTGTCAGGTTGGGCAGGCTATTTAATCGTGCAGGTCATATCTACGCCGCAACACATCGGGGATTTGATCTTGCCATGACCATTTGGGCATTTTGAAACTTGTACCACTGTCCCATCTTCTAATTTTATACTGTCATCAACTAGAGGTGCATCACATTTAGCACAGGTAGCGTTAACAGCCATTCCACATTTTGAACATTCGTATGTCGCCATTCGGACTTCCTCCTGGGGTTGATTGAAGAACCATTGCCTTTGTAATGAGGGTTGTAAAAAACCGTTCCCATTTCAATTGTATTAGGATCGGGGTGAGCTTGTCATTAATAATTGTTTACAGAACTAAATAAAAGGAGAGCGGCCAAGAGCCAAGCAAAGACTTGAGCACTTTTATTTCTTAGGGGCAGACCTGCGGCAGACTTAGGGGTGTTAAAAATGTGCCGGGCCGGAGATGTTCTCAAGTACATTTCACTTTTCAGGTTTATGCCATTTGCCAACGAGGGTTGGTTTGTCGACCGACAGGGCCAAGCGTTCCCCGAACTCTTCTCCGGAAATCTCCTCGGCTCCGAGGCTCTGCAGGTGGGCACTGTCTACCTGGCAGTCGATCATGTCGAATTCCCAGAGAACCAGTTGCTTGACCAGGGTGGCCAGGGCCACTTTGGACGCGTTCGGGGCCAGGCTGAACATCGATTCGCCGAAAAAGACCGAACCCAGTGAAACTCCGTACAGCCCGCCTTTCAGTTCATCTCCCATCCAGCATTCCACCGAATGGGCGTAGCCGATCTCGTGCAATTTGCAGTAGGCCGCGATCATCTCCTCACTGATCCAGGTTCCTTCGCCCTGTTGCTGGCGGATAGCGGCGCAGTTTCTGATTACTTCAGGAAAGGCCCTGTCGAAGGTTACCCTGAAAGATTTACGGCGGATGGTCTTGGCCAAGCTTCGGGAAAGATGGAACTCATCGGGGAAGATCACCAGCCGGGGATCGGGTGACCACCAGAGGATCGGTTCTCCTTTTGAATACCAGGGGAAGATGCCGAGATGGTAGGCGAGCAGGAGCCGTTCGGGAGAGAGATCGCCGCCGACGGCAAGGAGGCCGTCTTCCCGGGCCATTTGCGGGGGCGGGAAGCTGATTGATTCATCCAGTTGAAAAACAGGCATGGTGTTTCTTTGTTGGTGGTATTTATTCAACGATTTGCTTGTGGTCAATATGTACCATGCCCGCCGCTAAAAGTCGATTCTAGAAGGGATAGATTGGCGAAACCGGAATGGCGGCTGGCGATGGCATTCGCCGGGGGGAATCCGTCCGCCGTTTTCTTGACAGTTATTGGTAAAAACGGTAAGTATTTTCAAGTGGTTATGAGTATTTTAAATAAATTATCGTACTGGGACATCAGATGACAGCAAAAACTAAAAAAGTTCCCTCCGCTAACGCCCGGAAGCTTTTACGGGAGATTCCCAAGGTTGATGAGTTTCTCGGCTGGCTTGAAGAGCAGGGCCATGACATTAATCACCAGGCGAAAATCTCGGTGCGTGAGGTTCTGGACGATTGCCGGGAGGCGATTCTGGCCGGGGGACTCACGGGCAAAGAGGAACTTACCTTCCTTAGCCTGCATCAGCCTTTTAAGACCCGTTTCAGGGCGAGAACGGCGCCGAATTTTCGCGGGGTGATTAATGGCACCGGGGTGGTGATTCATACCAATCTGGGCCGGTCGGTGCTGCCCGATGAAGCGATGGCGATGATCGCTCGGGTTGGCGGCGGTTATTCCAATCTGGAGTTTGATCTTAACACCGGTAAGCGGGGCAGCCGCTACAGTCTGGTGGAGGAGATCCTCTGCGAACTGACCGGGGCCGAGGCCGGGCTGGTGGTTAATAATAATGCCGCCGCCGTGTTGCTGTGCCTGGATACCCTGGCCAAAGGTCGCGAAGTTATCGTTTCCCGCGGTCAACTGGTCGAGATCGGCGGTTCCTTTCGGATTCCTGATGTAATGACCAGAAGCGGCGCCACCCTGGTTGAGGTCGGCGCCACCAACCGGACCCATCTCCGTGATTACGAAGGGGCCATTACCGAAGAAACCGCGCTGCTCCTTAAGGTCCACACCAGTAACTATCGGATGATCGGTTTCTCCTCCGAGGTTCCCCTGCCGGAGATGGTTGAGCTGGCCGCTCGCCATGATCTGCCGGTTATGGAGGATTTGGGCAGCGGCAGTCTGATTGATCTTTCCCGCTTCGGTTTGATGAAAGAGCCCACCGTCGGCGAGGTGGTCAAGGCCGGGGCGGATGTAGTTACCTTTAGCGGGGACAAGCTGCTGGGCGGTCCCCAGGCCGGGATCATCCTGGGGCGGCGAGAGATAATCGACCGGATCAAGAGCAACCCGATGACCCGGGCTCTGCGGATCGACAAATTCACCCTGGCCGGGCTGGAAGCAGTCCTGCGCTTCTACTACGATGAGGAAGTCGCGCTGGCCAAAATACCGACTCTGGCGATGCTTAGCGTACCCAAGGAGCAGCTTGCCGCCAGGGCCAGACGGTTGTCGCGGCGGATCAAGAAAGCTCTGGCTGACAGCTGCCGGGTGTCGCTACTCAAAACCGACTCGCGGGTTGGTGGCGGCGCGATGCCCGAACAGGATCTGCCCACCACGGCGGTGGCTTTGCAGCCCGATAATATTTCGGTCAACGAGTTGGAAGAACTGCTTCGTAAAGGGGAGTCCCCGGTGATCGGCCGGATTGAAAACGATCTCTTCCTGCTGGATATGCGGACCATCGCTGATCGGGAGATCGTGCCCCTGGCCGATATTATCTTGCAAGCATTCGGAGCTGTCTGATGGGTTCACCTTTTAACTGGTTAGCCCCCGAGCCGGGCGCGGCTGATCCTTTGCTCTTCCGGCATTTCTTTGGCGATATCGCCCGGCAGCATCTTCCCTGTCAGCACGCCGAACTGGTTGGCGCCGAAGTGGATGATGTCTTCGAGGCCAGACTTCCCGAAGAGTGCCGCAATGTCCTGGCCCTGGTCAGGCAGAACAACAAACCGGTCATTGACAGTCACGCCCCCCGTCTCTTTCTGCCGTTATTTGTCGAAGGTAAATTGTATGGCATCGCCATTCTGGAAGGAGGGGACCCGGCCCTTTACGAAAAATATACAATCAAGGCCCTGCTTGATAAGAGCCGGGCGCTAACCGCTGATTTTCTGGCCCTGCAGGCCCGGGCGCTTGATCCTCTGACCAGCCTGTTTAATCCGGGCCTCTGGCGGGAAAATCTACAACATCGCCTGGCTAAGCGGGATGACTTTGTTCTGGTCCTCCTGGAGATCTATCCCCGGGCCCGTGATGCCGCCCATGGTCATGCCTATCTGAAAAGAGCGGCCGGATCACTTGATTCGATAGCAGGTCGGGATATTCCGGTCTTTCATCTGGGTTCCGGGGTCTTTGCCATGTTGTGGCAGGGGGCCACGGTCGGCGAGGTCAGGACCATGGCCGATGTCATCCTCTATCGGTTGCAACGGGACGGTCTGGATCGGGCCCAAATGGGCCAGGTCTGGGTGGACGGCCAAGGGGCATCTGGTTTTAATGAGTTGATGGATCGGGCCTGGCAGGCGATTGTTCTGGCCCGGCAACGTGGCCCCTTTGCCAAGGCGGCGTATCTCGACGAAGACGAGCTTGGCCGTCATCCCTTCCGCTCCCTGGCTCCGGCCGAGTTGAATCGTTTCCGCAACCTGTGGCGGCACCAGGATAAATTTTGGGTCGCGGCCCTGCAAGCCGAGCAGGACGACAGTAAACTGGCCGATATTCTCCCGCCCCATCTTGGCCAAGGGAGCCAACTCGTTGAGCGGGAAGGCGGCGAAGTTTATCTGTTTCTGCCTGATCAGGACCATGCTGCGGCCTTAGCGCTCCTCCAGCATCTGCAGGATAAGATCAGCAAGGTGCACGACCGGACCTTTTCGGCCGGACTGGCCTCTTTTCCATGTGGTGATTTTAAAAGATCGGCGGTGGTTGTTAACGCCCGTAAGGCCCTGCAGCACGCGGCGTTTTTTGATCCGGCCACGATTACCCCGTTCGATGGGGTGTCCCTGAACATCAGTGGTGATGTCTACTATAACGAAGGCGACATGAATGGGGCGGTGCGGGAGTATCTGCTCGGCTTGGAGCTCGACCCCCGTAATGTCAACCTGCTTAACAGTCTGGGGGTGGCCTATGTCCGGTTGAACCGGCTTAAAACCGCAATCGGTTGTTTCGAAAAAACCCTGACCGTCGAGGCCGATAATTACATGGCCTTATTTAACCTCGGCTCGGCCTGGCTGACCCGTGAGCGGGATGATCTGGCGGTCGGTTTTTTCGAGAAGGCCCTGGGTGTCGATGACCGGATTTTTGATCTTACCCTGCAACTGGCCGAGCTCTATTGCCGCTCCGGCCAATATGAAAAGGTGGTCGAATTGCTGGATGTCCCCGATGCGGAGCGGGCCAAACGTGAAGATTGGGAGGACGCCGCCGCTCAGCGCTGTCTGGGTGAGGCCTGGCGGCATTGTGACGATAACCGACGGGCCATGGCATGTTTGCAGCTGGCCTGTGGTTTTAATCCCCAGGACAGCCGGGCCTTGAGTCTGCTCGGCGAGCTTTATGAAGTTGAAGGGCAGGGTAGTGATATTGCCCTGGCCCTTTGTCGGGAAGCGGTGGAGCTTGACGATTCAAAGTGGGATAACCGCTACCGTCTTGCTCAGGTTCTGGACCGGCAGGGTGATAAACAGCAAGCCATTATTAATCTGCAAGGAAGTTTGCGGCTTAAGCGCCATAATAGAGACGTCACCGTTCTACTTGAAAAGATTTACCGGGAGACGGGTAAGGTCCGGTTGGCCGAGCGCATGGCTGAAAAGCTTGGGAAATTGACCAAGGCGAAGCAAGGTTCCTGAACCTGTAAAATGGTGAGGCGAGTTAACTGATACCGATGCGGAGCAGCAACTCATCAGTTCAGAAAAATATAGAACCCCCCAAACCCAAGGAGAGCATATGGTTCCCAAGTGTCCATTACCAAAACTCAACGAAGACAGCAGTCAGTATGGACTTGATTATTTTAATGTCGGCGACTCCTGGCGGCTATTCAAGATCATGTCGGAATTTGTTGACGGGTTTGATACCTTGTCGGCGCTGCCCCATCCGGCGGTATCGTTTTTCGGCTCGGCCCGAACCAAAGAAGAAGACCCCTGTTATGAGATGACTGTTGAAATTTCTCATAAACTGGCTAAGGCCGGTTATCCGATTCTGACCGGCGGCGGACCGGGGATCATGGAGGCTGCCAATAAGGGGGCGACCAGGGCTGACGGAATTTCAATCGGTCTCAATATCACCCTGCCTTTTGAGCAACAGCCCAATCAGTACGCCAATCTGCCGCTTGATTTTAAGTATTTCTTTGTCCGCAAGGTCATGTTCCTTAAGTATGCCATGGCCTTCATCTGTATGCCGGGCGGTTTCGGCACCCTTGACGAGCTTTTTGAGTCTCTGACCCTGATGCAAACGCACCGGATTAAGCCCTTTCCAGTTATTATGGTCTGTAGCGAGTTCTGGGGCGGGCTGGTGGAATGGATTGAGGAGGAGTTGTTAAAAAGAAACGGTACTGTCAGTAAAGAGGATCTGTTTCTGTTCAACGTCATGGATGATCCGGATGAGGTCGTCCATTATATTAAAAAGACGGTAATCTTATAGAATAACGGATAACTAAACTTTGCCGGTGGATTAATTGAAGGGTGAGCTGGCAAAGCATAGCATTTAATTGGTGTTCATGTTGTTGCGGGAAAATAAAAGGGTAGGGGGCTCATTGTCACTACCCGTCTTTTTTTTAAAAAAATAAGGGCGGTGTCAAAATTGATGACACCGTCCCTTTTTGTTGATTGGATAAATCTCTGCTGACTATTTACGGCATTGGCGCTTGTTCAAAGGCGTAAAGATCGCCCCCGAACCAGCTCACATAGAGATTGCCGTCAGCGCCAATTGTTATACGTGCTGGCCCATAAAGAGGGTCAGTTGCCGCCATCTGATGTAAGAAAAGTTGATTGCCGGCTGCATCAAAACCATAGAGGTAATTTCCGGCCTCATCACGGGTGAAGATATAGATATTGCCGGATGCGTCAATAACCGGGGCAAACTGGGTTGTTTCAACAACCTGAGAGAAGCCAAGAATAGAAGTACTCCATTTGATTGCACCACTGGGATCAATCGCGTAAAGCGTTGCATTGCTGGCATCCCAGGCAACTCCTGCCCAAGGGCCGCTGGCTCTGTCTGGCGTCCAACTATCAAAGGTAACACAGGCGATGGTGCCGTCGGCGCCAAGGCTTATTTCAAAGACGTTAGAACCTACCAGAATGGTTTGCGCTAGCGTTCCATCGCTATTTAGTATGTCGATATTCGAGTCGTTAGAAGCATATATTCTGCCGTCCGGGGCGACTAAGGCAGTGGCCCAACCTGGATTAATAATGGGGTGGCCCCACTGAGTTGAGCCGTCGGCGCTGTTGAGGGCATATAGATTATACTGGGTAGCCAGATAAAGGGTTTTACCATCAGCGCTTACTGCCGGAGAATGGCCAGGTAAGTCATTAGTGGCAGAATAGTCGATGTTCCATTTCAGGGTCCCGGTTTGGCCGTCAATGGCGTCAATATAGTCCCACTCAACTCTATACAGAGTGTTGTCCGGTCCCACGGTCAGCGAGCCACAGCAGAGCCCCATAGAGGTGTCTACCCACTTGATGGTGAGGTCTGGGTTGAGCGCCCAGGTGTAACGCCCGGCAATATAGATGGTGCCGTCCGGGCCAATTACCGGTGAGGCGCAACATAGACCAGCATTTGACACACCACTGGCGCTGCCGTCAAACACTCCTTTTACTGAGCCGTCCGGGTTGAAGGCATAAAGGTTGCCGTCGGCGCCACCGGCGTAGATGGTGCCGTCTAGGGCAATGGCAATGCCGGCTTCGGTGCCAACACCTGCTGCCCATTTCTGGGCAATCTGGGTCGGGCCGTGATAGATGCTGCTGCTGGTATGCTGGGCATTGCCATGATAGTTGCCCCAGGGATCGGTCTGTCGATAGGCGTAGGTGTAGCCCATGAAGATCGAGAAGTAGAGTATCCCCTCGTTGTCCATAGCGAGGGTCACCGGCCCGCCACCGCAGTTGGAATCAAAACTCCGGTAGAAAAGAGAGTTACCGTTGGCATCAAATCCATAGACGTGGGCCATGTTGGCACTGTCAACTGTACCCAGGTAAACATTATTGTTGGCATCGATTAATGGCACATAGGTCATGGTCCAGTTGGGAATGACTTCGGCCTCGATCGGAGCACTCCAGACGATATCCTGGTTTGGATCGATCATGTAGAGTTTGCCGCCGGTTGCTGAGTCTGCATAATCATAAATGTTCAGATCAACCGTATTGTAGGTGACAGAGGCCAGGGAGCCATCGGCGGCCATGGCGATCTCGAAAACTGTTTCTTGGCTGGTGCCGACTGAGATTTTCCTTTGGGTTATCCCTTGTTTAGGAGCTGGCCTTTCAGTGATAACAAGAATATCGTTGCCATCAGGAACATATACGTCGCCATTAGCGGCTACTACAGCCGAACTGCTGCCGGGATTATCGATAGCATGGTCCCAGATGGCGGCGCCGTCGACACTGCTCACGGCATAGACATTGTGCTGGGTGGTTATATATACTTTGCTGCCGTCATTGCTTGTCGCTGGGGCCCAATTAATCCAATCCTCATTTCTATCAAGACTAGAACTCCACTTCCAGGCTCCGGTCTGGGCATCGAGTACATCCAGCTCTCCCTCTACGAGATAGAGGCTACCGTCTGGACCGAGAGACATGGAACCGCAGCAAAAACTTCCATAGGATGGATTATGCCATTTGACTGTAAGGTCAGGGTTAAAGGCGACAATACCATTGGCACTGACGTAAATGGTGCCGTCGGGTCCGATTACCGGTCTTGTGCAACAACCTCCTCCGTAGCCGTTCGCGTAAAGATCGTAAATTTGTTTTACAGTCCCATCGGGATTAAGAACATAAAGATTCCGGCTTCGATATCCATCTACGAAATAGATTGTTCCATCATCGGCTATAGCCACTCCGCCGTTCGTAATTTCATCCTGAAAGCTCCATTTCTCGCTGATCCTGGTCGGACCGCTATAGGCGGTGCTGTTTGTGTGCTGGGCATCATGCCGGTGCATGCCCCACTGGGCGGCGTTGGCTGCGGCTGGGAAACAGGCCAATATAAAAGCCGCCAAAATAAACCACGATAAATTGTTTCGTCTTTTTCTCATTTTCTTTCCCCTTGGGTTTAGCCCCAATAGCCAGGCAATCGGGTAATTGTAAAAAAAATAATCTTCGCTTTTGTCACTCAAACTTTCTGTTATTGTTTTGCGATATTCCTCCCTCTCTTTATCGTTAGTCTTTATCTGTTAAAAATCCGCCTCTGCCAGGTCTGCTCCCCCCCCCGGGATTTTTGGCATTAGGCTGAGAAACAGACTGTATTTATGTGATATGTTTATCTATCACATTGTGGTAGATAGCGCAACTATTTACTCTCTTGGTTTTGTTAGGCCGCGTTAGTTATTAATTAAGTAGTTACAGGGGGATGGTTTTTTGTGATAAAGTGATTATGGAGTCGAAGGCTTTGCTCTGTAAAAACAAATGGGCTACAGTGTTGGGCTAGGTTTTTCGATGATGCAGTAGCTCCCACTCCGATCGTTTGGGAGGTCCTCTCTGGAGTTTAACCTCTCCAATAATAAGACTGATTTGCCGGTACCCTAAAGCTGGCAACACTATTTTTTCTTGACAGCAGATTTGTTCGTGTTTAAACTTGACTAAACCAATCAGAAAAGTCAGGTAAGAGTGAAGAGGTGGAATCATGCAGATATCGATGAACGGGGAAAAGCGGCAGGTTGAAGGTGAGAGCCTGACCATTGCGGCTTTATTGGAGATAGAAAAGGTTGAATCGCCTGAAATGGTTTCGGTGCAGGTCAATGGCGATGTGATTGACCGGACGCTCTATCAGGAGACGGATATCGGTGACGGCGACGAGGTTGATTTTCTTTATTTCATGGGCGGAGGGTCCGGCCGGTGAAAGGCTTTAGTACCAGGGCCATCCATGGCAACCCCTTATTGCGAGATCCGAAGGGTTCGTTGCGGCCCCCGATTTACGATAGTGTCGCCTTTGAGCACGAAAGCGGTGATTCGCTGAGGCTGACCTTTGAAGGGAAGAAGCTGGCCTATGCCTACAGCCGTATTTCCAATCCGACGGTGTCTGATTTTGAACAACGGCTGCAGCTGATCTCCGGCGGCATCGGGGTCCTGGCCGTCTCCTCGGGCATGGCCGCCATCAGTAATACTATTCTGGCCCTGGCCGGGGCCGGAGCAAACATTGTCACCTCCAAGCATCTGTTCGGCAATACCCTGTCGTTACTGGATAAAACCCTGCGGCCCTGGGGTTTGGAGGTGAGATATGTGGACACGGATGATCTTGCCCAGGTGGCCGGCGCCATTGACGCGAAGACCAGCGCGGTGTTTATCGAGTCTATTACCAATCCGCAACTTGATGTGCCGGACTGCCGCCGTATTTCCGCAATAACCGCCGCCCAGCGGGTGCCGTTGATCCTGGACAACACCCTGCTGACCCCGTATCTCTTCAATTGTGGAGAGCATGGGGTGAATATCGAGATCCTGTCGAGTACCAAGTATATCTCCGGCGGCGCGACTTCGGTTGGCGGGGTCATTATCGACCACGGTAATTTTGATTGGCGCCAGGCGTCAAGGCTTCAGGAACGGGCCGCTAAACAGGGGCAGATGGCCTTGCTGGCGGCCCTGCGGCAGGAGGTTTACCGTAACGTGGGAGCCTGTCTTTCCCCGCATAATGCCTATCTCCAGACCCTCGGCCTGGAGACCATGAACCTGCGGATTGAAAGAAGCTGCGCCAATACCATGGCCCTGGCCGCTTATCTGGAAAAGCAGCCCCGGACAAAGGGGGTCAATTATCCGGGCCTGGCGAGTTCCCCCTATCACGCCCTGGCCGCTCATCAGTTTGGCGGGCGATTTGGCGGGGTGCTTACCTTTGACCTGGCCAGCCGGGAGGAGTGCTTTGCCTTTATGGATGCTTTGCAGTTGATCCGGCGGGCCACCAATATCAACGACAATAAGACACTGATCATTCATCCCGCCTCGACCATTTTCACCGAATATCCGGCAGAGGAGAAATTGGTCATGGGGGTCCGGCCTAATATGTTGCGGCTGGCGGTCGGTATCGAGGACCATGAGGATTTAATCGACGATCTAGAAGAGGGATTTAAGGCAATATGAGAGATTTTACTGAAGAACAACTGGAAAGATACAGCCGCCACATTCTCCTCGCGGACGTCGGGGTCGAAGGGCAGGCCAAATTAATGGCGGCGCGGGTCCTGATTGTCGGGGCGGGTGGTCTCGGCGCGCCGATTGGCCTCTATCTGGCTGCCGCCGGGATCGGCAAGATCGGTATTGTTGACGGCGATACGGTCGATCTGTCGAATCTGCAGAGACAGGTCATTCATTTTGCGAAAGATATTGATACGCCGAAAGTGGCATCCGCCCGGGAGAAAATGCTGGCTATTAATCCTGAAATTGAGGTGGTGACATATCAGAAATGTCTCCGGGCCGATAATATCAGGGAGATCATCTGTGACTATGATTTCGTGGTGGACGGGACGGATAATTTTCCGACTAAATTTCTGGTCAACGATGCCTGTGTCATGGAGGGCATCCCCTTTTCCCATGGCGGCATCCTCCGCTTTGACGGCCAGACCATGACGGTGGTGCCGGGTAAGTCGCCCTGCTATCGCTGCACCTTCAGGCAGCCGCCGCCGCCCGATGCCGTGCCGACCTGCTCCCAGGCCGGAGTGCTGGGGGCGATAGCCGGGATGCTCGGCACCATCCAGGCCGCCGAGGTCCTGAAGTTCGTCACCGGGGTGGGCGACCTGCTGACCGGCACTCTGTTGACCTTTGACGCCAAGACGATGGATTTCAAGAAGATCAAGCTCCATAAGCAGCAGAACTGCCCGGTTTGCGGAGAGGAGCCGACTATCACCGAACTGTTCGATGAGGAACAGACATTTTGCAGTCTGAAAAAATGAAAGGAAGAAACGAGATGTTCAGGATTAAACGGAGTGTTATTCAGGCCATCACCGCCCACGCCAACCGGGAACTGCCCAATGAGGCCTGCGGCTACCTGGCGAGTGAAGACGATATTGTCAGCAGCCATTATGAGCTGACCAATATCGATAAGGCGGTTGATCACTTCAGCATGGAGCCCCGGGAACAGTTTGCGGCGGTAAAGGAGATGCGCAGCAGGGGCCAGGCTTTACGGGCTGTTTATCACAGCCATCCGGAAACCCCGGCCCGGCCTTCCGCTGAAGATATCAGACTGGCCTATGACCCCAAGATAAGTTTTGTGATTATCTCCCTGGCGACGGCACAACCCCAAATCAAGTCTTTCCTCGTCGCCAGGGGGGTCGTTACGGAAGAAGGTGTTGAAATCATTGAATAAAGAAGGAGGCAGGTGATGACCAAGACTAAAAATAAAGCGGACGCGCTCAGGGATTGCCGGGGAGTCGGCTGCCCGATGAATCTGGTTTACACGAAAGTTGAACTGGCCAAACTGCAGTCGGGCCAGGTCCTGGAGATTCATCTCGATGATGGGGCGCCGATTAATAATGTTCCCGGTTCGGCCGAAAAGGAAGGGCACCGGATCATTGCAAAGAAACAGCTGCCGGACGGGGCCTGGTCGGTGTTAATCGAAAAAGTTTGATCCCGTCCTAAGTATTGGTGTCAGATCGGGTCAGTTCATGTGCAGACTGGCCCGATTCCACCCTGGCCAATAACCAGTTCGCTATTAAATTTTAAGCACCTTTAATCTTCTTGATCATAATCATCAGGCTTCTCTGCATGCGGTTAATTGCCGCGGCCAGATCGCCCAATTCATCTTTACGGGTAACTTTCAGATTAATGCCGAGCCGGCCCCGACTAATCTCTTCGGTAACCTTGGTGATGTTTTTAATGGCGTCTGTCAAGCGACGGGCAAAAAAGATCGGGGCCAGCAGGCCCCAGAGCAAGGCGGCAATAAAGATGCCTTTAATCAGGTTTTCGGTGAGTGCCCGTTCGGTCTGCAGTTTCTGACGGCTTTCAAAAACATCGTTCATGGATTCATCAATAAGCTTGGCTGAGATGTCCTCTATCTCATTGGTTCTCTTTTTGAAGAGACCGTACTCGGCTTTGTTGACCGAATTATACGATTTGGTCCTCTTGAACTTATCAGTTACGTCTTTCCAGCCAGCAATATTGGCATTCATCAGTTCCCTGGCCCTGGCCGTCATGACCAGTTTTTCGCGGTCTTTGTTCTTTCCCAGGAGAAGATCAAGCTCTTCCAGATATTCGGCCATGATCAAATCGTACGATTTATGCCAATTGGCAATATATTTGACTTGTTTAGCCCGCTTATTGGGAAAGATAAAGAACTCCTTCTCGGCCCGCCGGGATTTAGCAATTTCCCGGGAAAAATCATTGGCCAGGGCGTTGATCTTGATATCAACCAGCAAGAGTTGATCCGTCACCCTCTCCAGGTCTTTGAATCCCCAGATGGCTGTCCCGGCCACGGCCAGGGTAAAGATGGACCCGACAAAAAAGGTCAAGAACTGTTTGGTGAGTAATTTCATGGAACTCTCCCGGTGTTTTATAAGATTGGCTCTTGGCCGCTCAAAGGTCAATAACTCCTAAGCCAACAAATACGCTGTCAATTAAAGTCAGGCGTAACTATAACCAAGCAATAACACATTATAAAGCAATGTTTGAGATTATCACCAGTAAACCATCGGGCCTATGCATGGTATTTGCTGGTGATGTTCCGGAGCGGCCATTAAAACTGTAATTTTGGGCACATGTTGGTAGTAGGGGGAATTTTGAAATGGTCTAATGGAAGTAGCCACAAAAAGTGTATGACGATTACGATCGTTACACCAAAGGTGTATCGGTTTGTGCATGCAGAGATAATAAGTAAGGGGACGGAGATGCAAGAAAAGATAAGCTCGGCTTGAGATTCAGAGCTTAGCAATAAGAAAGTGGCGGAGAGAGAGGGAAACCAGTGGGAATCGACACTCCATCTCTAACGTGCCGATTTTATTAGCTTTCCCCTTAGGGAAACTTCCCAAACATCGGATTTTGTACAAGTCCACGTACTAATATATTCTTGATATTATTGAACTTTTTAGTAAAAATCTCATCCTAAATGTACCAGTATGTCAAATTGCCTCTCCACCACTCTTCTGGCCAGATGGGGTCTTTATTCTTCTTAGAAGAAGTTCTCATTTAACCTGTCGTATTAGTGTCAAAATTGTTTTGTAAATTTTTAATTAACTAACAAATTGTTGGTTGATTTATGCCACAATGTGTGATAGATACAGTTCTGTTATTGATAGTTAATCGCAATAACAGTAATAGTTAATCGCAATAACAGTTCTAGGGGCGGCATATCTTTTTCATGCACTTCTCTAAAAGCCGCATAAAAAAATCCAGCAAAATCAATATGGTATGGTGGCAAAGTGAACATTGCAATCGTCGGTATGGGATGTGTTTACCCTGGGGCTCATTCTCCTGAAGAATTATGGACTAATATTTTAGCCGGGAGGCGTTATTTCAGGACATCTCCAGATGAGCGTTTACCAAATGAATGGTATTTCCACCCCGACCCAGAATCTCCAGGAAAAACCTATTGTGATCGCATGGCAGTCATTACTGACTGGTCTTTTGATCCTGTCGAATGGAAAATCCCACCTGTCACCATTAACACCGCAGATATTTGTCACTGGCTCTCTTTGCATACAGTCAGAGAGGCTATAAAGGACGCCGGATTTGATTTAAAGAAAACAGATAAAAAGCGGGTGGGAGTGGTTCTTGGCAATAGCGGGTCAGGGGAGTTTTTCCGCAGTCACATGTTGAAAAGCAGGTGGCCTTACGTAGAACGGGCTGTCAGAAATGCCGTCCAGAAAAATTTTTCCGGTGATCAGGCTGACGCTCTTGTTGAGGCAATCCATCATTTCTACTCAAGTCCTTTACCTGAAATTAATGAGGATTTTCTGGCTGGTAACATTCCAAACGTAATTGCCGGACGTGTCGCAAATTATTTTGATTTCCGTTCCGGTGCGTACACGGTTGACGGAGCATGTGCTTCTTCTCTTCTCGCCGTAACAAACGCCTGCAACCACCTTGCCATGGGCGACATGGACGTTGCCTTTGCCGGTGGCGTTGACGTGAGCCTCGATCCATTTGAAATCGTCGGTTTTGCCAAGACCAAGGCTTTGGCAAAAGAAGATATTAGGCCCTACGACGAACGTGCACACGGCATGCAGACAGGAGAAGGCTGCGGCATAGTAGCTCTTGCCACAGAAGATTACGCAAAACGGCATGGTTACGATATCCACGCTGTTATCAAAGGTTGGGGCGTTTCTTCTGACGGGGCAGGAGGAATCACCCAACCGCAAATCGAAGGGCAGGGACTGGCTATTGAGAAAACGTATAAAAGAGCGGGCTATCCCGTATCGACCGTTGGTTACGTTGAAGGTCATGGAACCGGAACGGCGGTGGGGGATAAAATAGAAATATCTGCATTAAAAAAGGCCATTGATGAGTCAAAACCGGACGATAGCCACATCTGTTATCTGGGGAGCATAAAGGCCAATATCGGACACACCAAAGCTGCCGCCGGCGTTGCCGGCCTCATTAAAGCGGTCATGGCCTTGAAAAGAAAAATAATTCCACCCCATACGAATTGGCATGTCGCCAATCCAGCCTTTGGTACCCCTCTGACAAATCTAAGGCCAAGTTATGGCGGATTTTGGGATACCTCTGGGCCCAGACGAGCGTCTGTCTCAGCCTTTGGTTTTGGCGGGGTAAATACTCATATTGCACTTGAAGAAGCTAATCAGGATGATCAGCCTGATGAAGATGAGGTTAATCTGATAGCTTCGGTGCAGTCTTCCGAGGTGATAGCTCTTTCGGGAAAAAGCGAAAGGGATTTGTTGGAGCGAATTGAGAAGCTTATTTCCCTGGCGCAGAAAATTTGCCAGGCGGAACTGATTGATCTTTCAGCTGTACTTGCACAAGAAAAGCCTAAAGGGAGTTTGCGTTTGGCAATAGTAGCGAAAACACCTTGGGGCCTCACAAAACAGTTGCAGATGGTTCATGACATGCTCTCTGCAGGGAAAAGCCTTGGTGCGATAAACAATCCAGCACGAGATATTTTTGCCGGGCAAGCCATAAAAAATCCAACAATGGTTGGACTCTTTCCCGGCCAGGGTTCACATCGGTTGAATATGGCTTCCCATTTCTTAAGGAGATATCCTTTTGTCCGTGAGATCTGCCACGACTTTGAGGCCAGAATGTATGCCTTAACCGGGGAAAGTTTCCGGGCTAAGGTTTTTCGCGACCTGCATGGAGCCACGGAAGAGACTATAAAAAGGTGGACAGAGGAGTTGCGGGAGACAGTTTTTCAGCAACCATCGATTGTTTCCTGCTCAATGGCAGCTTTCAAGGTGCTGGATTTTCTGGGATTAAAACCGGACTTCACAGTTGGCCATAGCTTGGGAGAAATAAGCGCTTTAGCGGCGGGAGGAGGAGTTTTACCCATAGATGCTCTGCAGATTGCCGCCTTGCGGGCGCAGGCAATGAATAATGCCTCGGGCAAGGGCACTGGCGGGATGGCAGCAATCGGCATTGCTCCATCTGATGTTGAGAAAATGCTCAACAAAGGTAAGTTTGGCTTGGTTGTTTCTAACTACAACTCTCCTCGCCAGACAGTTGTATCCGGGAAATTAAAAGATATTCAGAAGTTTCTAGGGGTATGTGAGAAAGAAGGTGTCTGGGCGAGGTCTATTCCTGTTTCCCACGCTTTCCATTCAAAACTTGTTGCCCCTGCCTCAAAAGTTCTTCGCAAGGAGCTTGATAGTATTCCAATAATGGGGCTTGACAGGGCCCACGTCTATTCAACAGCGACGGGTAATGTTTTGCCAAGTGACGTTGATATCAGAGAATTACTCGGCAATCAGATTGCTCAGCCTGTCCGCTTTATGGAGGCAATAGAGAATATTGCCAAGCAAAAACCGACACTCTGGATCGAAATTGGACCGGGCACGGTCTTGACTAATTTAGTCAAAGATATTCTTGGGGAGGACAATGTCGAGTCTTACCCGACTGATCTGGAGAGAGAAGATGATTTTCACCTTATGAATCGCCTTGTCTCCCGCGCCTATGTATTAGGCTTTCCTGTTCGCATGAACAAACTTTTTGAGCACCGGCTGACCAAGCCGTTTGATATCGAACAGTATGATCCGGTGCTCATAGTAAATCCCAGTGAAAAACCTGTCCTTGCTCCAGAGAAAGAGCTGAATTTGACTGTCGGCAGCGGCGCGCCATTGGAGATTTTACCGGATGAGGCGCAATCAGAAGACTTTGATCAATATCTTGCCCAGCGGCATTCGTTTATCAAACAGTTCCTTAAACTTGACTACCAAAGTTGGCCCGGAAATCAGGAGGGGCTTGCTGAATTACCACAAGGAGATGAGAGCCAACCGGAAGAAGTGAAGCCTGCCTTTGAACCGGCTAAAGAGGACGAATCTGTGCTGGAAATTGCAGTAAACTGGATATCGGCCCGAACCGGGTTCCCGATAGATTTCATTACACCTGACAAGAAATTGCGTGATGATCTGAATCTGGACTCGATAAAGGCCGGTGAGCTTGCCTTGATGCTAAGCAAGAAAATCGGGACAGACTTTCCCTTGGACCCGGGAATGGTTTCTAATGCTTCAATTCAGTATCTTGTTGATACAGTGGTTGAGCACACTGGTGAAAGAACGGCCGTGGTTGGTTCCGCCTCAGAAGCGTGGCTGAAAATGTTTGGCCTTGAACTTCTACCGGCGCCCATTTCCGATGAAGAACCCTTGCCAATTAAAAAATCGAAAACATTCTACGTTATTGGCGACAATAAATGTGCGCGGGCAAAATCAGTGGTCAGCACCCTTAAGAAAAAGGGGATTGAGACCGTTTCCCTTAAGCTTTCCCAAGCAGCAGACTATGCATTTCTACCCTCGGTGGGTGGCGTGATTATTGTCCTTCCCGAGACAAAAAAATCATTCTTGGAGGTTGATGCTGAAGGTTTCACAAAACGTGTCGAAGGCCTTGCAACTGACCTTTTTAAAATAATGAAAAACGTTTTGCACAAGAGCAATCTGCAGGATGACTATCTTCAGGCTTTTGTAGTACGCCCGGTATCCAAAAATGATGCCGGAATGGACATCGATGGCGCCGCCGGACTTCTCAGGACTCTAGCTCAGGAATATGACAAGCCTAATTATAACTGGAAGTGGCTGACAGTCCCGGGCAAGTGGAATCCGTCAAAGGTTGCGGGTACTGTTTTCACAGAGATGCAGCATTTAAGTGATCGGGTGGAATTTCATCTTTCTGAAGATGGTACACGATTGTCACCTACCACAGTACAGACCGCCGAAGCTCCCAAAAAGGCGAAGCCTCTCAACTCAGCGGATACGTTGCTTGTTTCGGGCGGAGGTAAAGGCATTACTTTTGAGATGGCCTTTGCCTTGGCCCAAAAAACAGGGGTCAAGCTGGGGTTGATGGGCTCATCTCCTTTACCAGGTGAAGGTTCGGACAGTGAATTGGCCAAAAACCTGAAACGTTTGGATGAAAAGGCCATTCCGCACCAGTACGTTCAGGCCGATGTTACTGATGCCCAGGCTGTTGCCAAGGCCGTCAAGAAGATAAACAAGCAACTTGGGGCAGTGACCGCAATCCTTCATGGCGCTGGTATCTCACAGTTTGCGGAATTTAAAGATATGGAGCTTGAGAGTTATCTGAAGTGCATACGGATCAAGGCTTTTGGTCTCTATAACTTACTCAAAGCGGCAAAGCCTAAACATTTAAAAGCGCTGCACGTTCTTTCTTCAGTGTTAGGGAGAACAGGGATGTTCAGACAGGCCGACTATGCGTTTGCCAATGCATGGCTTGATGCGGCTACCAAGAGCGTTTTGAAGCGATTTCCCCAAATTGATGGTTTTTCTGTGGGTTATTCTATCTGGGAAGATATAGGAATCGGCGCAAAGTCAGGCTCGCTTGATATGCTGCGAGGCGCTGGCGTTACGCCCATTCCCATAGAGAGAGGAATTAGTTCCTATGTCGATTTGGCAACCCGGGCACACTCCTTCAAGAACTTTGTCTACATGGGCCGGTTAAGCAACTCTCTGGAGAGAAAGCTGATGCCGACCGTACAGATACCTAAGTGGCGTTTTCTTGAAAAGATACTGCGCTTTGTGCCAGGCGTTGATCTGGTAACCGAGGCGACCCTAACCCATCATGACGACAAGTACATCCCTGAGCATGTTTTTGCCGGCACCCCGCTGATGCCTACAGTGCTCGGTTTGGAGTCAATGGTTCAAGCAGCGAAGGCCTGTATTGGAACAAACCGGACGCCGGTCATTAGGGACATTCAATTAAAGCGGCCTATGATTATCCCGGAAGAGATCGGAACAAAGGTGCAAACATATGTTCTGGTTGGACCTACGGTTAACGGCGTGACGTCCGTAAAGGCATCAATGCGGTCTGACTCGGACGGTTTTACTTCTAATCATTTTGAAATCGAATGTCTGTTTGGCTTGCCATCTTTGAAGAAGAATCTCTTGCCTAAGTGCCCATCTATCCCGAAAAAGAAATATTCGAAAAGCCCGGAGGAGTTTTCGCCGTCACCTTTGTTTCAGGGTCGTTTTTTGAGAAGGATCTCTAAAATTTATGGAATCTCTGACACGGAAACATTGACTGAAATCACGGTGCCGGTGGAGGCGCAATATTATAGCTCCGGATTTGAGCAGAATACCCAGACTCCATCTCCGGCTGTTCGTGACGCAATGTTACAGTCAGCGGCCTTGGGGCTTCCCGCAGGGTTCCTGCCGGATCATTTCGATGAATTCATCTTCTTTCGGCCATATAAAGACGGAGAAAAAGTGGTCTGCTGGTCAAAGGTGGTGTCTCGTTCGGATAGCGAGATGAAGGCTGATATAACAGTCTTTGACAAGAAAGGCAAAGTTGTTGAGATGGTTAAGGGTTTTATTGCAAAGGCGCCGTCAACCAAGGTGAATCTTGTTCCTGAACGAAAAACAAAAACCATTCCTCTGGAAAAATTTAACAGCTACCTCAAAGAAACAGTTGGTCAAAAGCAGGTAACAGTTTTCATGGTGGCGCATAAAGATATGGCCCAAAAGAGGTTCATGGCGGTCCTACCCGAAAATGACCGTAAGAAACTGATAAAAGGCAAGGCCAAACCGCGTCATGAATCTCTTATAGGTAATATTGTGGCAGGGAAAATGGCTGCCTCCAGGCATCTTGAATTATTCTACGGAGCCAAGCTTCCCTTTGGCGATATCTCCATACAACATGCAAAAACAGGAAAGCCCGAATTGGCTTTTAACGGCAGTCAAGCTGTGAAAACGGCGGCAATTGATATCTCTTTAGCGGACGGAACTGGAACCTCCTATGCAATGATAGGTGAAGGCCCGGTCGGTATCGATTCTGAAAAAGTTGAACCTCGGACAACCGAACTATGGAACGGCTTACTTGGTGATGACGGATACAGCCTGGCAATGCGTCTTATGGATGAAACCGGAGAGTCATTTGATTTGTCGGCCACCAGGGTCTGGACCTTGATTGAAGCCGGGAAAAAGGCCAACTCCCTGAAAAGAGTAATTCCAGAACTCACTGAGATATTTGATCGGCAATGGATTGTGTTTAAAAGCAAAGACAGCCAAGCGGATACTTTTTTAAGTACAGTTTGCACCAGCAAAAAAGATGAAATAGTTATAACAATTGCCGGCGATAATATTTTTAACCGGTGAAACAGCATATTACCAATAGGTTGATGTGTGGTTGGGTTGAGTGAATGGTCGGCTGGAAAGAGTGTTTTCTTCTATTGTTTGCATAAATGGAAAACTTAGACGAGGAGGTCAAAAGATGAATCTTAAAGAAAAGTACGACTACATTATTGTGGGCTCGGGAGCTGGCGGGGGGACGTTGGTCAGGGAATTGGCTAACCGTGGTAAGGATGTCCTCTGTATTGAGTGGGGTATGCCGCTGAAGAGTGTCGGAAATTTTATGGACTGTAACAACACTTTTGATTTCAAACTGTTACCCGACATTGTTCCAAGACCGATGCGTAAGATTCCGTTGTGGCCACCTAAAACAACAGATGGAGACGTCATTATGTGGCGGGCAATTTGTGGAGGTGGCAGTAGTGTCATTTCGCTTGGCAACGGCGCCCGTTGTATGGAAGAAGAATTGAAGAGTGTCGGGGTTGACCTTACTGATGAGTTTGAAGAGACTGAACGGGAAGTCGGACTTAAACCCGTAGGGGAAAGGCTTCTTTCAAAAGGGTCTCGATCTATCCGGGATGCGGCCAGTTCGCTTGGCTATAATTTTGTCCCCATGCCAAAATCAGTCGATCAGAAAAAGTGCGTGAAATGCCATAAATGTCTTTATGGCTGCAAATACGAGGCCAAATGGGACACTCGCGGGTGGATTGATGAGGCCGAGCAAAAGGGCGCTCATATCCTTTATGGCAGTAAAGTTAAAGAAGTTACCAGAGTTAACGGCAAAGCCACCGGAGTAATTGCCAAGACCCCAAAAGGCGAAAAGAAAATAAAGGGCGGTACGGTTATCCTCTGTGCTGGTGGCATGGCAACACCAGTTATTTTGCAGCAGTCAGGAATTGAGTCTGGAGACGGGTTTTTCCTCGACATTTTTTGGAACACATATGGAATCACCAGTGAAAAAGGCCATAACCAAGACCATGAGATTAATATGGCGCTTGTAAATCTTGATTGGGCTGATGACGACTTGTTTCTCCTATCTCCTTTTATGAACCATGACCGCATGACCAGACTCATGGAAATGGATCCGGTTCGTGCCATGAAAAGCTCGAAGAAAATGCTCTCCATTATGACAAAAATTACTGACGATGCAAACGGTCGTGTGTTTGCTGATGGTAAATGTTCCAAGCCATTAACAGATCGAGACTGGCAGCGACTGAAAAAAGGCGCATCCATATCCCGGGAGATTCTGACCAAGGCAGGCGCGGATCCCAATTCATTTTTTGAAGGGAAAATTCAGGGGGCGCATCCAGGTGGTGGTGCTGCGATCGGGGCGGTTGTTGACTCTGATTTGCAGACGACCGCGGTCGATAACCTGTTCGTTTGTGATGCAAGCGTTTTTCCTGCTAAAGAGTTTAGTAATAGTGAAAGGTTACCACCAATTCTGACCATCGTTGCCTTTGCCAAACGACTTGCCAAGATACTTTAATGAGCAATTCGAATGATTGAGTAAATTTCCGACCTGGTCGGGAGCCTCCCACATTTAGCATTTCGGAGGCTCCCTGCACAGGTATTGATGTGGCATTTAGTGGTGTTTGTCTATCTTTGGAAAGACATAAACGTCTGATTGCAGAGATGAAATAAGAGGTTAGTTATGGGTCATATGGTCGGGAAGGATGTCTATCAGGAGTTGGGTAAAAAAATTAATAATCTTACCTTGAGAGCGGGGTGGAATGAGAAGTTTTACAATATGATCAAAGCACTCTATTCCGAGGAAGAGGCTGATGTCGTAGTTAAAATGCCGTATGGCTTTTCCAACCTGGCGCGTGTTGCAAAAGTTACAAAATATGAACCTACCCGTCTAAGGAAGGTCATCGAGAGTCTTTGTGAAAAGGGACTTGTCATGGATGCATGGGTAAATAATGATTATTACTACATGCCTTCCCCCATCGTCATTGGGTTGTTCGAGTTTACAATGATGAGGACAGGTGACAACCTCCCCTCCAAAGAATGGGCGAAGCTTTTTCATGACTATCTTATGGAAGGCTCTTTTTATAGAATGAACTGGCGACATGGTGAAAAAACATCCGTAGAGAGGACTCTACCTTATGAAGAGGCGGTTGCTGACCATGTGGAGATTCTGGATTACGAGAAAGCGTCGGCGATTATAGAGGCCAATGACAGATTTGCCATCGGGTTATGCTCCTGCCGGCACGAAAAAACACACATGGGTGAAAAGACTTGTGAAACTCCGTTGGATACATGTTCCATGTTTGGCGATATCAGCGACACCATGGTTCGTAATAAATTTGCCAAACCAGTGTCTAAATCGGAAATGCTCGACAATTTGGCCCGCTCAAAAGATTTGGGCCTGGTGATTAATGCTGATAATGTAAAAAACACAGCGGGCTTCATGTGCCATTGCTGTGGTTGTTGTTGCAATCTGCTTCTTGGGATCACGAAATTCGGTTATCCGAATACCCTTGTCACATCTACTTTTATCGCCGAAATAGAAGAGGAAACCTGTTCCGGGTGTGGAAAATGTGCCAAAGCCTGTCATATCAATGCTATTGAAATGGTGCCGATTGACAATCCTCAGACCAAGAAAAAGAAAAGCCCGAAAATTGACAAATCTATATGCCTTGGCTGTGGTGTATGCGCGATGAAATGCAAGCCGAAATCGTTAAAGCTGGTAAAAAGGGAACAGCGGGTGATCCACCCGGAGACGACGTTCGAAAGAGTGATTTTGCAGTCTTTGGAAAGAGGAAATCTTCAGTACCAGATCTTTGATAATCCCCAGAGTATGACTCAAGATGTGATGCGGGGTATTCTAGGAGGATTTTTGAGAATCCCGGCAACTAAAAAAGCTCTAATGAGCGACCTGTTAAGGTCCAGGTTTTTAACTTTCATGAAAGCAGGGATTAAAATACAGGGCAGAGGGTGGCTCACTGAATTGTATACGCATCCGCAGGATAAGGATTGATTGTAATATTCTCAATGTTACAATTCGGTGATTTTAGCTGCTTCCGGGAAGCCCTCATTGATTTCAGTGTTTGCTGGATTGACATGACCTTATAATGGGAATTGATCTTTCTGTTTGGTGGGAGCTCCAATAAAGTTTCCTTAAAACTGCTCTGCCTAGGGATAACCAATGGTATTGATGGGGACGTTGCCCGAGGATCTCGATAACATAATTGGATATACCGTTGAATTCCTTGAGGGTGCCAGGGTTTTAATTCGGGTCGGACCAAGCCAACCTGTTGATAACCAGTTTAATTGGCTTGGGAATCTGTGTTAAAAAATGCTCCATCGATGCCATTGATCTGGTGTCAACTCAAAATGAAGACCCTAAAAAGAAGAAAAAAGCAGTTGTAAACAATGATCTGTGCCTTGGGTGTGGAGCCTGCAGCTTGAAATGCCCTAACGATTCACTATGTTTTAAGCACAGGAAGAAAAAAGTTATTTGTCCTGAAACCACGTTTGAACGTATACATTCTTCAATGTATCGGACTCGGAACTCTGCAGAACCAAATTTTTGATAATCCCCAGAGCCTGACCCAGGAGTTTATGCGTGGATTTATGGGCGCGTTCTTAAAATTGCCAAGTAAGAGCAAAACTGTTATGGCTGCAGGTCTCAACTCTAAATTTTTCCGATGGGGATTTCTCTCAATTTCTTCGGTAGGTATGCGGATGAAAGGCAAGGGTTGGGTTACCAAAATTTAATCATTTGAGTCAGTACATTCGAAGAAACAGTATATTATTGAGCCTTTTGCAAAAGTAACAAGCAGGACAATCACACTGTAACACATTGAAATAATTGAGCTTCATGGCATTTCGTGGTAATATTTGGTGCCCCCA
>JBDLJC010000021.1:0-54625 GCA_039714535.1 Thermodesulfobacteriota bacterium | reverse complement strand
GGTCAGTATGTTCAGATAATCTGTGAATACTATGTGAGGAGCCGTGTGCGTAAATAGCGCAAGCACGGTTCTGAGAGGGGCCGGGGCCAACAAGTAACGCAGAGTGTATTGCCTTTATGATATGTAGTAGCCGCGTGCGGCAGGGCGTAGTCTGAGGTTTTCCACTTATGGTTATCTTGAAGAAACCGGTCTACTCGACCTGGGAATTGAATAGAATTTCCCTGGAATTAATTTGGTTTATGGCTTTCCGGACGATTGGCGGGAGTAGTCGATCTGGCAGGAGATAGCATGTTAGGTATTGTATGTTGGGCAACCGCCTATTAAGCTGGAGGTGTTATTGTCTGAAAACCACTTTGATTTTCAATGGCAATCCAAAAAAGCATAGGGTCAAGTCTTTGCTTGACTCTTATGCTATCTCTCTCCAGTCCGATTTGTCACACATCTTTCAGAGCAACACCCCGAGGCCAAGCGACACTTCCAGCAGATAAAGAGAGAGGATAGCGAGACCCAGCAGAAAGTGAGCCTGGCGAAAGGGGCTTGCATCCAAGCCGGTAATCTTTCGGGAAACCAGAAAGGTGGTCAGTAGCAGGACGACGAGGATGGTCCCAACCAGAAGGTGGGCCGGATATTTCAGGATATTGCCGGTATCTAGCAGGACCAGTGTGAGCCCGGCGCCAAAGCCTATTGCCCCCAGGATGGCCAGAATCGGCCCTAGTTTGCGGTGGCGCCTGATCGCGGCGATTGGCCGGGGCGCGCCTTTCTGTCGGGCTCGCCGGATCAGCAGGCCGAAGCGAGCGGTGTAGAAGAACAGCAGCATCACCGAAAAGTTAAAAAAGCCGTGCGCCAGTCGGAGTGGCATCAGGAGCTCTTTGCTGATCAGCGGGTATTCCATGGCACCACCTGACTTATTCCACTACTTCGATTATCCCTTCCATGCCCTTGGCCTGATGGGTTTTGAACCATAAAAACCTCTTGTCGCAGTACATGGTATATCTGCCCGTTCTGGTCGGGGTGAAGCGAATCGGCTGAAATTCCTTCCCCATGCCAACATTGAAATCAATGCCTGCATCCGGGGCTTCGACGATGATATTGTGGGGAATGAAACCGCCGCCTTTCCGGACGCTAAGCTCCACAGGCTTGTTCACCTGCACCACGATATGTTTCGGCTCAAAGTAATATTCACCGCCGTAGACCTCCACGCGCTGGATCCCGTCTTCACCAACACTGGCTACCAGTCGCTTTTCCTGATCACCTTCGGCTCCGACTCTGGTCGCGAGCGCGGCCAGAAGGCATAGCAGTGTAAAGACCACAAAATAACGTATCCACTTATGGTATTTCATTTGCACCTCCTTTCAGTTATCAGCTTCGTCTACTTATTAAATCATAACCAGAAAAACTTTTATGAAAAAACTGGTCCAAGAAATTCCGGAGTGCGGTAAAAGAATATATGATGTAGGTGAAATAACCAAAGTGGGAGCTTGGGCCACCCATTAAAAGGCTCTTGTCAAGAGATAGACTTCTATCTTTAAAATAGCAGTTACCAGCGCGGTCTCAACAAATAATCAGATACAGCCTACAGAAATCTTAGATTAAAAGCCATTCTCAAAATTGAATCTGTCTACTGAAGCTTGAACCAACCTGAATTGATGGTGCTAGTAAAAATCTTTAATCTTGCCAGTTTTATGATGGATGGCGGTTATCTTAAATCTCGGTGGTAAAGTTCAGGGCGCTTATACCGATGGGTTTACCATTTGATCCCAGTTCTGCCCCACGGCTTGAAGACCGAGATTATCACCATGGAAAAAACCAGTATGGCCTGTCCGGCGGCCATTGCCATATGGATGTACATTTTGGCGCTGTAAGTTGGGTCAACCGCGGTTAGATTGCGCATCACCAAAGAGGTTTCCGCCATCCTATCCAGCCAGGGAATGAACCAGAGAAAACCGGTAAGGATAAAAAGACCGGTGGCAGCCCATTTGACGATAACCCAATAATATCTCAGATAGCCCCACCTTGTCAGCTGACAATATAGAAAACCGGTTAACATACTACCGATAGCCGACGGTACTAGAATGTAATTGTCAATATAGATCAGGGCCATATTACGGGCATAAAGTTCAGGCCCGTAATCAGGATTATAAAGGCAGTGTAAGGCAAATAAGCTGGATGCGCCACCGCCCCATAAGCATCCCAGGTAGATATGGAATGTTCTGAGCCACTTCTGGCCCTTCACCTTAAGTTTTTGTTGGGCCTTTTCCATGACCCCTCCAAAATTTGAATTATTACCAGGTGAGACATTTCTCTATAGGCAACCCTTTATTCATTAATAATGAGATCGTTAATCTCACCCGGTGTAATATTGATTGCCTGGTAATGATAATTTTCATGTTCATCTAATATACCGGCATACCATGCCAGAGAAACGACACTTCCAACAGGGAACTTCAATGACGCTATACCACCATCATCTGTCTCCACTATAAAGGTTTCTTGTATTTTTGTATGAGACGGAACTACAAAGTTTCCAATCAGACTTATTTTCTTGCCGGTTGTTGTCCGCCCTTTTTCTGATGTCAGTTTGATATTGATTGCTGTTCCTCCTGTTCGAAGTTGCACGGTATTGTTTATCCATTCTCTCAGCAAGGCCCGGTCAACAGCGGGAACAGGCTTCTCAAGCACATTGAGCTTGTCTTGCCCCTGATCAAAGAGAAGCATGACCCGGAGGATAATTTCTCTCCACAGGGATGGTGTATGCGTAGACTCGTGGCCATGGCTCTTATCATCAGTATTTTCCTGAGTAGTTTGCTCGTTTTCCTTGTCTTCATCTGTCCATAGGGGCATAGGCAGCCCCCATGTAAGCCTCAGCCCTTCTTCCAGATATCGGGGCGGCTTATTCCAATCATAATAATCCCGGTCCAGTTTACGCATCAGGACGCTGCGCTCCGGATGGCCGAGCCAGATACGCCGCTGCTGATCACTTTTGAAGTCACGAGGCCAGCAACACTGCCCATCGCGCAAATCTTCTCCTTCGATAATATTTGGCGGCCCTTCAGTATAGACCAGCTCATGGAAACTGTAATACGGATTGCCAGGATCATTGGCATCAACGATTCCTAAAGCGAACTTCAAAAAACCTTCGACTAAATCCTCTTTTCCCCTGGTATGACAATTATGGCATTTGTTTCTGATAAATATCGGATGGATGTCGTCGGCCCAAGTGACACCGGGCAACATGTTTGCCGGCACCGTGGATTGCTCCAAGGGGGGCGCACCATTTTCCACATCACTTATAGCCGTCACGGCAGAAAGAAGAACCGCCAGAATTAAGAAGAGAAAAAAAATAGAGTTTGAAACCCCATTAGATAGCCGGAACATCATAGCACACCTCAGGGCTGATTCGAAGGCATGGTGGATTTGGGATGAGAGAACGCTTGCTAATCATCTTTACAGCTCTTTTTTGATCTTTTCGTACTCTTAGGCTGATCTCATCCTTTGCGTAGCGCTTTTTCAAAATCTCCTCGGCGGATTCCGTTTGTGCTCCGCTCCTGCCTTTATCTGCCAGTAATTTGATAAGATAAATTACCCCGACAATAATCAAGACCCAAAACAAGGCCATGAAAATCATGCCTAATCCTCCCATTCCTGCGCCATACTCCCCAAACATATGCATAAAACACTATCCTTTCTTATATTAAGGCTAGAGCCGTACCGTGTACAATGACTGGTAGCAGTAAAATCGAAGTGTCTTAGGCAAGTTTGTTATAAATCAAGCCAAATATGTAAACAAAAACAAAGGTGATAACTGCCGCTTCAACCATTCCTGCGAATATTCCCAGCGGAGTCAGGGAGAAAAACATATGCCACTGACTCATCATTTCAACAGCCCTTGTATATATACCAATGTTTCCGAATATACCAAGAATCAGCATACTTAGAGCAGCTACTATTGCCGCAGCTGTCCCGCAAGCAAAAACGTTCAGTTTACCGTTCATGATGTACCTCCTTGGTGTCATATTTTCATCTTATGCCAATTAGGCAGAAAAGCCGGTACATTTTTCGCGTAATCGTCATAGGTGCTGCCAAATTCCTGCCGTACCATTTTCTCCTCTTGGCCGGCCAGCCTGATATAGACAAACACCAGCACCGGAAACATCACCAGGGTAAGTATGGTTGGCCACATCAACAGGAAACCGGCCATAACCAGAACAAATCCGCAGTATTGCGGATGGCGCACCTTGGCATAGGGCCCAGTGGTCGCCAGTTTGCGGGACTGTTGGGCTTCATGCAGGACCAGCCAGGCCCGGTAGGTTATGTAAAAACCTGCAAAAATCATCAAATTAGCTGTCAGGTGAATTGGGTTGGAATGAGGATCTCCTTCAAACCCGAATATTGTGTGCCACAGATGTCCACTACCGTGGGCAAAGATATCGGTTTGCGGGAATCTGGACTGTAACCAACCGGACAGAAAATAGATGGTTAACGGAAAACCATACATCTCAACAAACATTGCCACGATAAAAGCGGAAAACGCCCCCAAACTACGCCAGTCCAGCTTGGTTTTTGGTTTGATAAAACTGAAGGCAAAGAATATAAAAACCGCCGAGTTCATAATCACCAAGGACCACAGGCCATAGGCAGAAGGTGCATCGGTCATGATTTACCTCCTTTCCCATGGTTATGGCTTTGATGTTGAGCATCATGGCTACCGGATCCGTTGTTATGTCCACCATGCCCCCGGTGCATAAAGAAATGCATAAGAGGACACAAAAGCAGGATCAGATATGGTAGTGCCCCCATTATATGGGCTCTATGCTCTGTCCAAAGGAAGAATCCGCCAATGATCACCAAGAGAAACAGGGCTATTCGCTGGCCGGTTAATATGTTTTTATTGCTATTATTGTCTCCGCTTGCCATGTAGCTTCCCCCTGGAATTTCCAGAAGACCAATGCCCCCGGTTTGGCAGATGATTTAACAAAGTACCCTGACCGAAAAATAGCTTTACGATGAAGTTATCTTTTTTTCATCATCATTTGCTGTTGCATCATCATGCCGGTCAGCATCTCCTGCATCATCATCATTTTTTTCTCCATCATGTCCATGCGGTCATTCGGGGACTTGCCTGAAGTTCCTCCCATCATCATACCCTGGCCGCTCATCATCTTTTCCATCATCGTCATCTTCTCTTCCATCATTGTCATTCTTTCGCCCATGGCCATGGAGCTGGTATCCTTTGCTCCCATCATGCTTGATCCACCCATCATCGTCATCATGTTCATGCCGTCCCGCATCATATTCATGTGTTGGTGCATAAGCTTTTGCCGGGCAGTCGAATCTTTTTCCACTTCGACCTTTTCTCTCATTTCCCGCATCTTACCCATTGAGGTATCCATTTCTTCCATTCTCATCTGGGTTGCACTGGGAGCGCCCTTAGTTCCGGGATGATGCTTTTTATCGGCCCAAACAGGCAGGGTGATTACAAACATCGACAACAAGGAAACGGTCAGGATAATTTTCTTCATCTTCGTTCTCCTCTTTAGAGTTTTTTTAATGCTATCATTCTTATTATCTGATCTTTAAGTGATTTTTACCTGTCGCAATCTCAAGGCGTTGCCAACCACCGAAACCGAACTGAGGCTCATCGCTGCCGCGGCAATAATCGGACTGAGCAGAATCCCGAAAAGGGGATAAAGCACTCCGGCTGCTATTGGCACACCAAGTGAGTTATAGATAAAGGCAAAAAACAGATTCTGCCTGATATTGGCCATGGTGGCTCGGCTTAGTTTCCTAGCCCGGACAATGCCAGTTAGATCGCCTTTTACCAAGGTTACTCCAGCGGACTCCATGGCCACATCGGTGCCGGTTCCCATGGCGATACCGACTTGGGCCTGGGCCAGGGCCGGGGCATCATTGATACCGTCGCCTGCCATCGACACCACCTTGCCCTCGTCCTGGAACTTCTTGACCGCCGCCGCTTTTTCATCGGGCAGGACCTCGGCCACCACCTCGTCAATATCAAGCCTGGCCGCTACTGCCTCGGCCGTGGCCCGATTGTCACCGGTGAGCATGACCACCCGCATACCCTCCGCATGAAGCTGACTGACCGCTTCGGGAGTTGACTCTTTGATCGGATCGGATACCGCCACGAGCCCCGCCGGTTCGCCGTCAACCGCCACAAACATCACGGTTTGGCCTTGTTTACGCATTTCATCTGCCTGCTCGGACAGTCCAGCCATAATAATTCCCGCCTCGTCCATCAGTTTCAAATTGCCGAGTAGTACTTCAACGCCATCAACCTTGCCGGCAACTCCTTTGCCGGTTATTGAATCAAAACCGTCCGGTTCTATTGGTGTAACACCCCGTTCAATTGCCCCGGCGACGATGGCCTCTGCCAGTGGATGCTCACTTGCTCTTTCCAGGCTGGCTGCAAGGAGCAAAAATCGGGCTTCATCCATGCCCTTAACCGCCACTACTCCGGTGAGTTTCGGTTTGCCAAGGGTCAAGGTGCCGGTCTTGTCTACGACCAGGGTGTCGATCTTGCGCATGGTCTCTATTGCCTCCGCATTTTTGAATAAAACACCCATGGTCGCCCCCTTGCCGGTAGCTACCATGATCGACATGGGTGTGGCCAACCCCAAAGCACAAGGGCATGCGATTATCAAAACAGATACAGCCACGATCAGCGCATATGCCAGCCTTGGTTCGGGGCCGAGCAAATACCAAACAACGAAAGCAACTGCGGCAATAACGATTACCACCGGCACAAAATAACCGGCCACAATATCCGCCAGTTTCTGGATCGGGGCGCGACTGCGCTGGGCATCAGCCACCATTTTGACGATCTGGGCCAGGAGAGTATCGCTACCGACCTTCTCAGCCCGCATGATTAGCCCGCCGGTCCCATTGACTGTGGCGCCGATCACTTTGTCCCCTTTTTGTTTAGTGACAGGGATCGGCTCTCCTGAGATCATCGATTCGTCCACGGCACTTGTTCCATCAATAACTTCACCGTCAACAGGCACCTTTTCACCTGGCCTGACCCGCAGGGCATCACCAGCCTGAACATTTTCCAAAGGGATATCGGTTTCAGTACCGTCTGGCTTGATCAGACGGGCCGTCCTTGGCGCCAACCCCAGCAGGGCCTTGATGGCGGCCCCGGTCTGACTGCGAGCCCGAAGTTCAAGGACCTGGCCCAACAGGATCAGGGTGACGATGACCGCCGCCGCCTCGAAATATACTCCCACAGCGCCTTCCGGGCCGCGCATTTCAGCGGGAAAAATTTCCGGGAAGAGGACCGCGATCACGCTGTAGAGATAGGCTACCGAGACGCCGAGACCGATAAGGGTGAACATGTTGAGACTCTTGTTAATCACAGACTGCACAGCCCTTACATAAAAAGGCCAGCCTGCCCAGAGCGCCACCGGGGTTGCCAGAAGAAGTTCCAGCCAGCCAAGATTTTTGGCCGATGTCATATCCTCGATAAGATGGCCACCGGGCAACACCTCCCGCATGGCGACAAACACCAGTGGTACGGTGAGGATAGCGCCGAAAACAAACCGTTTAAGCATATAATCGTATTCGGGATTCTCTTCTTCCTCGTCCAGGGAAACGGTAGTCGGCTCCAAGGCCATGCCACATTTGGGGCAGGTGCCGGGCTCGTCCTGAACAACCTCCGGGTGCATCGGGCAGGTGTACTCGGTCCGGGTTGTTATTGGGGCGGTAGTCAAAGGTTCCAGAGCCATGCCGCATTTAGGACAAGTCCCTGGTTCTCCCTGCTCTATCTCAGGATGCATGGGGCAGGTATAGATTCTACTGCTCCCGACAGATTTATTGCCTGATGAAACTACATCATCCTTGGCCTCGGTGTAGAAACCAGGGTCATTTTTGAATTTCGCCAGGCAATGATCACTGCAGAAGTAGAAAGTTTCACCGCCATGCTCATGAGACATAAAAGCTTTTTCGTCTTTCGTTGACATCCCACAGACCGGATCGGTAAAGGTCATTCCATGACCTTGATGGCTATGGTTTTTGTCCGTTATCAAACCCACCTCCGCTAGTACATATTATCCCTAGTGCACGCTCTCTCTATCGCCAAGCAGCAATTAAGGTCTGTCACCCATTGTTCCTGTCATGATCATACATATTTGCCAGGGTCGGCATCAAAGCTTTTCCGGCAATGTTCGGAACAGAAAGCGTAGTGCTTACCCTGATGTTCGCTGGCCAAGCCACTTTTTTCATCTACGGCCATGCCGCATACCGGGTCTATGCTGCCGCTTTCAAGTTCATTATGATGATCATGGGATTTCTGCGGGACATTGGCGTCGCAACAGCCGCCGCCCTTTTTGGGTTCCTGCAGACCATGACCACCGCAACAGCCTCCGCCTTTTTTCATCATCATGAACAGAAACACGACAAAGACCAGTACCAATAAAACAGTGCCAAGCGTCATAACGTACCTCCCTGATGGTGACCAGCTTCGCCTGTTTAAGCGGAGCTGATTTTATAGCGCGGCATTAATTTGTTTTTCAAACCTACTTTACGTATACTTTTATTGTGTCACATCGTGTGACCCGGCCGATACATATTTATTTTCATCTCGGGAGGGAAAATGAAAAAGATGACCAGTTTACTATCAGTTCTTCTTACAACATCGCTTGCCCATGCCCACGGCCCTGATGATTATCCGGCATGGCCGGGGATGATGGGCTGGAGCCACGGCACAGGATGGTTCATGCATGCCCTGATGGTTGCCGCCTGGATAGTGGTGGTTGTGGCGATTATTGCCATATTCCGCTGGTGGGTTCAGTCAAAATATGAAAAGAGCGAGAGGGATGATCCCAAAGACTCCGCCATGAATATCCTGAAAAGAAGATATGCCAAGGGAGAAATAGATAAGGCTGAGTTCGAAGAAAAGAAGAGAGTCATAGAACAATAAAAATGGCCAATAATTTTTTCAAGCCGCTGTTTCTCAGAGAGGTGGTAGGAATTCGGTCAGAGGCGAAGTACTACATGGCTTATTGAAGTTATATGGAGGCATCATGGCTAAGGGGCTCAGAATAGCTTTCATGACCATTATCTGCCTTATGGTTCCAGCGGTGACCCAGGGCCAGGTTGAGAGTCTTACGGTGACGGTTGATGGTTTGGCCTGTCCTTTTTGTGCCTATGGCATCGAAAAAAAACTCAAAAAAGTGGCAGGCGTAAAAGCCGTCACCGTTAGCATGCAGAAAGGCACGGTCAGCCTCACCGCCAAGGCAAGGCAATCTATTAACTATAGCCAGATTCCGGCAGCGGTGTTGGACTCGGGGTTTACACCGAGGACCATGCGGGTTGTCGTTTCCGGCACGGTCACACCTGATGAGAAGCAGAATTTGCACCTGCAATGGGATAGCAAAAGCCTGATGCTAAACGCCGTGGAGGGTGACATCCGGGAAAGATTGTTGTCCTTGGCCGGAACCGGAGGAGCTGTAAAGGTCCACGGCATTATCCGAGAAAAAGGCGCAGCAACCTGGACCCTGGCAACGGAAACAGTCGAAGAGGTGAGGCAATGACCTCTATAAAATGCCTGAGATTTCCCCCGCCTTTCACCCCCTCATTTCTTTTAATAATAACTACTTTGTTTGTAGTCATACCCCCTCTTCCCAGCTACGCCCACGAGCCTCTGTTCGGTCTTGGCCCGCATACGATATTCAAAGGGGGCTTGGGGGTCGAAGTGGAAATCGAGGGCGAAAAAAACTCGAGTGTTGGTGAAAAAGAAAAGGAATACGCCCTGCACAGCGAGATCATTTACGGGATCACCACCGATCTTAGTGCCACCTTAGCCTTACCCCTTGTGCTTGACAAGATGGCCGAAAGCGGCGGAATCAAAGAAAGCAGTTCCGGTTCCGGTGACCTGGAAATGCGGCTTAAATATCGATTCTGGCGGCACGATCAGCCTGGAATTCAGGATGCCGCCGCTGTTATTATCGGCACAAAACTGCCCACCGGTGATGACGATACCAATCCTCGTCTCGGCAGCGGTTCCACGGATTTTACTTTTGGCCTGACCGCAGCCCGGGAATCGCTGGTCTGGTATTACTTTGGAGACCTCCGTTATCGGCTCAACACCAAGGATGACAGGGCAAAGAGCGGCGACCGCTTCTTTGCCGATGTCGCCATTGGCATTCGACCCTGGCCCACGGAATATCTTAAACCGGACCTCGTCCTGCTGGCTGAACTGAACTGGGAAACATGGTTGCGTAACGAGTTCAATGGGACAGATGTTGCCAATACCGGCGGTGACCGCTTGTTTTTCTCGCCTTCGTTCTTTTTTACCATTCGGAACTGGGCAATAAAGGGTGGTGTGCAACTGCCCCTCTATCACGACCTGCATGGAGATCAACCCGAAGATGACTACAGGTTCAAGCTGGCCGTCGAACTCCATTACTAAAGTTGGACTTGTAATTATCTCCTCACTGGTAATTAGAATCCGAAAATGAATTTCTGATGAAGACAAAACAACCTGTCGCGAATGCCGTTCTGGTAGTCATCCTGTATTTTTTAACCGGATGCTCCTGGTTTCCAGTGGACCAGGAACCAGGCTACCGTTTCGTGCAGGCTTGGGGAACATCGGGGAACGGACCTGGTCAATTCAACGAGCCAATCGGTATTGCCATTGCTGGCAAGGAAATATTTGTCAGCGATGCGGGAAATAACCGGATACAGGTATTTGATTCTGACGGCAATTTTCTCCGCAGTTTCGGGCACGAAGGGGACAGTTCCGGTGAACTTGCCCGGCCCATGTTGATGGATATCGGAAAGGAGAGACTCTACGTAGCAGAGTATGGTAATGACCGCATCCAGGTGTTTTCCTTAGCAGGCAAGCCGTTTGAAATGATTGGCGCCCCAGGTTCCGGGCCAGGTCAATTCGATAGTCCCGGCGGTGTGGCTATTGATGAAAAAGGACGCCTTTATGTGGCTGACTTTTTTAACCATAGGGTGCAATTCCTCGATGCTGATGGAAAGTCCATCAGGCAATACGGCGTAACCGGCCAAAAGGGGATCAGAGCGGGCCTCTTCAACTATCCAACCGATGTTACGCTCCTGGAGGACGGCAGCCTGGTGGTGGCGGATGCCTATAATGACCGCATCCAGGTATTTGGGCCTGACGGAAAATTTGTCCGCAAGTGGGGAGGACCGCTGGCCATCAACATCCCCGGCAGCGGGCATGGTTGGTTCAAGGTCGCCACTGCCGTGGAGGTTGGACCGAAGGGAAATGTTTTTGTGGCTGATTTTTATAACCACCGCATCCAGAAATTTACCGAACAAGGCGCATTCCTTATTGCCATAGGCGCTGAAGAAGGCGATGGGTTAGGCCAATTTAAATATCCGACGGATATTGCCTTGGATGATAACGGGAATCTCTATGTAGTTGATTTTGGCAACAACCGTATTCAAAAATTTCAAAGAAATCGGCCAACTAATTAGCGGTAGCTCGAAAGTTATCCTGCAGATCGTGATTGAACCTTAACCAACACGGCGGTAAGCGAGCAGAGGGAGAATCCGAGCCGTGAGGAATTCACTCACTGTTCATGTTCAAACATGCACCTGCCGGTGATGTTTATTGCTCATGCTATTTAGGTTGTTCGAGGGCCTGGAGATAACGGTCAGGATCTCGCATGAATTTTTCCTGGCAGCTCGAACAGCAGAAATAATATTGCTTGCCGTTGTGTTCTGCTGTGGCTGCTGCTTTTTCTTCCTCAACCTGCATACGACATACCGGATCCTGGGCCATAATCTTTCCTCCTCTAGCTTTAACCTTTTAGGCGGTCGCGTAGCTTTTTTTCATCCAGGCCGCCACTAAATACCAGTTCCCCATCGATGACGACTCCGGGGGCAGTCATCAGCATGTACTGCTGTGCCAGCTCAGGATTTTCCGTAATATCGTGGATTACTACCTCCAGTTCGGGAAAGTCCGGTTTGACTTTTTCCACAATCTGTTTGGCGCTGGCACAGTGCCCGCAGCCAGGCATAGTCAAGAGATCAATCTTCATATGTTTCTCCTTTTATTCAAGATTGTTGTCCGGTGGCGGCCGCCGCCGTCGCCAATAAGCCCATGCAACAGGGACTAAAAACAGTCCCGCCAGACTTGCAAAGGCATACCTGGCCGTGCGCTTGGCCATCTCAAACACGCCACGGCCTTCGGCGAGCCCGGCCAGACATTCATCACAGACATTATCCATACGGTTTTCTTCAATCATCAGCCGACATAGACAGGCGTTATTCGGAAATCTGCCGCTGGTCAGACAATCCGTGCAGGGCGGTTCGATACAGCAGGAATATTCGGCAACTCCTGGAGGAGTAAAAATTTTCGTCCATCCTTCATGAAAACCTGTGACCAGCAGCCAGTGATGACCAAAGACCCCCATGGTCAGAATGATTGAACCGACAAAGATCAACCCCCAGCCGATGGCCTTTTCGACCGCGAGTTTCCGTTTGAGTATGGCCTGGGTTGCATTTACACCCACCATGCCGAGGATAGCCAGAAAAATTAGTGGAGTCGCCCGGCCCAGTCCGTGGATGGCCCCGAGCAGAGCCCCTTCGCCGATCTCGCCGACACTAGCTATATAAGTAAGCAGCACATAGAAGGCAGGATTAGGGCAGGCGACCCCGGCATTGCCAAGAAACAAGCCCATCAACAGGGCTTTCAAATAATCCTGACGTTGCATAATAAAACCTGGCAGCCCTCCAGCATAGGTCGGTAACTTGAGGGTATATAACCCCAGTTCCCCCAAGCCGAAGACCCAAGCCGCCACTCCGGCTATAACCAGCATAATGCGGGTCGCCTGGTCCATCCCCAACAAGTTTCCGGCCAGGGCTATAAAGATCGCATAGAGGGTCAAGGTCATGGTGAGACCACCGCCGAACAGCAGGGCCATGATAAAACCTTTGCGATATTCCTGGCCCATTGACATGGGTACGATGACGAAAACGAGCGGCAGTGTACAAGGCAAAACAATCATAGAAAGGCCGGCTGTATAAGAGAGAAGCAAGCCAACTGTTTGGGCCGGTGTGGTAGCCATATAGGCCAGACCGCTTACAAACACAGAAAACAAAATAAACGCGAGAAGTACCAGCCGGGTACGCAGGTGGCGTTCCGAATCACTCAACTCTGTCCTTAACTCAGTCATAGTTCGATCACTCCTAACTCAAAAGAGTAAAACTCAAAAAGACGAATGGCGACCCATCCATTCGACTGGCATAGATAAGAAGGGTGAAATTCAATTGAAATGCCATCCAGCTTTTCTAAGAATAGCCTATCAACTAAGAATATTGCATGTCAAGGGAACCTACCGCTTGGTAGTGGGTCAGTTTGAATTTTCCCTGATTTGCCATGCTTGACCGAGCATGCTATATTATATCCATGAAGAAAAAAAAGCACGGAACCAGAGATATTAGTCAACTTGGTAAGAGTATAGTTGATTTAGCCACAGACGAAAACCCTCCAGAGGAAGAGACCTCTTCCGACAAAAATCCTCATGCTGTTGCCCTCGGTCGCCTTGGTGGTAAGAAAGGCGGCAAAGCTCGGGCAGCAAAGCTCTCCAAAGAACAGAGAAGCGAAATAGCAAAAAAAGCCGCCAAGACTAGGTGGTCTAAGAAATAAGTTAATAATTGTCGATCAAGGTTCTTGACAGACAGTGTGTCTATGGGGTATGATGATAGTCATAGCTACCGGTCAAGGTAGTCAATAGACACATAGGAGGTCGATATGTCTGACAATAGCTCCATAAATAAAATACTGGAAAGATCGCAAGCTGTATTAACCGGAGAGCCATCCCCAGAGCGTTCTCAAAAATTCAAAACGTATGCCATCTCAAATTTTCGTGGAGGAATCGGGAAAAGCACTCTAGCTTTTAATTTGGCTTATGAGATTTCACGTAAATATTCTGTATTGCTTCTTGACACCTGTTCGCAGCGCAATCTATCTCAAAATATTTTTGGGGATGACCTGTATGACCTAAAGCCTACTTTGTATGATGCTCTTGTTGCAGAAATAGCAGGATCAGGAAAGCTTGATACCTCCGACCTTGTCACGTCTGTAAAACCATTCTGTCAAGCATTCACTGGGAGCAAGCCATCATTCATGGTTCCTGGTTCCACCGAACTCTTTCTGTTTCCATCTCTCTTGTACAGCCAATTAGCGCAATTTTCACAATTAACAGGTGGGCATAGCTCTGGTGCTAGCTCACGGGTTTTATTGTCCATAAAACATATTGTTGAAGAAATAATCAAACTCCATGATTCAGATAAGGTTTTAATAGACACTAGCCCATTCTTTGGGGGGGCCACACATTTGGCTTGGGAGGCTGCTGAAGCTTTGATCATCCCTGTTCGTGTAGATCAACATTCCATCGAAGCTTTAGACCTAACCCTTAACATGCTTGGCAATGAAGATATGGATTTTCAGAAATTCAACTCCCAGGCTAATCTAAAGCACAAACCAAAAGTACATGCAATTGCGATGACCCATTGTGGGTGGAATCGTCAAAGAGCTAACACGCCAGATAGTTCCACAAAGTTTTTTGTTGAGAGCGCGCTCGCGATTGCGAAAAAATATGAACATCTTTTTTCTGAAAATGATGTGGCGGAGTGTTTTTACTTGCTTGATGATTTTCATTCAAGTGGTCGTATTAGTGGTAAGCAGAGAATTCCTCTGTCTAAGCTAGTAAGTGGCAGAAAATTCACTATCGATGGTCAGAGGCTAGAGGTTAACCCGTCTGTTGATAGATATAAGAAAGAAATGAAAAATTTAATGGAGGCTCTGTAAAGAATAAATGAACAACCCCGCAGCAAGCTGCGAGGTATTAAACTCTAAGGCAGAATAAAAACTATCTAAACTGACTTTTATGCTTGACCGCTTGCGTATTTGTGTTATTATGTATTTAACAAATCGCAACGGAGGCTGGTTATGAATAAGTTGAGCATAGAAAAGAGGGTTCAAATAGTAAAGTGTTTGGTAGATGGCAACAGCCTCCGGGCCACTAGCCGTATTACTGGCGCTTCTAAGAACACCGTAACCAAGCTTCTCGTTGATCTTGGCACCGTATGCAAGGAATACCAAGACAAGCATATCCGTAATGTTAAGTGTAAACGCATTCAGGTTGATGAGATTTGGTCGTTCTGTTACTCAAAGCAAAAGAATGTACCTAAAGACTTGAAAGGCACGTTTGGCTATGGGGACGTGTGGACATGGACAGCGATTTGCGCTGATAGCAAGCTTGTTACTTCCTATCTTGTCGGTGGTCGTGACGCATGGTGGGCCAATCAATTCATTAAAGACCTGGCCGGTAGGTTGCAAAACAAGATCCAGTTAACCTCAGACGGCCATCATGCTTACCTGGAAGCCGTTGAAGATGCTTTTGGCGGGGACATTGATTATGCAATGCTGGTCAAGATGTACGGCAAAGCCCAGGAGGAAGTAAGGTATAGCCCGAGTGAACACATCGGAACAAAAAAGAAAACTGTCAGCGGCAACCCTGATAAAAAACACGTTTCTACGAGCTACGTTGAGCGGAACAATCTCACAATGCGTATGAGCATGAGGCGATTTACAAGGTTGACAAATGCTTTTTCAAAGAAAGTTGAGAACCTTGAGCACTCAGTTTCATTGCATTTCATGTATTATAATTTCGTAAGGATTCATCGCACACTGGGAACCACTCCTGCGTTGGAGGCTGGAATTACTGATAAGCTTTGGGAAGTTGAAGATATCGTCAAACTTTTAGATTAACTGAAATAATCGATGTGGTTCTCATAAAAAAAGCCTGCGGGGTTTCCCGCAGGCTTTGAAGATTGATTTACGTCTTTATTAGTTTAAGCGACCTTCTTGTTATACCCCTTAATATGAAAATCAGGATTATAACTAAACCAATCAATGCATTTAACATCAAAGTCAATAGACTCCAGAGACACCTCTATCGACTTGACAAAAGCATCAGCTATTAGCTGTGTCCTAGTATCTTGTGCGGAACCTAATTCCTTTTTCATGTTGTTATCCTCCATTATTACCAATACTATTATTATATAAAAAATTATGACTTAAATACTATATTTTTTTTATCACCAACCAGCGGCCCTCAATTTTTGGAGACAAGCTAAGTGGCTTTAGGGCCTTCTCAAGGTTACCAGCTACAAGCATACCAGAAAAAATTTCACTCATTAATTCTGTTCGGCCATATATTTTTAATAGACCAGCCTTCTTAAATTCTTTCTTCCCAATTAAACCAATTGATCTGGTGATCGCGAAAGCTACAACTTCAACTGCCTCTTTAAGCTTTTCTGTATCGATAGATGTATCGGCATCCTGGATTAGACTTGGACACAACTTTATATCAAGAAGTTTGAGCCATCCAGTTTTATGTGGTCTTGCGAATATTATTTCTAATATTGCAAAGCTTTTCCCGTTACCATCGACTAAAAAATAAGAATGATTATTAGGTTGGTCAAGATTAGCAGTTATGCCAGCAAAGCTATTACCAACATCTCGCGCTAATAGCTCACCCAAGGCGCGACCATGACTTTTTGCTTGTCGCATCCATTCTGATTTTGTTTGGTCGTAGAGGGGGGCGGAATGTTTTTCCAGTTTGTACATTCACGGTATATTTATGCCCAATGGGTAAAGTTGTCAATAACTTTGTTAAAATAGCGTTCCGATAACATGACCGCTCAAGCATGGCAAATCATGTTTACATTTCACAGTGACCACTACCATCTTGCTATTCATATCGTCATGAGGGCAAGATAAGTTTAATAAATGATTCAAACTGACCCACTACCTACCGCTTCGCCTACAGAAGCGAATCTGGTTTATAGAGAGTCTCATTGATTTGTTTTTCATATCCGCTTTACGTATACTTTTATTATGCCACAACGTAGAACGGAAAATGTATGTTAATTGCCTGAACATCTGCCGCTTTTATTGGGGAGGAGGAAAGTTTCAGGTCAAAGGGGTTTTGGATTTGGCACTATCAAAACGAGAAGTCCGATCTTTATATCAGTCCGGAGCTAAATTCTATGATTTAACCACCATTCTCTATCGTTTAATCGGGCTGCGGATGAAAGCTTACCGCGCACTTGCGATAGAGAAGCTATCTCTTCATAGGGGAGACTGTGTCATCGAGCTCGGCTGTGGCACCGGCCTGAATTTTCCCGCTCTTATTGATAAAATTGGTGTGGAAGGAAAACTGATAGGGGTGGATCTAACCCCTGGAATGCTTGATATTGCGCGGTTAAGAGTTGATCATTTTGGGTGGAAGAACGTAGAGCTGGTCCAGTCTGACATAGTCGTTTATGAGATACCGAAAGGGGTGAATGGCGTCCTGGCAACAGGGCTTTTCGGGTATATAGGCGAGTATGACCGAGTGATCAAAGCGGTTTTGCAAGCCCTAGTGCCCGGTGGCTATTTGGTGATTCTGGATGGGAAACAACCCGCCAAACTGCCGGCATGGCTGTTCAGAATTGTCCTGCGACTGGGGCGACCATTTGGTTTTACCCCTGAGTATTTCAAGGTGAAACCATGGGAGTCGGTGGAACGCTATTTTCAAGAAACAAAGTTTGAAGAGAGGTACGGAGGGTTGATTTATATATCGTCCGGAGCTGCCGTAGTAACTGACGTTCCACAAGAGTTGAGGAGTGGAACATGACTACTATGACTGGATATTCTCGGACGATATATTCTTTCTGCTTTTTGCTCGGCTTGATTGGATTGATTGCCAAGCCATTGATGGCAGAGCCTGAAACGCTGGATCTGGGCTTGACCGAAAGCCATTATCGACAAGGCGGGCTCCCTGAAGGGTGGACCCTAAGGAAATGGCCGGGCGAGACAAGGGGTGCCAAGGCAGAATGGCTTGTGGATGACGACATGGCCGTTGTCAAACTCATTTCTGATGGCAATCTGACCTTTCTCGAAAAGAACGTAGATATCGACCTCAGAGATTACCCGATTGTCAGCTGGAAATGGAAGGTGATGAATATCCTGAGCGATATCGACGAACGTAACAAGACAGGTGATGATCATCCATTAAGGATATTTTTCGTATTTGAGCCTGATAAAACCAAACAATCCCCTTGGTTCAGGTTAAAAAGATTTTTCTACCTGGATTGGGTTCATGGGCATCCCTACGGTGGGCGATATACCGAATATTTATGGAGCAGTCACTTAGAAGCGGGAAAAATTATAAGCGATCCCGGCAAACCTTGGCAAAAGCTCATGGTCATTGAGGGAGGGAGCACCAAGCTTGGCCAATGGTTGTCCTACAGGAGGAATCTGTATCAGGATTTCAAAAAGCTTTATAACGAAGAGCCACGACGGTTGGTTTTTATAGGCATTTTAAACGACACAGACCAGACCGGCCAGGCAGCAACGAGTTTCATTACCGATTTGAAATTCAACAAAGCACCACTTCATGTTGATCAAAAATAATCTAGGGAGCAGGGTCAGGCTTGCGCTATTGCATTATTGACAAGTTCTTTCTGGTAGTTGAAAAATCAACCGACACAACCAATGCCTGATTATACTGAAAAGAAGTGCCCAAAATGTGGCCAACAACTACGATTACCCGGCAATATTGGTGGGATGCTCATGGCTTGCCCTTCATGTGGCGAGAAATTCCACTCAGACTTTAAGTTGAGTTACACAAGAAAAAACAAGCCCCTGGAGAAATTGACCAAGATCTTCGGGATGCCCGATGAAATACTGGGACGGCTTTGCCGATATATTAAATCACGCTAACTATACAAGGAGATCCAAACCCGCTCTTGGCTCTTGTGAAGAAATATCTTAATAAGACGGTCAGTCCTTTTTCCTTTCCGTTTACCAAGCAAATCCCATTTGCAATAAGTCAAGATATCTCTTGATTGCTTGGAAACATATTGGCCAGGCCAAAAAGTTATGAGATTATATAATTCTACTTATACCTCCGCATCAATTAACAAACGAGAATCGAAAACATTTTATGAGTTATGGTCAATTCTGGTGTTTGAAAAAATCATGTTTAAAGGGCAAGGGGTCAGATCTGCCGTTGGCTTTTGTTGTTTAATCGGAAAACCTGGGGCACCATACTTAATTGAAGTCAACGTATACCTCCCTAAACATTCGACTGCTATCACAAAGCCGAATTACGCCCTCACCACCGGAATCTCCCTCCAGTTGGTTGTATAGGCCGGTGACTTGAATGACTGCCGCATCCGCCACGACTTCTTTACCCCAGCCGCCGCAAACTGCAAGGTATTCCGGCCCCACTTCCGGTTGATCTTGTCGAGGGTGTCCATCAGCGGCCTACGTTCGATATCTATCGGCCCGAAAAGTTCGCCCTGCTGGCAACCACCGGACGTCATATCGGTCAGCATCACACCCGCCTTATTATAGCCATATCCGGCCTTATAGACCTGCTCTAGCCCCCTAAGCGCATACTTGATCAAGGTCGGAGTGTAGGCACTGGGTTGGGGTAATGGCAGGGTCAGATTGCCGCTGTACTGCGGGGCATCTTCTTTGAAGCGGTTGGTATGGAAAAAGACCTGAATGGCTCCGGCGACCGAACCTTGCGCCCTGAGCTTGGCGGCGGCGATGGAGATATGGGTAGCTATCGCCTCCCGCAAATCTGTCTTGGTGCTGACCGGCTGGCCAAATGACCGGGAGCTGATGATCGACTGCTTGGTCGCATGAACGCTGGCGGCGTGGACACAGGGGATGCCACGCAACTCCATGACGGTTCTCAGTCCGGTAACGGTTAGCCGTTTTCTGATCCAAGTATCGTCGCTGTCCCTGAGTTGCCGGGCACTGTATATTCCCCGCCGGTTCAGTTTTTCGGTGGATCGACGGCCAATTCCCCAGACATCGCCGACCTCGACCGCCTCAAGCAAATCGTCGATATTCCCGGCCCCGATAAGATCGGCCACCCCGCCGTAACGGCTATCCGTTTTGGCGAACATGTTGGCGATCTTGGCGAGGGTCTTGGTCGGTGCAATACCTACCGAAACTGGAATCCCCACGCATTGCGCCACCTTGGCTTTTATCAGCCGCCCGTACTCTTCAGCATTGCCCGTGGCAGGCAGGGAGATAAAGGCTTCGTCGATGGAATATATCTCAACTTCCGGCTCAAGCTCTTGCAAGGTGGCCATCACCCGGCTGGATAGATCGCCATAGAGGGTATAGTTGGACGAAAAGACCTGAACGTCATGCTTGTCGATAACGGCCTTGGTTTTGAAATACGGCGCACCCATCGCAATGCCAAGGGCCTTTGCCTCGTTGGAACGGGCGACAATGCAACCGTCATTATTGGACAGCACGACAATTGGTTTGTCCCTTAGCTCCGGGCGGAACAGTCTTTCACAGGAAGCATAGAAGTTGTTGCAATCGACTAAGGCAATGACACGGTTCATGGTAGCGACTTAATATTGGTGAATGGCACTGGTTACGATACCCCAGACCTCGCAGCCTGATTCCTCGGTAACTTCGATAGCGGGATAGTCCGGGTTTTCGGCGACCAGACGGCAGGAGTTGTCGTTTTTATAGAGTCTTTTCACGGTGAACTCGCCGTCGATAACGGCAACAACGATCTTGCCGCTGGCCGGTTCCATAGAGCGGTCAACTATCAGAATGTCGTCGTGGTTGATCCCGGCCCCTTGCATCGAGTCGCCGTTGACCCGGACAAAGAAAGTGGCGGCGGGATTTTGAATTAGTAATTCGTTAAGGTCAAGACGCTGCTCGATATAGTCCTCGGCTGGAGAGGGGAAACCCGCTGAAACCCCACAGGAGAAAAGGGGGCGAATTACCTCGGTTTTTCGGTCAAAGCCGTAGATAGCAGATATAGAAACGTCTGGTTGTTCTGACATTAGTCGGCTCCGGGAGGTTCGTCTGAAAATAAGAATTATAACGCCGGATACTATATTCTGACCGACCGGAATATGCCCTAGAAATTGAGATAAAATCACTAGCCGATGGTAACCGCTTGTGGTTGGGCATGGCTCAATTACTCATGGCCGGTATCACCGACGTCGCCGTTAAACAGTTAAGATTTGTCGGCATGACCATAGACAACAATTGAATCTCCCTGCGGCAAGCCACGGGGAATCTCCGTATGGAAGGATACTTTCATCAGATTCGCTCACTAACCCCGCAGCAAGCTGCGGGGAATGCGTTTCGCTTTGCATGTTCACCTTGCTGAATTGATCGAAACAATTTTAGCTCCAGCCTTGATTTCATCCAAGTAGTTGGCCCACCATTGCATTAACTCGCGACGTTGCTCCAGGTACTCGCTTCGGTGATAAGCGGCCCTGACCCGGTTGCGCTCCTCATGGGCCAATGCCTTTTCTATCACATCGCCGTCAAAACCGCACTCGTTGGCAATGGTGCTGAAGGTAGCCCGGAAGCCGTGAACCGTGGCCCTGGAATGGTATCCCAGACGATAGAGGGCGTATAGCAAGGTGTTTTCCGATAGTTGCTTTGACTGCTGCCTGATACCGGGGAAAACAAACTCCTCATGACCGAACAAATTTCCAATCTGTTTTAGAATGGCGATGGCCTGGTCCGACAAGGGGACAGTGTGCGGGGTCTCCATTTTCATCCGCGCTGCCGGGATTTTCCATAATCTGTTCTCAAAGTCGATTTCTTCCCAGGTTGCCCCCCTGACTTCGCCGCTCCTTGCCGCTGTAAGAATAACAAACTGCAGGGCAAGTTTGGTGGTTATGTGCAAATCACCCTTATCCAGCTTTTTGAGAAATTCCGGGAGGTCGTCTGTCAAGAGTGCCGCCCGGTGCTGGACTTTTCGTGACTTCAACACCCCCCGCATTTCAGTAGCCGGGTTATATGTCGCTTTTCCGGTTTGGATCGCGTAACGAAGTACGGCAGTCATCCTTTGCAGGACCTTTGATGCTATCTCCAGTGCTCCTCGTTTTTCAATTGTCCTGATTACCTGCAAGACCTGTGGGGGCTGAATGGCATCAACAGGTATATCCCCAATAATAGGAAAGGCGTCTGCGCGGAGGGTCGCCAGTACCGCATTTGCATGATTATGGGTCCAGCGCTCCCGTTGTTGCTCGATCCATTCCAACGCGACCTGTTCAAAGCTGTTTTTCTTCGCTTTGCTTTTTTCAGCTTCCTTCTCGATGGTTTCCTGCCGGGTCTTTCGTCTTTGTTTGGCCGGATTGATCCCGGCTTTGACCAGCTCCTGAATGGCAAATCTTTCCTTCCTCGCATTTTCAAGGGACATGTGCGGGTATTCACCCATGACGAAAGTTGATTCAGAACCGTCTATCTTGTAGCGGTAGCGCCAGGTTTTTTTCCCTGATGTGGCGACATGAAAGTAAAGGCCGTGACCATCGTTCAGCTTGTAGGGTTTTGATTTGGATTTTGCGTTGCGAACCTGGATAGCGGAAAGTTTAGTCATACCAAGGACCTCCGGTCAAAAAGTGGGTACAAATCGCATGGGTATTCGGTTCCTTATTGCTTGTACCCACTTTTGTACCCACTTTTTACGCAGATGTCAACGGGTCTCATTAGACACTACTAGACAGCAAAAAACCCGCAAACCATTTCTGGCTGCGGGTTTCGCGGGCTTTTTGAGTCTTCCCTGGACTTAAAAATGGTGCCGAAGGCGAGAATCGAACTCGCACGGGTTGCCCCACTGCGCCCTCAACACAGCGTGTCTACCAGTTCCACCACTTCGGCAAATCTGAGGAAAAAACTAAACTAAAATATCAAAAATTTGAACTAATTCTCCTGGCCGGGAAATTCGGCCGGAGCTTGTTGTTCTGTGCTGCCAGCCTCATCGCTCGGCATTTGTACCTTGAGAGGGCCGGTTTCTAGCGGTTGCTCAACCGGAAGCGTCGCTGTGATCGGAGGAGCCCCCTCCTCCATAACCGAGCCTGTTCCGGTGTTGGCTGAAAAATAGGCCAGAGTTACAGAGGTCAACATAAAGATAATTGCGACTGCGGTGGTCACTTTATTGAGCATGGGAACCGGGCCTTCTGTACCGAATACCGTGTTGCCCGCGCCGCCGAAAGTGGCGCCGACGTCCGCGCCCTTGCCGTGTTGCAGGAGCACGATAATAATCAGGAAGAAGCAAACCAGTATGTGGACAAAAGTAATGATGGTAACCATGTTTTTTTACCGTGTACCGTAAATTTTACCTGCCATAGCGGCTGTTGACTAAAAAACTATTGAAAACGGATGATTCGCGCAAATGATTCGGCATCAAGGGCCGCACCGCCAACCAAGGCTCCGTCCACATCTTCCTGACTCATCAGGGAGTCAACATTGTCAGGAACGACCGAGCCACCATACAATATTCTTATTTGGCTAGCAATATCTTTTTCGTACATTGTCGCCACCAGTTTTCTAATAAAGGCATGGGCCTCCTGGGCCTGTGGTGGAGAAGCGGTTTTGCCGGTGCCGATTGCCCAGACAGGTTCGTAGGCAATGACCAGCTTGCTTGGCTCGATGGTGGTTACTCCGGCCAGTCCTTTGCGGAGTTGTTCCTCAAGAACAGACCAGGTTTGTCCCGATTCGCGTTCAGCAAGTTGCTCACCGATGCAGAGGATCGGGGCCAGCTCATTTTCCAAGGCGCCGGCGAGTCGCCGGTTGATAAGCTCGTTTGATTCGCCGAAGATGTGCCGTCTTTCGGAATGGCCGATTATGGCCATGGTGCCGCCCATCTCTTTGAGCATTGGTGGGGATATTTCGCCGGTGAAGGCGCCCTTTTCGGCCCAACAGATATTCTGGGCGGCAAGAATCACCCCGGAGTCGTGCAGGATATCGGCAACCTGGCCCATCACCGTGAAGGGCGGGGCAATTATGACCTCCCGGTCGAGTACCTCGGCGGCGGCCCGAACCACAGCCAACGCCAGTTGCTCGGCTTCGCCCAGATTGGTGTTCATCTTCCAGTTACCGGCGATCAGGGGGGTGCGTGTCATTGTTCTCTCCTACTGATTGTGAGCTTCGAGGGCTTTAACGCCGGGTAACTCCTTGCCTTCCATCAGCATCAGGAAGGCGCCGCCACCGGTGGAGATGTATGAGATATTGTTGGATTCGCCGGCCCGGTGGACCGCCACATCGGTATCGCCGCCGCCGACAATAGTCAGGGCGTGGGAGGAGGCAAGGTGCTGGACCATGGCCATGGTCCCCCGGGAGTAAGCATCCATTTCAAAGGCGCCCATGGGGCCGTTCCAGATGATGGTCTTGGCGTCTTCCAGGGCCTCGGAGAAGAGGGTGGTGGTAGCCGGGCCGATATCGAGAATCATCCACTCCTTGGGGACCTCCTGGACGGTGGTCCGTTTGGTTTCCGCTCGCGGATCAAATTTATCGGCGACGATACAGTCAACCGGCAGATATAGTTTGACGCCCTGATCGGCCGCCTTTTTGACCAGTTCCTTGGCAGTATCGAGCAAGTCATCTTCAATTCTTGACTTGCCGACCTCGTAGCCTAAGCTTTTGAGGAAGGTATTGGCCATGGCGCCGCCGATGATCATCTTGTCAACCCGGTCCAAGAGGTTGCGCAGGGCCCCTAATTTACTGGAAACCTTGGCCCCGCCGATGATGGCTACCAGAGGGCGGAGGGGCTTGCTGACCGAGCGGTTGAAATAATCCATCTCCTTCTGGAGCAGGAAGCCGGCGGCCGATTGTTCAAGGAGATCGGGTACACCTACCACTGAGGCGTGGGCCCGATGGGCAACGGCAAAGGCGTCGTTGATGTAGATGTCTCCCAGCGCGGCCAGCTCTTTGGCAAAGGACCTGTCGTTCTGCTGCTCTTCCGCATGGTAACGCAGGTTTTCCAGCATGATGACATCGCCCGGCTGCATGGCGTCGATCATGGTCTTAGCCTCGGCGCCGATACAGTCCGACGCCAGTTTGACCTCCTTGGAGATCAGGCGTGATAACCGCTTGGCGGCCGGAGCCATACTGAATTTCTCCACCCGCTGGCCCTTGGGGCGGCCCATATGGGAAATTATGATGATCTTGGCATCTTCGTCCAGCGCATAGTTAATGGTGGGCAGCACTCCTCGGATCCGGATATCATCGGTGATATTGCCGTGTTCATCAAGGGGAACATTGAAGTCGACGCGGATTAGCAGTTTCTTGCCTTTAATGTCGAGGTCTCTGATATTCTGCAAAGATCAATCTCCATAATTTTGTGAAATTATTTTTAAAACATTCTTGCTTGGCGGGGCTTGCCTGTCAGGATAGGGCCAGGGTCATGCATAAGGCATCATCTTTTGGATTACTATAATAGTTCTTGCGGAGCCCTGTCATTATAAAATCAAATTTTTCATAAAGAAGCCGGGCCGGGGTGTTGGCGGCGCGCAGTTCCAGGTGACATCGGTGGGCACCTCTTTCTCTGAATAGTTTGATTGATTCACCGAGCAGGCAGCAAGCTGCTCCCTGGCGTCGGTCTGCCGGATTGGTGGCTATTTTCAGGATTTCTGCTTCATCGTCTACCATGCGAGCCATGATGAAGGCACCAAGTTGGTTGTTGTCAGGATGGCGGCAGGCAAGCTGCAGACCGTGCGCTCCAAAAAACTCCCCCTCCAGTTGGGCCGGAGTCCAAGGGGAGGGGGTTTGTTTTTCAATGGCGAAGATGGCAGGCAGGTCGTCGGCCGTTAGCGGCGAGACGAGCCAGGCGCTGCTTTTCATACCATCTGTTCGGCGATGCTGACGGTGCGATCGGCCAGCATATTGGTATAGCTGCCAAATTCATTGTCGTACCAGCCGTAGATAACCGCTTGGGTTACCGGCACATCGACTCTGTCTTTGTCGCCGTTGCCGAGGCCGAGCTTGGCAAGATTAACCTGGATGTTGGCAGTTCTGGTGTGGGTTTCGGTTCCCTCGATAATTGTCGCGGCGAAAGGCATGCCGATGATGTCGGAGGAGACATTTTGTTCCTCCGAGTAGAGGAGATACTGTGATGATTTAGCGAAATCTTGATAAATTGAATTGATTTTATCTCTTTTGATCGGATCATCAATGTCATCCTGGAGATTTAAGACCAGGACGATAATGGAGCCGGTGTTGGTTGGGATGCGCACTGACTCGGCAATAAAGCCGATGCTTTGCATCTCCGGAATGACCAGGGGCAGAGCCCGGGCGGCCCCGGTGGTGGTCAGGATAATATTGTTGAGGATGGATCTGTTTTTCCGGAGATCGGTGGCGCCGGTGTTGGGCAGCCGGTCCAGAACCTGCTGGCTGCCGGTGGCGGCATGGACGGTCACCATCGAGGCGGAAAGGAAGTTTTCGGCCCCTATCTGGTCGAGCAGGGGCTTGATCATGTAAGACAGGCAGGTGGTGGTACAGGAGGCGGCTGAAATCAGCGTGTGCTTGCTGGGGATGTAATCCTCGTCGTTGATGCCCATTACCGTGGTGACCGCGTCGTCGGGCATGGCCATGCCTTTTTCCTTGATCTTGAACGGCGCAGAGAGGAGAACTTTCTCGGCGCCAGCCTGAAGATGGCCACGGAAGGCGCCCCGGGGACTGTCGGGGGCGGCGGTGGGATCGGTGAAAACCCCGGTGGTGTCGACCACCAGGCGGACATCGTTCTCTTTCCATTCAATATCTTTGGGGTTGCGGGCCGTACGCAGAATTTTTACGGGGACGCCGTTTACCCGCATCGTCCCTTCTTTGTCATTCAGCTCTTCGATGACCCGGCAATCACGACAACCGCCAAAAAGGTAGCCGCTGAGGCGGCCATAGCTGCTGTCGCGTTCAATTGAGGCCGCCAGATCATTAAGGCCGGCGCCGATTTCGCGACCGACGTTGGCCACGATTTCTGAAAAGTGTTTACGGCCGACATGATGCCACAGGGAAAGTTTGCCGATCCTGCCGAGTCCGTTGAGTCCAAGTTTCATTTCCGTACATCTCCTTGCTTCATTTTCAGTTTGACCAGGCCACTTGCTGACCTGAAAAGAGTGAACTTTTAAACGAGTGACTATAAGAAAGGTCCGGGGTTCAGGCAAGTAAAACTTGCTAAACACGAGCAGTTAAGGGGGGAAGCGGCGGGTTTTTTTAAACGAAACAGATACTTATGATTAATGATGGGAGTTGCTTTTCCATGGATCGAGTATGAAGTTGTCTTTAGGTCAAAATAGAGTTGACAATCACAGCTTTGCGACTATAATCGCACGATTCATTTGTGTATACGGGCCTATAGCTCAGTTGGCTAGAGCCACCGGCTCATAACCGGTCGGTCCCTGGTTCGAGTCCAGGTAGGCCCACCATCTTATTTAAGGTAGAAATAATACAGCAGGGTCGGACATTGTTCAGTTGTTCAAAGTTCCCGATGAAGGGGCAAAAGATATGCGAATAAGGAGCTACGGTCGCTTTAAAACCGACTCTCTTTTTATAAAATTGAGTAAAACAATCCGGGTCCAGGAATTACAGGGTGAAAATCCTGCCGGACCATGAAAAGGTGCAAACGCTGAAGCGTTGCACCTTTTTTTGTTTTAGGGCCTGAGGGTTTCTCTTCGTGGCAAAAAGGGCAACAGACCATTCAATTAATTTGAGTGGCTCAACGGTTAAAGCAATCACACCTCTTGAGTAAGGTCCAAGGCAAAATTTATTTTCAGTTTATCTGGATTAGGGTTCAGTAATGACCAAATCGCGACCTGTTTTAAAAGATCTGTTAACCATCCTTGATGGGATTGCCGCAGCCTCGCTGGCTGAGTCCTGGGACAATGTCGGTCTAATGGTTGGCGATCCCGGGCAGGAGATCAGCGGGGTGCTGGTTGCCCTTGATGTCAGCGAAGCAATTATGGCCGAGGCGGAAGGCCATGGGTGCAATGTGGTGGTCAGCCACCATCCGTTTATCTTCAAGCCGTTGGCAGCGATTAGAACCGATCAGGTTACTGGGCGGCTGCTGGCCCGGGCCTTGGCCAGACAGATGGCGGTGGTTAGCTGCCATACCAATCTCGATAAGGTTCCTGGTGGCGTAAATGATGTGCTGGCCAGCAGCCTCGATCTGCAAAATTGCCGGGTGCTGGCCGCTGATTCCGGCGGGGTTGATGAAATCGGTTTGGGCCGGCTCGGGGAGCTGCGTTCTGTTGCGACCTTCCCGGAGTTTATTGACATCCTGCTGGCGGCGCTGGATTTACCGGCGGTACGGGTGGCTGGGGTCGTTCCCGAGCAGCTTTCAACCATCGCGGTTTGCGGTGGCAGTGGTTCTGAATTGGCCGGGGCGGCCATGGCGGCCGGCGCCCAGGTTTTCATTACCGGTGAAGTCAAGCACAGTACCGCCAGGTGGGCTGAAGATGCTGGCTTCTGTGTCATTGATGCGGGCCATTTCTCAACCGAAAAGCTGGTGGTGCCAAGTCTGGTGTCGGCTATTGCCAAAGGCTTTGGCGACAGGGATTTGGCGGTGAATATTCGTACCACTGAGGGGCAGAGCAGTCCATTTCAATACTATTTCAGGAAATAATCCTGTCGCGAAAATGGTGACAGGTTTTTTAGTTTATAATTATTTTCAAAAATGAATACCTAAGGGAGTTGCAATTGAAAGAAGAAATCAAGAGGCTGAAGGCCCTGCAAGAGGTTGACCTGGAAATTGGTAAGGTTGAAAAGGAGCTCGCGGCAGGTAGTGAGGAGTTAAGCAATCGACAGGAGTCAATTGAGAAGCATAAGGCCGATATTGCCGAAAATACGGGTAAGCTTGAGGACGGTGCGGTGCGCCGGCGTGAGTTGGAGGCGGAGGTCGAAGATGCCCAGCTCATGATCAAGGAGCGGCAGAACAAGTTGATGAAGGTCCAGACCAATCGTGAGTATCAGAGTATTCTCAAGGAAATCGATGATGCCAAGAGTACTAACCGCCAACGGGAAGATGAGCTTGTCCGTCTGTTAGAGCAGGCCGAATTTCTGGAAAAGAAAAAAGACGAACAGGTTGCGCTCTGTGAAGAGGAAGAGGCGCAGTATAAAGAGGATTCTGCCCAGCTGGAAAAAGAGTCTGCTGAACTTGATACGCAAATGGCCAAATTCCAGAAATCACGGGCAACCAAGGTTAAAAAGGTCAAAGCAGCTCTGCTCCGCAAGTACGAGCAGATCAGGGCCAAGCGGGATGGGTTGGCCATGGTTGGGGTCAATCGCGGTGTTTGTCATGGTTGTTTTATGAACGTGCCGCCCCAGCTCTACAATGAGTTGCTTAAAGAGGAAGAGTTGCACGCCTGCCCGGCCTGTAACCGTTTGTTGTATAATCTCCCTGATAGCGAGTAATTGGCGCCTTCAGTAGTGTTGAGGTTAACGAGTTAAATTTTGGTGGCCACGTAAAACGGCCATCGTACCGTTAACGATGGCTAAGTTAAAACTTCGATACACCAGGAGTAGTAATCTTGCGGGGGCGAAAGCATACTTTAGTATGTCGAGTGTCCGCAAGAGTGCTATGACGCAGGAGATCGGAGTTTTAACTTAGCCATCAAGTTTTGACTGGAGCGGGCGCATGATCGCTCCGGCCTTGGCCGGAGAGGAAAGTCCGAACTCCGTAGGGCAGGGTGGTTCGTAACGCGAACTGGGGGCGACCCCGAGGAAAGTGCCACAGAAAATATACCGCCCCGGCTTGCCGGGGTAAGGGTGAAAAGGTGAGGTAAGAGCTCACCGCTTCCGTGGCGACATGGAAGGCATGGCAAACCCCACCCGGAGCAAGACCAAATAGGGGAACAGTGCTGCGTCTCTGGCGCAGCTTAGGGCGGCCCGTTCGAAGTTCCCGGGTAGGTTGCAAGAGGTGGTGGGCGACCATCATCCCAGATAAATGATCATGGCCCCTGTTGGGGTACAGGATTCGGCTTATAGCCCGCTCCAGTCTTTTTGTTAGTAACTGTTCAGGGGCACTCCTGAACAGTTATTTTTAGTATATGTAGTAGTGTCGTCGTTGGTCTGCTGACATGAAGCCGGGGCAGCAGTAAAGAGGACATCGTTGAACTGTTACATGCCGAGGTTGTTGTCAGTTCTGGGCATGCACCTTAAAGTAGTTAAGAAAATAATATGACCACAGCCGCAGCCATAATTCCCGCTGGCGGGGTCGGCCTACGGATGGGTCTTGATCTCCCCAAGCAGTATCTTGAACTGGCCGACTTGCCGATCCTGGTCCACACGGTTCGGGCCTTGCAGTGCTCTTCTTTTATTAAAACCATTATCATAGTCGCTCCCGCCGAGCATTTTGAGCAGACCCGGGCTCTGGTCCGCAAATATGATCTGGCCCTGGTCGGTCAGGTGGTACGTGGCGGGCGGACCAGGCAGGAATCGGTTTGGGCTGGCCTGCAGTGTGTGCCCGAGGGGATTGATCTTGCCGTGGTCCACGACGGCGTAAGGCCGCTGGTTGATCCTGAACTGGTTGATAGTTGTGTGTTACGGGCGGCTGAAACCGGGGCCGCCATGTTGGCCATCCCCGTCAAGGATACCCTGAAGTCGGTGGTTGACGATGTGGTAGGTTCCACCGTTGACCGTCAGGGTCTCTGGCAGGCGCAGACCCCGCAGGTTGCCCGGGTGGACCTGTTAAAACAGGCCTTTGCGGCGGCAGCAGAAGATGGTTTCGAGGGGACCGACGAGGCCTCTCTTCTCGAACGCATTGGCGCGCAGGTCAGCGTGGTCATGGGCTCGGCTGTTAACCTCAAGGTGACGAGGGTGGATGATCTTGCCTTGGCGGCAGCTTTACTTGGTCGCAAGCGCGAAGGAGATGATACTGTGACAATTTTAAGGGTGGGGCACGGTTATGATGCCCATCGGCTGGTGGCCGACCGGCAGTTGGTGTTGGGTGGCGTAACCATCCCCTACGAGCTGGGGCTGTTGGGCCATTCCGATGCCGATGTTCTGCTCCATGCCCTGGCTGATGCGATGCTGGGCGCGGCCGGGCTGGGCGATATCGGCCGCCATTTTCCCGATAATGATCCAACCTATAAAGGTGTGTCGAGCCTGGCCTTATTGGGCCAGGTGGTTGCGAAAATAGCTAGCCAAGGATTTTGTCTGGCCAATGCGGATGTTACCGTGATTGCCCAGCAGCCCAAACTGGCGCCATTTTTCCCGGAGATGCTTGATAATATCAGTCAGACCCTGGGGGTGGCTCCCGCCTGTCTTAACCTCAAGGCAACGACCACTGAGCATATGGGCTTTACCGGGCGTGGCGAGGGCATCGCCGCCCACGCCATTGTTTCGCTGGCCAGGACCGACTGATTGGCAGTTTTCTGTAATATGATCAAACGGGAAGTCACCCTTCCGACTGCTCTGCACCATTTCCATATCTTGTTTGACCGGTTGCTCTGGTTAAACTTCTCCGCAAGTCAGCAATTGCATCTATTCGGTTTGCTGGTGGCCTCCGGCAATAAAGAGTCTCGGCATAGGGAAAAGTAGTTAAAGGTTTCGAAGTCTCCGCTATCTGTAAAAGATATTAGCAGGGCAGGGAGTTTTTCCCTGGCAACCGGCCGAAAAATGACTGTTCACACATGGTGTTTCGGTAAAGCCGTGGCAAGGCGTCGCGGATCAATAGTCCCTTTTTTAAACGTTACAGATAAGCAGTGCCCCTCGCGGTGGGCTGCCGGGGGTATATTGACAAGCAGTCTCCTTTAGAATAGGCTACTAGATTTTGTGCAAATAGTTGGGGAAAGAGTTAAATGAATCTAAGTGGCAAAATATGTGTTTCCGTGGCCGAAAGTGACGCCGGCAGGGCTTTGGCTGTGGCCGCTGGGGCTGTTGCCCAAGCTGCTGTTGTTGAGATTCGTCTGGATGCCATGGACCGGCCGCTGATTGCCCCATTTGTAGAAAAGGTCGATGTGCCGCTCATCTTTACCTGTCGCCCGGTTTGGGAGGGCGGTAGCTTTACCGGTACTGAAGAGGAACGCTTTGCGTTACTTGAGGAAGCGGTTAGGAGTGGCGCGGCCTATGTAGATGTAGAGTTGCGGGCCGATGAGAAATTAAGGCAGCATCTGCTCGCCGTGGCCAGAGAGTATCAGGTGCAGGTGATTATTTCCTGGCATGATTTTAAGAGCACCGCTTCGGCCCAGGCCCTGCAATCGATTTTCCAGGAGCAGTATCGGAGTGGCGCTGATATCGGTAAAATAGTTACCACGGCCCGCAATTTTCAGGATGTCTTGCGGGTCCTGGCCTTGCAGGATGCTGCCAGTGAGATGGGTTTCCCGCTCTGTGCTTTTTGCATGGGCCGGGTCGGAATGGTCAGCAGAGTAGCCACCCTTGAGCTGGGAGGGTTCATGACCTATGCTGCTCCCGATGATGGTCCGGCGACTGCCCCCGGGCAACTGTCCGTTTCGGCGCTGCATAGGGCCGTGGAGTGTTTTGATGCAGACGCTTGACGGTAATACCGAAGTTTATGGTATCATGGGCTGGCCGGTCAGCCATAGTTTGAGTCCGGCCCTTCATAATCGGGCTTTTGCTGAATTGGGCCTTAATAAGGTCTATGTGCCTTTTCCGGTTCCGGGTGAGGATGTCGAGGCGGCTCTCCATGGTTTTCGGGCCACCGGGGTTCGCGGCCTCAGTGTGACGATTCCTCACAAGCAGGCGGTTATCCCCTTTCTTGATACGCTGGATCCGGTCGCAGCCAGGATCGGCGCCGTTAATACGCTGCTCGTCAAGGATGGCAGGATTCACGGGTATAACACCGACTGGCAGGGCGCCAATCAGGCCCTGACCGAGGTCGTTGACCTTGCCGGGACCAGGGTTGTTTTGCTGGGCGCGGGCGGTTCAGCCCGGGCTCTCGGTTTCGGCCTGCTTGAAGCCGGAGCCAAGGTTGTCGTCGCCAGCCGGACCCCGGCTCAGGGCCAGGCCCTGGCCGCAGATATGAATTGCCACTGGCAGCCCTTGGCCGAGGTGGAAAAATTAACAGCCGAGGTCCTGGTTAATGCCACTTCGGTTGGTATGGCCCCTGCAATTGATGAGATGGTGGTGCCGAGCGCAATTTTGTCCGGCTATCGGGTCGTGATGGATATAGTATATTCTCCCCTTGAGACCAAATTGTTACAGGAGGCCGCCGGGGCCGGTTGCCAGGTTGTTAATGGCTTGGCAATGTTGCTTTACCAGGGTGCGGCGCAATTTGAATTATGGACCGGTCTGAAAGCTCCTCTGGACGCCATGCGTCAGGAGCTTGACCGCCGGTTTAAAAAATAAAGTTAAAGAGAGTATTGTGAAAGAGATAAAACCCCTTGAACATGTGGATGCGGTCATTGAAGTCCCCGGCTCTAAAAGCATCACCCAGCGCGCCTTGGTCATTGCCGCCCTTGCCCGAGGTGAGAGTGTCTTGCGCGGCCCGCTTGCCAGTGAAGACACCAAGTACACCGCCAAGGCCCTGAGAAGTATGGGGGCCAAGGTGCTGGATCGTAGTGCGCGAAGGTGGAAAATAACCGGTTGTAGTGGCCGGGTTTTGGTGCCCAGACGGAAGATCTTTTTGGGTAATAATGGGACCGCCACCCGTTTTCTTACCTCGGTTGCCGCCTTGGGTAATGGGGTTTTTACCATTACCGGTGAACCGCGAATGGAAGAAAGGCCGATCGATCCGCTGATCGAGGCGCTGTCGGGCTGGGGGGTGGCGATTCGCAGCATTAAGGGGACGGGGTGTCCTCCCCTTGAGATCAGGGCGGAAGGCATCAGGGGCGGGGCGACGATCCTGCCGGAAGGCAAAAGCAGTCAATATCTATCCTCCCTTTTGCTGGTGGCGCCATACGCCGCCCACAAGGCGACCCTCTCTGTGGCGGGCGAGGTCCTGTCCAAGCCCTACGTCCATATGACCATGGCGGTGATGAAATCATTTGGCATCAAGGTCAAGGCCAATGGGGCGCTCAATAATTTTGAGATTCAACGGGGCTATTATAAGGCCCGTGATTATGAGATAGAGGGCGATGCTTCCAGTGCTTCATACTTTTGGGCTGCGGCAGCGGTAACCGGTGGCCGGGTGACCGTGGTTAATGTCCCCAAGAAATCCCTGCAGGGCGATACTGTTTTGGTTGATATCCTGGCCAGGATGGGTTGTCGGGTCACCAAGTCCGATAAGGGTATCACCCTGGAGGGGCCGGCTGAGTTGCATGGTATTGAGGTTGATATGGGGGATTGCCCCGATGTGGTCCCGACTTTGGCGGTAGTGGCGGCCAGGGCCAAGGGCCGGACGGTGATAACCAATATTGAGCATCTGCGGATCAAGGAATGCGATAGGTTGCAGGTTGTGGCCAGGGAACTGGCGAAACTGGGGGTGCGGACCGAGGAGCGCGCCGACGCCCTGATCATTGATGGGCAGGGTCCAGACGCGAAACTCAAGGGGGCCAAAATCGAGACCTATAGTGATCATCGGATCGCCATGAGTTTTGCGGTGGCTGGTCTATATGTGCCGGGAGTGCAGGTGTTGGGCGAGGAATGTGTCGCCAAATCCTTCCCGGACTTCTGGGAAAGATTTGCGCTCCTGTCTGATCGTTGAAAAGCAGGGAAAACGCTGGCGGTTAGCGGTGCTTTTCGTTAAAGGTTGTCAGGAATTCTCTTAAAACGGTCAGACCTTCATCGCTCATCTCAATGAATTCTATACCGTAGGCGAAAACATCATTCTCCTGTTCCTCGGTATGGGCAATCTTGCCCTTGTATTCAAAGAGGTTATTTTTCAAGCCGATGGTCAGCTGTAACTCCTGGCCCTTTTCAAAAGGAAGGTGGGTTTCCAGGAGGATTCCCTTGTCGCTTACGTTTAAGGTGCGCGCCATGCCTCGAACGAGCGGCTGGCCGGATTTGGAAAGCACCACATAATCAACAAGGTTAAGTGTGTCTTTTCTTTCACTTTGGCGAGTTTTGAATTCCATATATAATCCTAGTAACGCTTGAAGGTTAATTATAACTATTCCTAGTTTATTTAAAGAAATGATTCAACAATAAACTAACCAATTATTAGTCCCCCCGATATATTTCTGCGCGCGGCAATTTTTTTTAAAAAATGGCGCTGAATCCTGCTGTGATTGATCAAGAGACCAGTTTATAGCTTTGCCGAACATTATTGCGGTGGACTTATTATTTATGATTCAGCATATCGGCATTTTTCAATAATGCCCGCTCGACCGGGTTTTCCTCCGAATTAGTGGTCATTATGTCAAGCAATCGCGTGGCAAGGGTCTTGCCCAGTTGAACTCCCTCCTGGTCAAATGAGTTGATGTTCCAGACAAAACCCTGAAAGGCGATTTTATTTTCGTAGATGGCCAGTAATTCGCCCATGGTTTCGGGGGTGAGACGGTCTGCCAGCAAGACCGAGCTGGGGCGGTTGCCGGCAAAGTTGCGGTTCGGATTGGTGCTTTTTTCGCCAGAGGCCAGGGCGATGGTCTGGGCCAGCAGGTTCGCCACCAGTTTTTCCTGGGAGCTGCTCTGGTCGACAACCAGATCGGTACGATACTGGCTGTGGCGGAAGCCGATAAATTCACTGGGAACTATGGTGGTTCCCTGATGGAGTAGTTGATAAAAGGAGTGCTGGCCGTTGGTGCCTGGTTCCCCCCAGATCACCGGGCCGCTCTGGTAATTGATCTGGTCCCCCTGCCGGTTTATAGATTTGCCGTTGCTCTCCATGTCGCATTGTTGGAGGTGGGCGACAAAGCGGACAAGGGCCTGGCTGTAGGGCAGTATTGCCAGGGTGTCGTAGTTGAGGAAATTGCGGTTCCAGATACCGAGCATGGCCAGCAGCAGGGGGATGTTTTTTCTGATATCCGGTTCCTCGGCAGCGTTATCGATGCCGTGGGCTCCTTTGAGAAATTTTCTGAAATTTTCAAAGCCGAGGGCAAAAGAAAGGATGAGGCCGCCGACCATTGAAGAGACACTATAGCGGCCGCAGATATAGTCGAACATGTAGAATGATCTTAGATATTTATTCGGGTCATCCATGGGGCTGTTGGCCCCGGTTACTGTCACGAAATGGTTCTTCGGCTCAAGTCCGGCCTTCAGGAAGGCTTGTTTCACCAACTCTTCGTTGGTCAGGGTCTCCAGAGTGGTGCCGCTTTTGGAAACCACCGAAACCAGGGTGCGGCTCAGATTCAGGCTTTTAAGCACCGCCGCACTGTCATCGGGGTCAATATTTGAGATAAAATGGATCTGCCTGTTTTCTTTGGCATAGGATTTGAGGGCCAGATATACGGCCCGTGGTCCCAAGTCAGAGCCGCCGATGCCGATGTTGATGAGATTATTGAAAGGCTCGCCTCTATGATTGGTGAGGCGCTCGCTATCGAGGTCGGCCAGAAAGGTCTGCAGTTTATCTAGCTCTTGTCGGGCCTGACTGGTGGTCTCGTGGTTGTGGGGATTATCGGAGAATATATCGCGGCTGGCGGTATGGAGAACCTGGCGGTTTTCAGAGGCGAATCCGGTGATTCGATTCATTACCTCGCCTCTTTTCATCATCTTGAATTGGCCAACAGCGCCGCTCTGATCGGCCAGTTCTTGCAAAAGATCCAGGGTCTGTTCATCGACCCGCTGGCTCCCATAGAGAAGCTTGAAACGTGCCATCCGGCACCGGTAGAGAGATAGTCTCTTCGGGCTCAGAGCGCCAGGTGCGGTCAGGTCGAAAGGGGCAAGGGCTGCCTTTTGCAGATCGTTATAGGCGGGATGCTGATCCATGTTTGGGAAGATGTTGCTCATCTGATTTCTCCGCTCCTGAAAAATTAAGCTGCCTAGTCTGCAGAACATTATATTACGAGTTTGTTTGATTTAGCCCCGTTTTTTTTACAAGATAATGCATGTGTGCTAAGTTATGCGGAGTTGATGTTATGATTTAAAGCCGAGTTGAGCCGCTTGTCGGCTCAAACAAGACTTATACCCCTCAAGGGGGCACTGAAAAGAGTACCCTTGTGGTATAAACCTTTGTTAGATAGTTTATTGGTTATATCCCTAAAGTGATTTATAGTAATCTAATATACTTACTGGTCGTGATGGTGATTCTCGCAACCAGCAGCCCTCCTGAGGATTCTTTCCTCCCCGGATACCAAGTGATTTCGCTTTTTATTCTCAAGGCCTGGCTCTTTCGGCAAACTATACGTCTCTACCAGTATCGGCAGAGGATCAGGCTGGTGGCTGAATATTTCTCGGTCGAAAGAAATCTTGTCGTTTTGGCCCTGATTCTTTTCGGGCTGGACGTATATCTGCTTGATCTCCAATATTATCTTGGTCTGCTGCCGTTCAGTGCGCAACTGCCGACTCTGGTGGATATGGCCGGTATCGGGGTTTTTCTGCTATATCTGGTCTTGCTCTGGTTGCAACTCAAGGGCAGCTATGAAGAAGCAGTCGGGGTCAGGAAGAATGGCTTTGTCCATATTAGGGATAAGCTCAGAATATACATAGCCCTGCTCCTGCCCTGGCTGCTTGTCAGTTTTCTCCACGACCTGCTCCTGCTGACGCCCAATGCCAAAATCCAGGGTATTATGCTCTCTCCCTGGGGGGAGCCGCTGTTCTTGCTGCTGATGATTGTTGGCGCCGTGATTTGGTTTCCAGCGCTGCTGGTCCGTCTGCTTGGTTGCACCCCTATGCCTGCCGGTGAGTTGCGGAACCGGATTGAACAATCCTGTCGCCGACAGGGGGTGAGGTTTGGGGAGATCTGCCTGTGGCCCATTGTTGAGGGCAAGATGTTGACCGCCGGAGTTGTGGGAGTGGTCGCCAGATATCGTTATTTAATGGTCACTCCTGCTCTGTTGGCGAAACTCACCAAGGAGGAGTTGGAGGCCGTTGTGGCCCACGAAATCGGTCACGTCAGAAGATATCATCTGCTCCTGTATCTGTTGCTTTTTCTCGGCTTTGGAATCTTGCTGCAGTTATGTGTGCAGCCGTTGATTTCTCTATTACTCGCCACGAGACTGTTCTACGAGTTTCTCTTTGGTTATGAAGGTGAACCGAGGTTGGTGTTAATGATTTTTACCGGCGGTCCCCTGATCGTTATGACCTTGGTCTATTTTCGCTATATATTCGGTTTTTTCATGCGTAATTTTGAAAGGCAGGCCGATCTTTATTCTGCAAGGGTCATGGGCACCGCTGCCCCGTTGATCAGCGTTTTCAAGAAGATTGCTCTGCTGAGCGGTAATGACCGCGATATGCCTTGTTGGCATCATTTCAGCATCGGCCAGCGCATCGATTATTTATTGAGTTGCCAGCACGATGCTAACCAGGCGCAGATGCACAATTATAAGGTGTACTCCTGTCTGGCTGGTTATTTTGTCGCGCTTATCTTGGCGTTGGTTATGACCTTGCAGGTTGGCGACCGGCTAATTGCCTCCTACTCAGGCCAAAAGTTTGCCGAGGATGTGATCCTTGAGAAAATTGAGAATGACCCCGGCAACCCCCTCTGGCATCAATTCCATGGTGATCTGCTTGTTGGCCGCAAACAATACGCGGAGGCGATCAATGCCTTTGAACTGAGCTTGCAGCTTTATCCGGATAATCCTGAGACCCTGAACAATCTGGCCTGGCTGCTGTTGACCGTTGAAAAGAGGACGCTGTTTGATCCGGTGCGGGCTTTGGAGTTGGCGCAAAGGGCGGTAGAGATCCAGGCGCGGAGTCATATTCTTGATACCCTGGCCGAGGCTTACTGGCAGAATGGTATGGCGGAGATGGCTATTGAGACGGCCCAAAGGGCTCTGGCAGGTAGTTCCGGCAACCGGGGATATTATCGTCAGCAGTTGCAGAAATTTAGTCAAGCAAGCAAGTCATGAGCGAGCGGCTATGGACAGTAAGGGAATAGTTATCGTAAATACCGGGAGCGGTAAGGGTAAGAGCACTGCTGCTTTCGGGCAAGCTCTGCGCGCGGCCGGCCACGGTTATCCGGTTTGCATTATCCAGTTTATCAAGGGTAAATGGCAGACTGGTGAGGCCAAGGCGGTTGAAACTTGGAGTGATTTAATTGAACTGCATGTCTGTGGGACCGGTTTCACCTGGGATGCCGCAGACATGGCCGAGGTGAAAAAGGCCGCGCGGCAGGGCTGGGAGTTGGCCTGCGCCAAGATTCTTTCGGGTGCTTATAAATTAGTGGTTCTCGATGAGCTCACTTATCCGCTCAATTATGGGATCGTTTCGGAAAGCGAGGTGGTTGCAGCGCTGGAGGGGCGGCCGGCTGGGGTAAATATTGTCATCACCGGTCGTGAGGCCGGGCCGGGCCTGGTCGCGCTGGCCGATATAGTTACGGAGATGCGAGAGATCAAACATTGTTATGGGACGGGAGTTAAGGCCGGTAAGGGTATAGAGTTTTAAGGCAGGGCGATGGTAGAGCGGAGATCCAGCTCTGCCAGTGATCTGTTGTGTTTAAGACATCTGCCGATGGCGCCACCCAGTTTTTCCGCTTCAACTAGTTGTTGTTTGGAGTGCCCGTAGCGCTTGTAATAGCGGCCGATCAGCTTTGATCTTTCCGGGGCTTTGCCCGCAATTTTCAGGAAGACCCCCAGCGTTCGCCAGGGCTCGGGGGTCGGGTGGGAAAAAACGATCCGATTTGGTATCTTGGCGCCGCATTTGCTTAAGAGACTCTTGAGCCCGTACCAGTGCATCCGCCAGTAACCCCGGCATGAAATTATCGGCAGAACGGTTTTGTTATTGAAGAGGCGCGGGCCGAAACGATCTATCAGATCAAGAATCGGGCCGCTTGGGTTATATGACCAGGTCGGGCCGGCCAGAATAATCAGAGCATAGTCTTCCCAGATGCTTGTTTCTGGGTCATTGATAGCGATGCGGCAACGGAATGTGGTGGTCAACATCATCTTTAAGGTGGCGAAAATGGAACCGATGGGGAAGCGTAAGGGGGTGATGGGGCGAAGTTTGACAAAGCTGAGCTCGACACCTTTCCGCCTGAGACCGTTGCCAAGATTGTTGAGCAGACCGGTGGTCTGCCCGCTGAAAGAATAATAAAGGAGCAGAACCTTGGGCGTATGGTCCGGGTTTTCCGAAGTCGTAAGGGTTTCTTTCTCGGCCATGATTTTCCTTGGTATTTTAGAGATGCAAATATATATATTATTGGCCGATTGTCCACAATTTTTGTAAAGATAATTTCGAGATCGCTCTAGAGCAGATATTAGCATGAGAATAACATTCTTGTTTGGTGAAGGCATTGAATATTTACGTTTTGCCAAGCCTTCGTTCATTAATAACCGCAACATTGAAATGGTATGATTGGCATCGGGAGCCAAAACGATATGGTCAGAGATGTAATGGCTGTTTCGTTACGGCTCCTGAATATTGATAATGTCCGTCAAGGGTGAGGCATAGATGAAAGATAACTTTGATGTGATTGTTGTTGGCGCCGGGCTGTCCGGCCTGAGTATCGCCCATTTTCTGGGCAAGCAGCGACCTGAACTTAAAGTAGGCATTATTGAAAAAGAGGACTGCCCCGGTGGTGCGATTAAAACCTTCAAGCAGGATGGTTTCCAGGGAGAATGGGGACCTCACGGTTTTCTGAATAACACCCCGGAAAGCCGCCAGCTCCTGAGGGATATCGGCCTTGAGCAGGAGGTGCAGACCGCACCGTTAGGAGATTTTCGCCGATTCATCTGTTTTAAAGGTAAATTGGAGCCTTTGCCCCAGAGTCCGAAGATGCTGTTGTCGACGCCACTTCTCTCTTTTTCAGGCAAACTTAGGTTGTTGGCCGATCTTTGGAAAAAACCACGCCAGGAGGACCAGACCATCGGCGACTGGGCGGCCTATCGGTTTGGCCGGGGGGTTTTGCCCATGATCGATGTCGCCGTTACCGGCACCTTTGCCGGGGATTTACATCGGTTGAGTATTGATGCGGTGATGCCCGGCGTTCGTCAGCTCGAAAAAGAGGCGGGTTCGGTCCTGCGTGGTTTAAAGAATAAAAAGAAAATGGCTCCTCCGGGCCAGGCTGGTTTGCCGGCCATGATCAATTTTCCAGCGGGCATGGAACGATTGATTGAGGTGCTGGCCGCTGACCGGGACAATCTGCTATTGTCGACTTCGGTAAACAAATTAGGGCGGGATGGCGATGATTGGCTGGTAAGCACCGATCAGGAGGTCTTGCGGGCCAAGGTGCTGATTATGGCTCTGCCGGTGAATTCGGCCCTGCAGCTCCTTAAGGAATTTGCTAAGCCACCTGTTCGCGAGGTGCCGGGTGCCAGAATAGCTAACGTGGTTATGGCTTTTGGCGCCGGGGCGGAGGTGCCGCGCGGTTTTGGTTATCTGGCCCCGGAACGGGAGGACCGTTTTGCCCTTGGCGCCATGTTTTCCTCCCATATGTTTCCAGGTCGGTGCCCGGCCGACCATGTCTTGCTTGAAGCCCTGGTCGGAGGACGGCGTCATCCTGAACGGCTTGAACTGTCGGACGAAGAGCTGATCGCCAAAGTTTACGCCGATATCAGTGAGTTGATGGTTCTGCCCGAGCCGCCGGTTTTTGCCAAGGTGCTTAAATCAGTCGGATCTATCCCCCAGCTGGAGATGGATCACCCGGCGCTGCTTAAATGGCGGCGGGGTCTTGAAGAGAAAATGTCCGGCCTCTATCTCTGTGGTTTTGGCTGGGATGGAATTGGCATGAATGATGTGATTAAATCGGCGGCCCGCACGGTCGAAGCCGTGTCAGAGAGTCGCCAAACGGATAGTGGCCAGGCCCCGGTCAAGCCGGTGTATTTTTAAGTTTATTCAGGCTGGCAGGAATTTTGCGGGGTTGTTTGGACGAACAGTTACGAGCGTAACTTTTTTAGCTGCGGGATGTTGCTTGAAAACTGTAGTTTATGGGGGCCTGTTGCAATTTGTCGGCCGGGGCCAGCCAAGGGAATAACCGTTGCCCGCACTTTCTCCCCGGAGCCTCGCAGATAAGCGAAGACTCCGGGCCTGCTTATCAGACTTTGGGCTCCGCGACTCTGCTTTCACAAAGATTGGTTGGCCTCTAAGGCAGAGAGTAATCTCGCAATTTAAGGACGGGCAACCAACCCGGAAAGCTGGGCTATAGCAACTGCTTGCGGATCTTGGTGGTCAGTAGCTCGACTTGGCCCTTAATACTGGTGTTATGGTTAATTGAATTGGTTATGACCCTCACCGAATGGACAACGGTGGAGTGGTCCCGGTTGAAGGCGCGGCCGATATCGGCCAAGGCCTGCTCTGTAAATTTTCTGGCCAGATACATGGCTACCTGTCTGGGGAAGGCAACTTCCCTTTTCCGGCTTTTCGATTTAAGTTCTTCGGTTGATGTTTTGAACTGTTTGGCAATGAAGTCCCGGATGATCTCAGCCGAGATCGTGGCATCGGAACCACCGACAATGCTGCCGATTACTTCCTTGACTATATCGAGATCGGGACGGCGTCCTAAAAGACCCATCTTGGCCTTCAGGCCGACCACCGCACTTTCAACCTGCCTTATATCGCCTCTGATGTTTTCCGCCATGAAACCGACCAGCTCTTCGTCGAGCTCCAGGGAATAGTTGTCTGACTTTTTCTTGATTATATGCCTTCTGGTTTGAAGATCAGGAGGATTGATCGAGGTGATCAATCCTCCTGATAGGCGCGAAAGTAAGTCCGGTTCGATATTGGGCATTTCCCGGGGCGGCATCTTGCTGGTGAAAATGATTCGTTTTTCCTGTCCCAACAGGATATCCAGTGCTGTAGTCAGTTCCTCCTGGGTCTTAATCCTGCCCGCTAAAGTGTGAATATCCTCCATGAGCAGGACGTCGCAGTTGTGGAATTTTTCCTTAAACTGCTCCATTTTATTGCTGCGGATGGATCTGACCATTTCGGCGGTAAGCTGCTGGGCGGTCAGGTAATGGAGCTTGGTGGTGGGGGCTTCGGCCATGATCTTGTGGGCAACAGCATGGGTCAGATGGCTCTTGCCAAGACCTGGGCTAGATTCAATGTATACGCAGCGGCCCAGGGCGGAGTCATCGTTGGCGATGGCTTCACAGGCTACCTTGGCCATGGCATTGGATTCTCCAACCATAAACTCATCGAAGGTAAAGCGCGGGTGCAGGGCGCGAATGGTGTTTTTGACCTGGGGAATTCTGGGGAGTCGTAGTTGGCCATCGTTTTTTCCCGGCGGCAATATGGGGCGGGGCCGCTCGCTGGCAACGACCAGTTTGATCTCGGTGGTTTGCATCTGCAGATCATCAAGGCATTTTCTAATATCGGTAAAGAAATTTTCTTTCACCCAGGAGCAGAAAAAACGATCCGGGGCAACCAGTTCAAATAGCTGGTCTGAGGCTTTCCTGAACTCAAGTGGGTGTATCCACAGAGACAAGGTGTTCTCCGGCAGAACAGCCGCTAAATTTTCTTTAATCATTTCCCAGGGCATAATAAAAAATCTGATCCACTTTTATAATTTGGATTGGGGAAAATGGCGGCAGGCCTTTTCCGCAACCGGTGTTCTGTTTTTTATTGAAAAGGGGTGAATCAGTCAAAAGTAGTGTGGGGTGATTTTTGTAAAGGGCTGAAAAGTTATCAACAGCTGGAAATATCGCACGGTACGGGGAGATACGAAAAATGCCCTGTTTAACATCCTGTTGTTACGTGGTTTCGGTGAGTCATTTAAAAAAGTATATGATTATGTGGGGTTATGCAAAGAAATGCCAACTTCTAGAAACGAAAGACAATGCTTAAACGCCTGTTTTGCTCTTAAAATCTCCTAATTGCTCGCTTATACTCCCTTTTTTATCCAAGCTGTTGAACTTGCAAAGGAAATTATTTTTAGGGCTGTAAAATAAAAAAATCATTTGCACCGAAGTGATAAAAATTCAAACGGCCTAAACTTCTAAAGAGCAGTGTTCAGGTAAAGCGCAAAGGCGCTGGTGCCACATTGTGGTATTGGCTTGTTGGCTAAGGGGAATTGGTTGACTGGCGCTTTTTATGGCATGAACTTCGGGCCGAATCCGGATGATCTTTGCTCACGAAATCCTTTTGTAATAATTTTGCAGATCCCCGGAGATGAACTTATCGATTTTTTTTAGATTAATCTGGTGGCCGACTATCACATCTTTGAGGCCTGCTTCTTGCAGCAACAAGCTGACCTGGCCGTTGACCTGGGTCCAAATCTGTTGGCGATAGTCTGAGTCAAGGTCAATGAGTTTTTCCGGCTTTGTTACAGATTGTTTTTTCAGGCGGGGAAATTGGAATCTGGAAAAAAAGAGAGACATCAGGCCGATGGCGCCGCCGGCGCCGATGGTCGGGATCAGCAGGGTGGCCCAGCCAACCGTTCCTGACAACATAGAGGAGATAAGAGTCGTATCAGGCAGGCCGGTGAATTCGCGGACTATAATATCCAGAAATAAAAAAAGAAACAGGGCAGTGCTCGCCGCAGTCCGGCTGGTCTTTCTCAGAAGCAACCGGCCTCTATTGCTGAAGGAGGTCAATACTTCGCTGACCATTCGGAGCTCATGGGCCTGTTTATCGATATGTTGCAAGATATGATTTACCCGCAGAGATGGTGCCGCGAGAATTTTTTCTTTTAGTTCGGTCCGTTCGTTATTCCAGGATGCCATGGTTTCCGGGACGCGGGAAAGATCTGGGGCGTAGGTCATGAATATTCGGGGAATGTCCTTGCGGCCGGTCATCTGGGAAAGGTTCCAGCAGAGGGTCCCATAGGAACGGATCAGGTCGCCGGGATTGTCGCATTCGTCAATGCGGCTCATGACAAAGATGATCCTGTCTTCGCCGGAGTTAGCCGGCAGGGTATTTCTGATGGTGTCATATACCTCCCGGATGGTGCCGGCCTTGTGGGGGTCGAACATCAGCACAACCAGGTCGGCCAGCCTGGCCAGGTCACCGATAACGCTATTATAGTTATAACCACGATCTTTTTCGGTGATCGAGTCCAGCATGCCGGGGGTGTCGATTATTGCCATATTTGTCAGCTGCGGAGCATCTATCTGTTTCAGGGTAAGATGGGATATGAACTGTTCACCGTATTGTTTAAATGCGGTAAAAGGCAACCGCTCGTCATTAACCAGGTTTGAGCCGCTAGTATCCTTTGGCGCTGCACCATGATCCTGTGAGGTAATTATAGTGAACGAATCATCCGTTGGCGATTGTCCGGTGCGTTGAATATTGCTTCCGAAAAGTTCATTAATCAGGGTTGATTTCCCCGAGGAATAGTTGCCCAAAAGTAAAACGATGGATTTCCATTTGAGGGCTGCTTCCAGAGAATCGCAATTCAATTTATAACTGTTGAGCAGTGGGGCCAGTTTGGCCATGGATTTTTTCTGGATCTCGTCCTGTAATCTTTGGGATTCGTTCATGATACCCCTTTGCTCTCGGTGGAGTAATTTAACTAAATTAATTGTTATTCATCCAAGGTGGAATTATTGAGAAATATGTATATGATCCCACCAGCTAGTTATCGGTCAATAATAAGACCTTTATCTGGCATTTGAAAGGGTAAAAACGGGATGTTACAGCCGGACAGTGTGTGGCGGCGGAATTGAACGGTGAGTTTATTTATAATCCTGGGCAACAGGCTTAATTGAGCGACTCAACAAGTAATTTGTTGACTCCCGGAAACTCTATACTTATTAGTGGAAGTTCTTGAAGAGAAAAATTGTCACTGCCTGATCTTTCGGTCGAAAGATTGGATCAGCAAATGCTCGTAATATGAGGTGTGGATGGTGGGTCGTATAATGCTCAGAGAGATGGCGAAGGGGCAGTCGGGAACCATCGCCGGTGTAAAAGTTGCAGGGGAACTTGGTCGCAGGATCAGGGAGATGGGTATGGTTCCCGGAACCATCATTAAAATTCAGGGCAGAGCGCCGCTTAATGATCCTGTTGCCCTGCGGGTGATGGGCGGGACCCTGACCTTGAGAAATAATGAGGCTGACTATATAGAAGTAGAGGTTGAATAGTTACAAATAATCATCGTTATGATCCAATGACGAGAGGAAATAAGACCGATGGCAGAAAGTTTCAAGATAGCCCTGGCTGGTAATCCCAATGCCGGCAAGACCACCCTGTTTAACCGCTTGACTGGCGCCAGGCAGCATGTTGGCAATTATCCCGGCGTAACGGTTGAGAAGAAGGAGGGGATATATAATAGCGCTACCGGCGCCAGAATTAAGGTCGTTGACCTGCCCGGCACCTATTCGTTGACGGCCTACTCTGTTGAAGAAGTGGTTGCCCGTGATTTCCTGATCCATGAAAAACCGCGGGTGGTTATTAATATCACCGATGCCGCCAATCTGGAGCGGCACCTCTATCTCACTTGCCAGTTTCTCGAGCTGGGCGTACCGGTGGTGATTGCCCTCAACATGATCGATGTGGCCCGGGACCGCGGGATTGCCATTGAAGTTGCAAAATTGGCCGAACTGTTGAACGTGCCGGTCGTGGCCATCTCCGCCCGGAGCGGCGAGGGCGTCGATGAATTGCTGCAAGTGGCTGAGCAGGTTGCCCAGACTAATAAAGATTGGGAACCTGTCTATATTGCCTACGGGGAAGATATCGACGGGGCCATTCTGGAGATGGAAGAGCAGATCGAGACAAACTCTTTCTTGACTGATACCTATTCTTCGCGCTGGTTGGCCTTGAAATATCTGGAGAATGACCGGCAGGTCATTGACAAGGGCCGGAGTTTTGCCGGGAAACATGGCCGGGGGGAGGTGGCGGACTGTCTGGAAGGCAAGGTCGAGGAGGTGGGCAAGCACCTGCTGGCAACCATGGAAACCTACCCGGAGGCCATCGTCGCCGATCATCGCTATGGCTATATAAAGTCAATCCTGCGCCAGGGCGTTATAACCCACACCTACGATGCGGACCGGCTCTATACCTCTGATCGGATCGACCGGGTGGTGACCAACCGGATTTTTGGCCCGATCATCATGCTGGCCGTCCTCCTTGGCCTCTATCATTTTACCTTTACCTACAGTGAACTGCCGGTGGGTTGGCTCGAATTTTTATTTGGCTGGCTGACCACCTTTTTTGAGCGGGTTCTGCCCGACGGGCATCTTAAGTCCTTGCTTGTTTCCGGAATTATCGGCGGGGTCGGCGGCGTAATGGGTTTTGTGCCGATCATCATGTTTATGTTTTTTGGGATCGCCATCCTGGAGGATTCCGGTTATCTGGCCCGGGTCGCATTCATGATGGATCGGATCTTCCGGATTTTCGGTTTGCATGGCAGTTCGGTCATGGCCTATATCATATCCGGCGGTATTGCCGGCGGCTGCGCAGTCCCCGGGGTTATGGCCACCAGGACCTTGCGTTCGCCCCGGGAGAGGATGGCAACCCTGCTTACCGCGCCTTTTATGAACTGTGGCGCTAAATTACCGGTTCTGGCCCTGATGATCGGCACCTTTTTCTCGAACAATCAGGCCCAGGTCATGTTTATGCTGACCTTGCTGGCCTGGGTGGTGGCCCTGTTGGTGGCGAAGTTTTTGCGGCTCACGGTTCTCAAGGGTGAGCCGACCCCATTTGTTATGGAGCTGCCCCCTTATCGACTACCGACCTTCAGAGGTCTCGCTATCCACACCTGGGAAAAGACCTGGCAGTACATCCGCAAAGCGGCTACCGTTATCTTGGGCGCTTCGATTCTGATCTGGGCGACTATGACCTTCCCCGGTCTGCCGGATTCGCAAAAGGCGATATTTGAGAAGCAGCGGCAGGAGATATTGGCAACCTATGCCGAGCTGGCTGAGCAACCGCTGGCGGAAGGCAGATCAGTTCCGGTTTCTCCGGAATTAACCCGACAGTTGGCGGCGATTGAGGGGGCCCGGGCTGAGCAGGCGCTGCTCCATTCCCTGGCCGGTCGCCTCGGGCGCTCCCTGGAGAGCGTGAGCTGGTTGGCCGGCTTTGATTGGCGGACCAATATTGCTCTGGTTGGCGGATTTGCCGCCAAAGAGATCGTGCTCTCAACTTTAGGCACGGCTTATTCCCTTGGTGAAGTCGATCCAGAAGATGGTGGTTCCCTCTCCAAGACCCTGGCCGCCGATCCGAGTTGGAACAGGGCCAAGGCCTTCAGCCTAATCCTGTTCATTATGTTTTATTCGCCATGTTTTGTGACGGTGGTCTGTATTATCAAGGAAGCCGGGTCCTGGAAGTGGGGGGCGTTCTCGATGGCTTTCAATACGGTCTTTGCAATGCTGCTTTCCACTGCCGTTTACCAACTCTGCCGGGTTTTCGGGGTGGGCGGCTGATGAAGTATCTCCATAAACCTTAGTAGTGGTGAAACATGTTTGATTCTCTAGAAAAGTGGCTTGCAGCCCAGGGAATGACTGAGGCAGTCGTTGCTGCGGCGCTTTGGGGAGCGGCGTTGCTGGTTGTTGTTCTGGCCGCACTGCTGGCTGGTTGGCTGGCCAGGCGTTTCCTGGTGCCATTACTGGAAAAAGGGGTAAGGCGCAGCAGTAATCAATGGGATGACACTCTGGTCGCCCATGGTTTCTTTCGGCGATTGGGGGCAGTTCTCCCTCTAATAGCGGTGATTGTCGCCGTTGACCTGCTGTTTTCGCCCCAGGACCAGACGGCCGAGGTTGTCAGGCGCCTGGCCATGGCATTCTTTGTCCTGGTGGGCGTCAGGATAATCACCAGTTTTCTTGCTGCGGCTCTGCAGATTTACGATTATTATGATCTCGCCCGGGAACGCTCGCTCAGGGGCTACGTCGAGGTTTTGAAGATAGTTCTGTGGGTTATGGGTGCGATCTTCACGGTGGCGTTTCTCGCCGATAGATCGCCGTGGGGGATTATGAGTGTTCTCGGTGGCTTGACTGCCGTCCTGCTCCTGATCTTTAAAGATACCATCCTTGGTTTTGTCGCCAGTCTGCAGATCTCCGCCAATAATATGGCCCGGGTCGGGGACTGGATCGAGATGCCCGGTTACGGCGCCGATGGTGATGTGATTGACGTCTCAATCCATACCGTTAAGGTCCAAAACTGGGACAAGACGATCACCACCATTCCCACCTATGCCCTGGTCTCCAACTCCTTTAAAAACTGGCGGGGCATGAGCGAGTCAGGTGGCCGTAGGATCAAACGGGCCATTTATCTCGATATGAATTCGATTCGTTTCTGTGATGACAAAATGTTGGAACGCTTCGGGAAATATGAGATCCTCAAGGATTATCTAACTGCCAAGCAGAATGAGCTTGAGGCCTATAACCAGGAGCGTCGGGTCGATACCGCCGCCACTACGGTGAATGGCAGGCGACAGACTAATATCGGGGTGTTCAGGGCGTATATAGTTGCCTATCTACGGGCCAATCCCAACATCCACCAAGAGATGACCTTCCTGGTCCGGCATTTGGCCCCGACCCCGCAAGGGATTCCGATTGAGATTTATGTGTTCAGTAACGACCAGGCCTGGGCCAATTATGAGGCCATTCAAGCCGATATCTTTGATCATCTGCTGGCGGCTGTCCCTGAATTCGATCTCAAGGTTTTTCAGTATCCGTCCGGGAGTGATCTTGCCGGGATTATGGCAAATACTCAAGCAGCCCGATAACCTTATTGTTCCTTGCCAAGGACATGGTTGGCTGTAGGCGGCGTTTTCTTCCGTGAAGTTTTTCTAATGCGGCAAACTGTTTGCAGTTTGTAGTTGCTGAATCAGGGAATTTGAGTTATAGAGGTTCCTTCAATATCAGCACCCGTAGCTCAGCTGGATAGAGTACCTGACTACGAATCAGGGGGTCGCACGTTCGAATCGTGCCGGGTGCACCAGAAAGATCAAGGGCTTACGCAAATGCGTAGGCCCTTTTTTTGTGGTTTTCCGAAAAAATAGCTAATTGGATACTTAAGATACACAGTAGAAAGTATTAGTTATACGACTAGTAAATAATTTAAGATTCCAGCACTACATCTTCATGCCACCTGCCAAGATATTCAAGAGATTCCTTAACTTTACCCCACCGTCGACCCATCTGGTCAGGGTATGAATAAAAAATTTGAAAAAAGTTACGTATCATAACTTCGATCGATGGCCCAAATTTGACCCATCACTCGCCCATCTGGTGAGATAATTGGGAGGAGGGGTTATGGATTTGTATTGTGAATATGCTCTGTAACTACCATAAATCTGTCCAGATTTATGATGTCTGTTTGTAATCTTCAATCCACACAAATAGCGGAATGAAAAAAGGTGCAAACCCAATGAAGGGCCAGCACCTTTTTAGCGATTAGATCCTGAGCAGCAGTTCAGCTGCATTAAGAGTATCTTGGTAGCAGGTACTCTCTTTTTGTTTTCCCTTTTCGGGGAGGAAGAAATTATTGAGCCCCTCTCCATTCCTTCTATAGTCACGGACCCGTGGTAATTAGTATAAAATCCTGGGTGCTACATTGTGGTATCTGGCTGTTATTCCGATATTTTTTTTGCACCTTGTCAACAGTGAATGTTTGACTTTCACAAGAAGTAACTGATAGGCTTTTAAGAGTCAGGGGCGGAGATTCAGTTTTTCTCATCTTTTAAAATGCAAAAAAAATCATTGGCTTACCCAAAAACTATGGTTGCAAAAAATCGTATCTATAATTTATTTGTCATTGTTATTTTCTTTTTGTCCGGGGCGGTCGCTCTGGTTTACGAGATTCTCTGGCAACGCTATCTCTCCGAATTGATTGGGTCTTCTTCTCTGACAGAAGTAGTTGTTCTGATGACTTTCCTTGGCGGGTTAGCCATTGGTGCATTACTTGCCGGCTGGTTGGTCGATCGGTGGAATAACGGTTTGACAATGTACGGTTTGCTTGAGATAGGTATCGGCCTCTACGCAATATTCTTTCCAGTCCTTTATAAACAGGCAAATGAAATTTATATAAGTGTGGGCTCTAATCTGGAATTTGGCTCACTTAGCATGTTTCTGTGCAAATTTGCAGTATCATCCCTATTAATTTTATTGCCATCCATAGCCATGGGGGGGACTTTACCGGTGATTACCCGCTATCTTGGTAACAGTCAAAAGTGCGTCAAGCACAATATCTCTGTGCTTTACGGCCTTAATACCTTGGGAGGCGTACTAGGGGTTCTGGTTGGTGGTTTTTTCTTAGTCCACCGTTATGGTCTGGCCAATAGTATGTTGTTTGCCGGTGTCATTAACATGGCTTTGGGTGGTATGGCTTTAATTGTTGTCCAGCTTTCCAGAAAGAGGGGCTTGGCTGATGATGGTGTAAATTCGGCTGGCCAATCGTCAGAAAAATTTCAAGATTACAAGATATACCCGCCACATGCTGTCAAACGGGCCGTTTTTGCCGCAGGGGTTGGAGGGTTTGCGGCCATGGCCATCCAGGTAGCCTGGATTCGCTATTTCTCCGTGGTGCTTGGGGCCACTCATAGTGCTTTTACTATAGTGGTTGCCGCCTTCATTTTCGGTCTTGGCCTTGGTGCATTAGTAGTTAGAAGCAAAAAATTAAACTCGATTCCATTAACAACGACTTTGGCCCTTGCCTTTGTGCTTACATCTGCAACTGTCGGAATTGGACTTTTTTTCTATGCCAGGGTTCCTTTTGAAATGCAACGATTAGAGGTCATTATTCCCCACACTGCCAGTTTATGGCCATTACATGAAATCATGAAGTTTGGGTTTTGCTTTGTATTGATGCTTTTGCCAACTATGTTTTCCGGGATGATGCTGCCGGTCTGTATCCGGATTGTCAGTAGGGGGCATGAGGATGTGGGTAGGGGCACCGGTAAAATATACGCCATTAATACCATTGGGGGGCTACTGGGTATATTGATCACCAGCCAATTGTTTTTTAGAGTTTTCTCATTGGCTGAATCTTTGGAAGTAATTTTCTATATCTATGCCACCACAAGTTTGTTTCTAATCTATATCTTGAGGGAGAAGGGGCGCAAGAGGATGTTGGTTTTAACTTCGCTTGTTCTTTTGGTGAATGTGTTTTTCTGGCATCACTGGTCTTCACTGCAACTGTTTCTCAGTACAGTGAATTTTAATCAGACCCCGCCTCTTTCTTACTCGAAGTTCACCGCTTTTATTAACAAGTTTCAAGCCGAAGTAGTTGATTTGAATGGGTCCGTTGCCCATGTTGCCGTTTATGATACTGGCATCGGCAAAGGAAAGATCCGGACTCTGTTTGTCAATGGTAAAGCAGATGCTTCTGTCTCCCATCGCCAGTTTGCTTCAGACATGGAACCTCAGGTCATGATCGCCCATATCCCCATGTTGTTGCATGCAACTCCTGGAAAGGTCTTTGTCCTGGGTTTGGGTAGCGGCGTCACCAGTAGTGAAGTTCTTAATTTTCCTGAGGTGAAACAGGTTGTTACCGCCGAATTGGTTCCCGAGGTTTTTGAGGCTTCAAAATTATTTGCCGAATTCAACCACCGGTTTTGGGAGAATCCGAGACATCGGATGGTTATTGAAGACGGCAGGACTTTCATGAAGTTGGCTGAAGATAATTTTGATGTGATTATCGCACAGCCAACCAATATCTGGCAAAATGGTATGGCTCGTTTGTATAGTGAGGATTTTTTCCGCCTTGCCAAATCGAAGCTGGAACCTGGGGGAGTATTTGCCCAATGGATCCACCTCTATAAGCTTGACAATGTGACTCTTGATATCGTCCTTAAAACCTTTTCTCAGGTCTTTCCTAAGGCCAGTTGTTTCTACGCCTCTTCCAGTGATATAGTACTGATCGGCTATGATCAACAATGGCAGTTCGAACCGCAGCAGTTAACGAGACGTTTTAACTACCCTCAGGTAATTGCCGGAGAACTGAAATCCGACACTGTTAATCCGTTAGCTCTGTTACTCAGGGAAATAATAGGCCGCGAAAATTTCTATAAATACACCACTGCTTTAAAGTCGCCAATTAACACCGATGATCTTCCGATGTTGGAAAAAACAGCCGAATATGGTCATTACATTGGCTCACCACTTACCACCCTGGCACAGCTTGATAGTCGCTTGGATCCGGATAGTGAAGATTTGTTGATCAATGATTATTTTAGCGCCAGTGATATTGCCCCGAGCATTTTACAGGAGCTAATCGTATCAAACCCACGGACTTTAAATGAGAGGTTGAGGCTGAGTGTTGGTTTAAAGCTTATAGATTGCCTCTGGAATAATCATCAGACCAAACCTGATCCTGCGACCATCGCCGCCAATTTAGACAAGCAATTGGGGGCAATTGCCGTGCATCCCAACTATCGGAAATCGCCGGAGCAGATGACTGCCAAAGAGGCCTATAATACACTAAGCGCCGAGTTGTTAGTGTGGAAGAAGGCGGCTTCACAGCTCTGGGCTCCTGATGAAATGCGATTACATAAGTTGTATGACCGATTTGCTGCCGAGGTCGATCAGAAGGTTGCCGCAAAAGTGGCCCGTGATGTTGGCCTTGTATTAGCCCGGTCTCGTATCTGTAAGGCGGCACAGCCATTTTTGCTGATTGCAGAAGAAAAGGGAGGTTTGAGACCTACAGCTATGAGCAGGGACGAGATCAGCGATGTTAATGCGTGCGGGGTTAAGAATAAAGAGCTGGATAAGGTCCGCTATGCAATGAGTCTGAACATGACTTATCAAACTACCCCTACATACCTTGAGGGTGAGAAATGATATAAAGACATGCTAGGTGTTGATAATTCCCATTTACAATGGTTGGCGACTGAACAGCAAGGGCAATAAAGTTTGGCAAGATAACGTTTTGCCAACATAGCACATAAAAGGTGTGCGATTGTTTGGCAAATAACTTATGAAAGCGAAGATAGGGCGGTAACGTTATGAAAAAAAATCAACTTGGACAAATGAAACAGCACGCTAAACATGTTACCCAACAACGCCAAACACGGCAAAGTAGTGATGAAATAAAGAATATTTTGCTGGCCAAACCCAAAACGAGATGGAAGTGCGTTAAACAAGACATGATGTTGCATTATAGTATACATCTCGATTTTGATGAATCCAATCTCAGTAAATTACGAGCAAAACATTTACCATTTACGCCTAGCTAGGGCTAAAATCCATAAAACTCTTTTGAGAGCGTGATTTTAGTCAAAAAACTCTTAAAATTTTAGCGAAGATTGACTTTAAAATAACTCATGGGGATAAGAGCCCCCAATACGATGGATATTTTTCAACAGCCTGCTAGTTTGAAATTATTAGCTTAGAGTCAAAAATCATGCACCCCCGCTTGCACCCCTTCTGGTCGCAAAAGTGGTGTTTAAGGGGGGGGTAACTGCAAGATTAATTGTTTTGTTATTCCCTATTTGTAGAGGTGTTGCGGGATATAAGGGAGGTGGGGTAGGGTATGTCCATTGCCTCTCACGCCGGTAACACGAATTCGAATAAAGTGTCTTTCCGAAGTGCAAAAAAGCTTCCGGAAAAGCCATCTTGTTGAACACAAAATAAGGAAGTTAAATCAGGTGGTATCCGAAAAATAGATTGCTTAACCACTTGTAATTAAAGAGAAATATCACGGACTACGAATCAGGGGGTCGCACGTTCGAATCGTGCCGGGTGCACCAGAAAGATCAAGCACTTAGCTCAATTTGAGTTGAGTGCTTTTTTGTTCTGTGTGTGAATCCGTGTGTGACTTTTCCTGTTCTTGTATGGTCCTTCCACAGTCTTACCCGCCTTGCTACTCCAAAAGCGGTGCCAAAAAACCCAGGGCTTGTCCTGATCGCGTTGCTTAAATCTGCGGCTCAGAACAGCGTGTAGGCGATTTGTCATGTAAATGAACCTTGGGGTCAGACAGAAGTGGCACCGGTTGTTTGGACAGGTTAGCGGCAAAAATAAGGTGGAAAGCCAATGTTGTTATGCCGCCAGCTTGATGACGGTGCCGGGGTAACCG
>JBDLJC010000020.1:0-58569 GCA_039714535.1 Thermodesulfobacteriota bacterium | reverse complement strand
ATGAGTATTGAGAGGGCCAGCTTGTCCTGTTGCGCGGATTAAACTTCAAGAAGGCAACTATGTTGTTCCTCCTCAGTGGAACATTTTGCAAAAGGCTCTATTATCAGCCTGGTTTACGTCCTTTCTTTTTAACAGGTTGTGCAAATAGAGGAGAGCTCAAAACATGCTCGTTCAGAATTAGCTACAAGGATAAAGTCTGGGAACGCCCCGATGATAATTGATGTCCGGACTGCGAGGGAATATATATCCGGCCATATCCCTGGAGCAAAGCATATCCCTTTCTGGAGCATGGTCTATAGATATAAAGAGTTAAAAGAAGAAAAAGAACAATTGCTTGTCCTGTATTGCGAACATGGTCCGCGGGCATGGATGGCCAAAGCCATTCTCGCTTCGCATGGTTTTAAAGATGTTTTATATTTGTATGGTCATATGAAGGCCTGGAGAAAAGATGGGTTAATAATAGAAAATATTGACGAGTAACGTCCATATGTTTTTTGCTCCTCCAGCAATCTCGTAAATTTTTTCGGTTACCACTAAATTTCAGCCCACATTTTCAGGCTATAAGACCTCATCCGAGGGTAACTGCGCTCTAGCGAAAACTGGAAAAATGGCCAAAAACCTTGACACAGTATACCAAAGTCACAGACAATAAAAGGGAAGGCCGTATTAACGATTTTCTAGGAACCTGCAGAGGGGAACTACCTGTTACACAGGGATGACCGACATGAAAAACATCCTGAAAAGAACCAATACTGAAAAAGGCGCAACTGCGGTCGAATATGTGGTTATTGTGGCCTTGATTATCGGGGTACTGATCGTCACTATCGCCATTTTCGGCGATCAGGTTCAGGGACTATATAACCATACCGACCAAAAATTAACGGATGTCGGCCTATGACATGGAACCACTGAAGCATAGTTCCCAAAACAGCCTTGAGATTTTTCCTCGCCCATAATTCACCCTTGTTCTAAAATTTCTCTCCCGTTATCAGCAGCTATCTTTTTGCTAGGCCAGACCGCCGGATGTTCGCTGGATTGTAAAAACAAACCCCGCTATTATTGTGATTACTGCATGTCAACCTAAGGTAATCTTTATTTTTCAACACGAAAAACACCGTAAATACAAGTCGATACCGGTGTCAACCAAAAAACAATCAAAATATACTTGACATAAAAATTAGGATCATCCGATACTTAGTTTTAGTAGAGAAGGCGTATGGGCACCGAGCCGAATCCGGCTAATTTATCAACCAAAAGTATCAGGAGGATCACCATGTATCAGCTACTCAATTTAATCAAAAATTTTATTAAAGATGAAGAAGGGGCCACTGCGGTTGAGTATGGAGTTTTAATCGCCCTGGTTATTGCCGCGTGTGTCGTCATTATCGGCACACTTGGGGGTAGAATTGACGCAGCCTTCAACGAGGTCGATTCTGCGCTCGTAGATCAGGGTGTTGGGACGACGACGCCATAATTGAAGGTGCCTTCAAAGATGTCGCTGCTTGGTTCCAGATGCAAGCAGCTAACAGCTAAGATTCCCGGCAAAACTCTTGATCAGCAACAGCAACGAGGCAATAAAAAATGATGAACGGTGAGCATCGGCAGGAAATACCCCGCTATGTATTTGGCCTCAGCGCGCTTGGCCTGGCGGGCTATTTTCTGCTGGCCCACGTTCATGAACCGGTCATCTTCTTTGCCTCCCTGTTTTTTCTGGTCATCTGCACGACCGACACCCTGCAGGCCCGGATACCGAATCCGGCCACCTTTACTCTGGTCCTAATCGGTCTTGGTTACCAGATCCAGGCCGGCGGCATACTTGGCGGAGCCATGGCCCTGGCCGGCCTGCTGGTGGGGCTTGCCCTGCTCCTTGTCCCCTACCTGCTGGGGGGGATGGGTGCGGGGGATGTCAAGGCCCTCGCCGCCCTGGGAGCACTGCTCGGCCCTGGCGATATTTTTCAGGTCTTTTTGTTCAGCGGCCTGATTGGCGGGGCCATGGCCCTGGTCCATCTGGCCCTGAGCAAAAACCTGAAGAACAGGCTGCGCTCTTGGCTTGCAACGGCCTGGCTGCTTATCACCAGACAAAGTCTCCCCGGGAAGGAAGCAGTGGCGGAGGACACCAGGATCAAATATCCCTACGGGGCAGCCATTGCCTTTGGTTTTTTCGCCTTTCTCAGCTGGGGAGGTCTGGTTTGAAGAGCATATGGGGCAACAGGGGGGCTGCCGCTGTTGAGTTTGCTGTTCTCTTCCTCCTCCTCATGATTATCGTCTTCGGCATCATCGAGTTTGGCTTCATCTGGCTGCAGTCCCATTATATCGCCAATGCGGCAAGAGAGGGGGCCCGGGTGGCGGCAAGAGTGGCTGAGCCCGAAACCACGGATAGGCCCCAGGTGGAGAATGCGGTCCAGGAGTATCTTGAGGGCCTGCCTCTTTACGATGACGAAGTGACGAATTGTTGCGGCAGCGGGGATTTTATAGAGGTGGTCATCGCTGATGAGGTAATTGACGCGGGCCTGCCAACCGGGGAGAACCCTGACGCAATCAGAGTCACGGTGACAGTACAAACCGCAGAGGTATGGGACCCCATCCTCTGGGACCTGCTCACGCTGGTTCCCGGCTCTTCGGTCACCGGGGGCATCAATGGAATCAGTGAATTTGCTGTGTTTGCGGTCGAATAGCAGCATCTAACAAATGACAACCTAGAAGAAGATAATGACCAGAGATGCCGAGACAAAAAAATGGGGCAGTAACGAGAACGGCGCCGCAGCGGTGGAATTTGCCATTATCGTCGTCCTTCTGCTCATCATAATCTTTGGCATCCTCGAATTTTCCTTCATCTTCTACCAGAGACACTTTATTGAGAATGCGGCCAGAGAAGGCATGCGAATCGGGATCCGGGCCAATAATTACAGCTGTTTTGATGGGGCCCCGGCAGCTGACTGCACCGCAAGTGTCGACCGCAAAATCGTGGTTGAGCAAAAGGTCATTGATTACCTTTCCAGTCTTTATCAACCGGCGAACATTTTTCCTGTCGATGTTGAGCGTGTTGACGCAACAAAGTCCCTCAATGTGACGGCAGAGGTAAACAATTTCTTCCCGCAACTGCTGTCAGCGCTGGTCCCCGGTTTTACCAATCAGACCACCCTGTCCTACAGCATTACCGGAATGTACGAAGATCCTGATGAGTATGATAATGAAGAATAAAGCATTGGCAGATAAAAAAGCTTTAATGGCGCAACCCTGCCAGGTCGCCAACTTTACGCTAACGACTTATGACACGGTTCGTTGTCCTTGCCGCATTTCACAATTTGCGTTTACGGCCAACCAACACAAACTCTAAGCCCCAAAAAGGAGAACTGGTATGAAAAAATATGGCGCTCTAATCGCACTCGGCGTCGCCATCATCTTCGGGGTGTTGGCCGTATTCTTAGCTAACAAGTGGATGACAAGCCAAGTACCGGAAGTCAGAACAGAAACCAGGGAACAATTGCCGACTACCTCGATCGTTATTGCCGCCAAAGATATTCCGATCGGCACTCCGCTTTCAGACGCGGTTTTGACCCTGGCCAAATGGCCAAAGGCCAATGTCCCTAAAGGGGCCTTTCACACGACCACAGAGCTGGAAGGCAGGGTGATGGTCACCAGGCTATCTGCCGGCGAACCTCTGCTTAAAGCGGAACTGGCAGACCCCGGATCAGGGGCCGGCCTGGTAGCTACGATTCCCAAGGGAACCAGGGCGATGTCGATCCGGGTTGATGAAGTGATCGGCGTGGCGGGCTTCATCCAGCCCGACACCTTTGTCGATATTGTCCATGTGGATGCTGATAAGAAAAAAAATCGCTCAAAGATCATTCTGGAAAGAATCAAGGTCCTGGCCATTGCCCAGGAGAACTACACCGAGGAGGAAGGGGGCAAAGCCAAGGTCGTACGCACCGTCACCCTGCTGCTCAAACCGAAAGAAGCGACCCTGCTGGCCTTAAAAACCCGTAAGGGCAGCATCCATCTGCTGTTGCGCAACCCCCTTGAAGATATAGAAGAAAAGGTCGTCGCCAAGAAGCCGAAGGCGAAAAAAAGGTCCAAGCCGGTCCCCGTCCTTAAATCACGGGTCAGTTCTCCTCGACCATCCCCCCACAAGGTTGAGATCATTAGGGGGGCAAGGCGAGAAGATGTCCGCTTCAAAAATGTGGAATCAGAGGATATCATCCAATAATAAGAGGAGTGCATTATGAAAAATCAGCGAACGACACTGTTTTGCAGAGTGCTGATCCTGCTGACCGTATTCGGTTTGCTCTTTAGCACCGGTGCAACAACCACAGAACTGGACAGGCAGACCCTTCAGCTCAAACTGGGAGGTTCGGACGTAATCAAAACCATCGCCCCGTTCAAGAGGGTCACCATTGCCGATCCTGCCATTGCTGATGTCGTAATCCTTTCCCCCATGGAGATTTATGTCTATGGCAAGAAAGTCGGCTTCACCAGTATGATGCTTTGGGAGGCGGGGCAGGACAAAACAGTGCTGGATGTTGTGATCTCTCTGGACGTAACCGCCCTCAAGGAGCAACTGTTCGAACTCTACCCGGATGAAAAGGTCGAGGTATATGCCTCTGAAACCGGCGTCGTCCTGAGCGGCACGGTGTCCGGCCCGGAAGTGGTGGAGCAGGTGCTGCGCCTGACCAGGGCCTTTCTGCCCGTGGAGGCGGAGGGCGGCGGCACAGGCTCCGGCAGCGGCCGCTCCGGGTCCGGCATTACCAATCTCTTAAGGGTCGGCAGTAACCAGCAGGTCATGTTGGAAGTCACCTTTGCCGAAGTTTCCCGCAATTCCGGCCGCGACCTCCAGGTCGGCATGGGCCTGAATAACATGGGCACAGACCTGGGCAATGATTTCTCCAGAGGGGCCGCCGGCGTGGGCCCCTTGAACATTGCGAATAATGGTATCCCCTTTGGTGAAGATCCTCTCAACCCCGGGACTAATCTTTTTCAAGCTACCGGTTCTTTACTTTTTAACTTTATTAATAATCCCGCAAACATCTTTGTCGAGATTGACCACTTTACGGCGGCCCTGCATTTTCTTGAATCTGAAGGATTGGCCCGCACCCTGGCCGAACCGCGCCTGGTCACCCAGTCCGGCCAGGAGGCCAGTTTTCTGGCCGGCGGCGAGTACCCCATTCCGGTCCCGTCAGGAACAACTGTCAATGCCATTACCATCGAATTCAAGGAAATCGGCGTGGGGCTTAGCTTTACGCCGGTGGTCATGAGTGACGGCAAGATCAGCCTCCGGGTGGCCCCATCAGTCACTACTATCACTGATACAGTGCCAGCAGCCACTGGCAGTGGGGAGGTACCGATTTTGTCTACCCGCAAACTGGATACCACGGTCCAGCTCCACGATGGTCAGACCCTGGCCCTGGCCGGTCTCCTCCAGGAGAATATGAGGGAAGTCGTAAGCAAGGTCCCCCTTCTGGGCGACCTGCCCATCCTGGGGGCCTTATTCCGCAGCACCAATTATGTAGAGGAAAAAACAGACCTGCTTATCGCGGTCACCCCCCATTTGGTCAAACCCGTTCCGGAAGGCTCCCTCAAGTTCCCGGGTGAGAATATACAAAACCCCAATCGCTATGAATTTTACCTGGAGGGCAGGCTTGAAGGCCGTCGTTCCGACGACGATGAATCAATCATCAAGCGTCATAATTTCTCTGAGATGCCTACTGAAGCTGCAAGAGTCGGCGGCCTGGAAGGGGATTTCGGTTATCAGCCGGTAAAGGCCGATTAAGCAAGGGAGAATGATCATGAAAAAACTGTTAGTTATTCCAGTAGCGTTTTTGCTTTTGGCCGGTTGCAGCGGTGCCCCCCATCTTGATAAAGAGTTTGGCAAAGCCAGCCGTCAGTCCTTTGAGATGCAGATCGCCAACCCCGATTACCGCTATGCCGACAAGGTCCCGGAGGGTATGGCCGGTCTCACCGCCGAGGGAATTATGGAGGTTTACACGGATGATTTTGACAAGGCGCCTGCGGACGTCGATGTATTTCAACTGGGTATCGGGGGGAGTGGGGACTAAACACACCCCTTGAACCGTCAGGTTTCAATAACTGACCTGTGGACGTGAGGCAACGGCGGAAACAGCCCATTAGTGACTGCCCAGAGATCCACCATCGTAGTAAGGGAACCTGGGCCTTTGAACAGTCTAATGGTTATAAATCAGGATAGAGGCGGCATCAGATGAAAACGATAATCAGGAACAGGGAACAAGGTGCGGTTGCCCCTTTAGTGGGCATCCTGATGGTGGTCTTTATCCTATGCGTTGCCCTGGTTGTCGATCTGGGTCATCTCCATAATGTCAAAGTACAGTTGCAGAGGGCCGTTGATGCGACGGCCCTGGCCGGAGCCCAACAGCTTGACGGCAGCGCCAGCCAGGACAGTGATGCCATGGCCGTTGCCAGGGCCACTGCGGCTGTCAATCGGGTCAATGGTATCACGGGCCTGGTGGCCGATGGTGGCTGGGTGGATAATACCAGCGTCATTGTTGACCTGGGAAGCTGGGACCCGGACAACCTCGGAGAATCATCAGCCGATCGTTTTTCAAGTCCGGTAGACGCTAATACGGCCAATGCCATCAAGATAACAGCCACCCTGGAAGTTGATCACTTCTTCTTCTTTTTATCATCAGGCAGCACCGTCACCGCAGATGCCATTGCAGTAAGTGTTTTTGATGAACAGACTCTTCCCCTTGCTCTGGTCAGCTGCGTTCCAACCGGGGGCCTTATCGGGATTAATCGTCCGGGACTATCGGTCTGCGATATAACTACCTATGAATTTCATTCGGACAGCGATGATACGGCGGCATACACCTCACTGACTTTCAGTCCAGCCAGCCTCCAGACGATTATGGAGTTTCTGGACGAAGATGGGATTCGCACCTTTAACCAGGTGGTATATGGTACAGGCCTTGCCCATGATGGAATTGAAAATACCGCTGTAGAGACAAGCACCCGCACTATACCTGTTCCTGACTACGGCGACACCTCACGAGGGTGTCTGGGTAATGATGGGACCAATATTAACTGCGGCCTTGGTCAGGAATTTGACACCACCATTTCACCACCATCCGATCCTATTGACTACAACCCTCTACCCCGTTGGGACATGGATGATCCTCCAACCGCCGGGGAACCAAGCCGCGATGCATTTTTGAGGCTTTTAAGCCAAAACGGCCTCCTGGAAGGAGACCAAACAGCCCTGCAGGGACTTTATGAAGAAACCACCACCCCCCCCTCATTTATAGAGTTAAACCCTGATAATAGTTACAAAGACCATCGCTTCAAAAAATTTATTTCATTGCAGGGCGGCGATTATAAGGCGGAGTACAGCGAAGTCTTACGCTATGCGGGCTATCCTCCCGTCTGGGTCAACAATGGTACTATTATTCCAGCCTTAGGCGCATTTCTGGATAAACTGGTCAACGATGCAGATCAATTCAAGACGCTACTCAGCATGGATAACAGACCATTTGATTCCGGGAATGAAGCTAATTCCGGGGGGGCCGGCTACTCAGTCAAACTGACACTCCCGGTTATCTTCGCCGGCTCATGTGACGACTGGAAGGCAGTCAGTAATGGCCCTGTGTCAACAGACAACACTTTGTTTTATGTCGGCACCTCAGACTTCCTGTTAACCAGGGCCTGGCTCACTGCTGACTGCTATGACCATGGGGCAAATGCCATCAACATCACAGAAACATCTCCTGCCGACGGCAGCTGCGGCCCTGTTGCCTCTGGTGATTATGACCCTGCGATCACCGCAGGCTTAAGCTTCCAATGCGGGGGAGGGCATACCCCTAATGCAGCAATAGAAGGAGTGCTCCGTCCACCTTCTCGGGGTGGAGAGCTGGCCGAGTCCGGCGGTATTATGAAAGTGTACTTAGTTGAATAGATTTAAATAAAAAGATGCCTGAATAAACCAAGGATAATATATGCCGCAAACAATGAACATATCCATAGAGATCAGCGATCATGAAGTAACAGATAGTATCGTGAAAATCATCGAATCTCTGACCGATATCAAGATCCATAAGTGGTATGGGACCATGGGGGAAAAGGGTGAGTTAGCGGTTAAAAGCAACCCGGATATAATCATTCTCGACGATGATCCGGAGACTGAGGAAATTTTCAGAAGGCTGCCCAAGATGCGCCACGTTTATCCTCAAGCCGCCGTATTTGTCATCTCCAGTGACAAAAACCCCAAACACATCGTCGAAGTCATGAAGGCGGGGGCCACTGAATATCTGGTAACACCATTAAGCTCGAAAATCCTGACCAATGCCATAGAGGAGGTTCGCGCCAACCTCACAGAAACAGGCAGAATTGCCAAGGGTACCGTCTATAGCTTCATCAGCAGTAAAGGAGGGCTTGGCTCAACCATTCTTGCCGTTAACACAGCCGTGACCCTGGCCCGGACCAGCAATAACGGCAATGCCGTTGCCCTGTGCGATATCAGCTTTCAATCGGGTGACGCTTCCGTACTCCTTGATATCCTGCCGGAAACCACCATTGTGGATATTTGTAAAAATTTTCACCGCCTTGATGTCTCCTTGCTGAAAGGCGCCATGATCAAACATGGCAGCAGTCTTGAACTATTGGCCGCGCCGCTCAGCCCTGAAGACAGCGGAGAAATTAAAGCCGGCCAGACCGAAAAGATTATTGGCCTCCTCACCAAACTATACGACCGGGTGATCATCGACTGTCCCTCAATGTCCATCAATGGTTCTACGATTGAAGCATTTCGGGTCTCAAACAAGGTCTTTGTTGTCATCGACCTGTCCCTGCCGGCTGTCCGTAACGCGGTGCGCCTCACCCAGCTGATTCGCAAGCTTGGCGTCAACGAGACAAAAATAGAATTTATCCTCAACCGCTACGAAAAAGGGCCGGCTCTCTCCATTGAGGAGGCGGAAAAGAGTCTGGGCAAACGAATTTATTGGCTCTGTCCTAACGATTTCAGTGACATCATGTCGTCAATCAATGGGGGTGAGCCGGTAGTACAACTACATCCCCGGTCTGTAGTCGCAAAAAATATAACGCGCTTCACCAAAAAACTGAGGGGTAAGCTTGGCAACAAAGAGTACCGGGGAGCAAAAACTGCTTTTGGCAAACCAATATAGGAGGGAACCGTGGCTCTAAGAGATCTTATAGGGAATCCGAAGATAAACGCCCCGGACGAAACATTGGCCGGTGAGTCAGCAGTCACCAGCAAAGATGATTTTTTTTATGACATCAAACATCGGATCCATGGGCATATTGTTGAAGAAATCAATCTGGCCGTTCTTGATGAGATGGATCCGGCGGAAGTCAAGCCGGAGGTCAGTCGCATTGTCGAGCAATTCCTGGAAGGAGAGAAGGTCCTGCTCAACGACAGTGAGCGGAAGACCCTGGTTGAGGAGATCTTAGACGAACTAATGGGTCTGGGTCCCATTGAACAGTTATTGAGGGACGCCACCATCTCCGATATCCTTTGCAACACCTACAAGAACGTCTATATCGAGCGTTTCGGTCTTCTGGAAAAGTCCAATTGCCGTTTTGCCAACAATGCCCATCTTCTCAACATCATTGACCGCATCATCTCCCGGGTTGGCCGCCGTATTGATGAATCTTCACCCATGGTGGACGCCAGGCTCCCTGACGGTTCCAGGGTCAATGCTATCATTCCACCAGCCGCCATTGACGGGCCGCTTCTCTCCATCCGCCGCTTCGGCACCAGACCTTTGCAAATGGAGGACCTGGTCAATTACAAGACCTTAACCCCTGAGATTGCCGAATTCATGGCCGATTGTGTCCAGGCCAAGCTTAACATGATGATATCCGGCGGTACCGGCTCAGGCAAGACGACCTTGCTTAATGTTCTTTCCGGCTTCATACCCGGTAATGAGCGGATCGTGACCATAGAGGATTCAGCCGAACTTCAGTTACAGCAGGAGCACGTCGTGCGCCTTGAGGTGCGGCCTCCCAGCATCGAGGGGACTGGGGAGATAACCCAACAGGACCTGGTGCGTAATAGCCTGCGTATGCGCCCGGACCGGATTATCATCGGTGAGGTCCGCGGCCCTGAATCTTTTGACATGCTCCAGGCCATGAACACAGGCCACGAAGGATCACTCACCACTATTCATGCCAATGCGCCCCGTGACTCCTTGACCCGGCTGGAATCAATGATCTTGCAAACTGGTATCAACCTTCCTGAAAGGGCCATGCGTTTTATGGTCTCTTCGGCCCTGGATATGATTATTCAGATCTCCCGTTTCACTGATGGCAGTCGTAAGGTTGTTTCCATCTCCGAATTGGTGGGTATGGAGGGTAACGTCATTACTCTCCAAGACATTTTTGTCTTTGAAAAACGGGGCATTGATAAAGAGGGCAAGGTTCTCGGACGCTTTCGGGCCACAGGTATTCGGCCAAATTGTGCCGATAAGCTTGAAATGGCCGGTATCAAGATTCCAGATGACCTCTTCTCACCTGACAAGGTCTACGAATAGAGGAGAAACAATGGACCAATTTAATCTCATCTTCCTGGGAGTCATTTTCCTGTTTGCCACAGCAATAATCCTGTTTACCTACCTGTTATGGAAGGAAACGAAATTTGCTGAAAGGCGGACCATGAAAAAAAGGCTGCTCTATATTTCTGCCGGTGGCAAACACGGTAAAGAAAAACTGGACCTTTATAAGACCAGGGTCCTGAAGAATACCGGATTATTTGAGCTTCTGGCCTTCAAACTCCCGAGATTCAGTTCTGTCGACCGTATGCTTCTCAAAACGGGGCTGTCTCTCTCCGCATCCGGTTTCTTCATCGGTTGCATTTTTTCAGCTTTTATAGGGGGGATGCTCGCTCATCAATTTTTACCTGGTAAAGGAATGTCTTTTATTCTAGGAGGCATCTTCCTCTTCGTACCTTATCTCATCCTGAAGATGATTGAAGCATCTGTCCTCGAGAAATTTCAGGACCAGCTCCCAGAGGCCCTTGATCTGCTGGCCCGGGCGATGCGGTCCGGACACGCACTGACCTCCGGGCTGGAAATGATTGCGGAAGAGATGCCCCCCCCCATCAAGTTGGAGTTCCGGGCCGCAGTAGATGAAATCAACTTGGGCCTCTCTACCAAGGACGCCTTGGCCAATATGTGCGAGAGAGTACCCAGCACCGACCTCAGGTTCTTTGCTATAGCCATTGTGATCCAAAAAGAGACTGGTGGCAATGTCGCAGAGATCCTCGACAGGATCAGCCGCCTCATTCGAGAAAGGATCCAGTTCCGCCGGCAGGTCCAAACCTTGACTGCTGAAGGACGACTGTCCGCCCGTATTCTCATTTTGCTGCCCATTCTCATGTTTATTTACATATATATTGTCAACTATGACTATATCTCCTTGATGTGGACGGAAAAGATCGGAATCTACCTGTTGATTGCCGGAGTTATCATGCAGATAGTCGGGGCGATTTTTATTCGCAAGATTGTCCAAATCGAAATCTAATAGCTTATTGGGCGGGCAGACAAAAGCAAACGAGACTTAAGGCTTGGAGTAGCTGGATAGACTCAATGAATCAGTAAAACAAGCACAGCGTCGGCTTATAGTTTTTGGAATATTTCATAAATTACAAGAGACCGACAACTTGAAGGTGGGCCATGAATGTCATTAATTTTTTATATCGCCTGTTGGAGAACCGCGAGTTTATCGCTCTGCAAATTCTCATTTTTTTAGCAGCCAGTTTACTTGCCGGTGGCCTCATCCTTTTATTCCGCCGTCAGAGTCTGTTTTCCGAAAGGATGGCAAAACTATTGCCAGGCCAGAAAGCGGCCAAAATCAAAAGCGCTAAACTATTTGATACGGAGTCCCCGAATGGCTTGACCGCCAAAGTAATTAATCCTATTCATAAGGTTATTGCCCCCTCAGATTTTTCAACCCAAAAAAAGATCCGCCTGCGGTTGATTCAGGCGGGTCTGCGCTCAAAACAGGCTTACGCTACATATCTGGCAATAAAGGTGATTCTTGCTGCTGTTTTCCCTGTGTCATACCTGGCATTCAGTGCATATTACACGATGACACCCATGGCTATTAGTATTGCCGGCCTATTGGCCATCGCTGGTTTCTTTGTCCCAAACCTGTTTCTCTTACACCTGACCCAAAAAAGACAACTTGTTATGTCCAGGTCATTGCCCGACGCTTTGGACCTGATGGTCGTCTGCGTGGAAGCCGGGCTTGGTCTGGACATGACCTTCAAACGGGTTGGCGACGAATTACGTTCTTTAAATCAAGATTTAAGCGATGAGTTTTATCTGACGAATCTGGAAGTAAGAGCCGGTAAATCTCGAGCAGAAAGCTTTAAGAACATGGCGGAACGCACAGGAATGCCCGACATACACAATCTGATGAATATCCTCTCTCAGACAAGCCGTCTGGGGACCAGTGTCGCTAATGCCCTGCGCGTTCATGCTGATGCCATGCGGGTCAAACGTCGCCAAATTGCGGAGGAGACAGCGGCAAAATCCGGGGTCAAGCTGATATTCCCCCTTATTCTCTTTGTTTTCCCGGCTATTCTTATTGTATTGGCCGGACCTGCAGCCATTAGGATTATGACACAACTCCTCCCCAAATTGGGGGGAGGTGGCTGATCCAAAAGATATTTTACATAACTTGCTGTAGCCAGTAATGAGTGTTGCGTGTTGGTTTTTTATTCGATCAATGAGAAATTATCGTTTCATTTCCAGGCAGCGAAAAGGAGATTATGACATTCCCGCTATTTTCATATATCAATAAGATACATCAAAATCCTTTTGCTTTTAAATCCGTTATACCTCTGGTCTTTATGACGCTCTTGCTTTCGGCCTGCGCTACAACCAGCGAACCTTTACATTTCAGCCCTGTTCGTAGCGCCGTTATGCAAGATGCGTTAGAAAATGAAGAAAGCAAGCTGGCAAACCTTTCCTATAACGAATTACTTGTTCTCGGCAATCAATATTTATCCACAGGAAACACTAAATTGGCCCTGCTCCACTTCCAAATGGCGCTTAAAAAACAAGATGGTTCGACCGCAGCCTATACCGGCCTCGGGGAGACCTTGGCGCTTAGTGGCGACAACCAGGCCGCCCACAGTTTTTTTGACAAAGCCTTGCTTATAGACGGTAAGAATCGGCAAGTTCTCATTTCAACCGGCAAGCTATATCGTGAAGAAAGAAATTATGAGCAGGCGGTGATTTCTTTCAACCGGGCCAGAGAAATTCACTCTGATGATCCAGAAATCCTTACTGAACTTGCCATAACCTATGGCCGTATGGGAAAGGAGGACAAAGCTCATTCATTGCTTATCCAGGTAACGGAATTGAGGCCTCGAGATGCATCGGCCTTCAACAATCTTGGCTTCAACTATTTGCTTCGGAATAACTATGCCGAGGCCGTTAAAACATTGCAGACGGCCCTGGCAATCGAACCAGACAGTTTGCGTATCCAAAACAATCTGGCAGCGGCATACGCCTTGGACACCCAAGCCAAAAAGGCCTTCAATCTGTTTCGTAAAACAGGAAGTGAAGCAACTGCCTATAATGATTTAGGCTATATCTATATGATAATGGGCCAGGAAGATACGGCGAGAGCTTCGTTTGAAAAAGCGTTGGAGTTACATCCCCGTCATTATGTGCGTGCCAAGGAAAACCTTGGCCTTCTTGGCAATGAGCCCTGATCTGGAAGTGTATTATGAACAATATACATCTGCACCAATACTTTAGGAGAAGCAAAACCATGAATGGTAATCTGGAACTATTTCATGCCAAAACATAAATCAATGAAGCTAACCCAGAACAAGCGAGGTGTAGCGATGAGACTCTTCTTCGGGAGCATATTGTTTATTCTGCTTGGAGCGGGAAATATCTATGCTGAGATGGTGGCAGTTTCAGAAACTTCAGCTGATATAAGGAGTTCCCCCTCACTTGTCGTTTCCACTGTGCTTTTACAGGTCCCACGCTATTATCCTTTGTCCACCCAGGGAGCCCAAGGAGATTTTTTCAAAGTTACAGACTATTTGGATAACACTGGTTGGATTCAAAAGACGAGTGTTGACAATATCAGAGCGGTCATCATCAAGGCAGAGAAAGTTAATATCCGCAAAGGGCCCGGCAAAAAAAATCCGATTGTTCTTAAGGCCCAAGCTGGTGTGACTTTTAAGGTTATTAGCGAGAAGGGTGACTGGCTACAGATAAAACACGAGTCCGGTATGACAGGCTGGCTTTTCAAAGCTCTTGTCTGGGGTAATTAAGCAGTAAAGGTAGCTGGGAATACTGATTGCCATAAAAAAAGCCTTTTCCTGTCAAAATGTACGGGTTGGATGTGCAAGTTTTGATAGAAAAGGCTTTTCGAGTGATTAATGTTAAATAATTTCAATCACTTATGTGTAAAATTGGCGGAGAGAGAGGGATTCGAACCCTCGGTAAGGAATAACCCCTACACTCGCTTAGCAGGCGAGCACCTTCAGCCAACTCGGTCATCTCTCCGTGACTGCAAAAAAATGGCGGAGGAAGTAGGATTCGAACCCACGGAACTTTCGTTCAACGGTTTTCAAGACCGCCGCCTTCAACCACTCGGCCATTCCTCCATCCTGAAGTAGAAAGGGTTTACCATTTCCGATTAGTCATGTCAATATATGAACGTTTAGGCAAAAAGAAAACCGGTCGAGGGGGGAACCCGACCGGTTTCAAGGGGAAAGAGAGATGGATATTTGCAACTTATATATTGTATAGATGCAATTGACATGCCAAAAGAGGATGTTGGTGGTAAATGCAATAAAAACAAGGGGTTGTAGGTTTCTAGGGTGAGGAGTAGGGTATAGTTTTTTTTACTTTTATTGTTTTGTGGGGTCCGGGTACAAAAAACTATACTATTTAACGGTTATGCACTAAAAAATGATTTCATCCAAATTCAAACGTTTTACGGTATCCAGACAAAACAGCGAAGAATCCCCCGTAGCTGTTTAAAAAAATCTAAAGGGAAACTAGTTATGCAATTAAGATATCTATCATTCTTGTTTTTAGTTTTAGGGGTCGTCGCAGGCTGCGAGAAAGAAAGGGTTTATGAAGGTATATATGAAGGAATGCAACAAAGAGAAAGAATAATAAATCCATCAAATGAGCCAATTCCCCAGGAACAACAAAGTTACGATGAATATAAAAGAGAGAGGGATGAATTTTTAACGAAGGATAATGAAGAAAAATAGTAGGAATTTATCCATGGCTGTCTGACTTGACTAGGTCACCTTGATCCTTCGTCCTCGAAGAAAATAGCATTGCAGACCAATACTAGATAATTTAAAGGGCATCACTTAACTTGCTGACTGCAATTATCTCCAAGCCGGGAATGGCCTGTTGCGGGGCGTTGCCCTTTGGAACTACAGCCCGTTTGAACCCGTGTTTGGCCGCCTCTCGGAGCCGCTCCTGACCGCCGGGCACCGGCCGGATCTCTCCGGCCAGGCCGACCTCACCGAAGGCTACCAGGTCGCGGGGCAGGGGTTTGTCTTTGAGGCTCGAAATCACTGCCAGGACCAGGGCCAGATCGGCGCTGGTCTCCATAACCCGGATGCCGCCCACCACATTGACGTAAATATCCTTGTTGTAGGTTGCGATACTGCCATGGCGATGGATGACGGCGAGCAGCATGGCCAACCGGTTGGCGTCGAGGCCCAGCGTAACCCGGCGCGGGTTTTCACCGTAGCTGTCGTCGACCAGAGCCTGGATCTCGACCAGCAACGGGCGACTGCCTTCCCAGATCACCATAACGGCGCTACCCGCCATGTTTTCGTCCTGGCGGCTGAGGAAGATGGCCGAGGGGTTTTTGACCTCTTTCAAGCCCGTGTCGGTCATGGCAAATACGCCCAGCTCGTTAACGGCGCCATAACGGTTCTTGATGGCCCTGATGATCCGGAAGCGGCTATCGGAGCCGCCTTCTATGTAGCAGACGACATCAATGATGTGTTCCAGAACCCGGGGGCCGGCCAAATCGCCGCTCTTGGTGACGTGACCCACCAGGAATATAGCGGTGTCGCTGTGTTTGGCAAATTTAGTCAGGATTGCGGCCGATTCGCGCACCTGGGAGACACTGCCAGGGGCCGAACTGACTTCGGCAGCCTGCATGGTCTGGATTGAATCGATTACCATAACCTGCGGTTGTTCGCGGCGGGCGGTCTCGCAGATTTCCTCGACGCGGGTCTCGGCCAGCAACAGCAGATTGTCGCCGGGCAGGCCCAATCTCTTAGCCCGCATGCTGATCTGTTGCAAGGATTCTTCGCCGGTAACGTAAAGCACCTTCATGTTCATCGCTAGCTTGCAGCAGACCTGCAGGAGAATGGTTGATTTACCGACGCCGGGGTCGCCGCCGATCAGCACCACCGAACCAGGCACCACACCACCACCCAAGACCCGATCAAATTCGGCCAGTTCCGTAGTGAAACGGGGCGAGGAGCTAGTCTCGACCTCGGCCATGGTCTTGACTTCGGACCGTTCTCCGGCATAGCCGTAGCGACTCTTGGTGACGGGAGGCACCAGACGGCTTTCTTTGATGGTGTCCCATTCACCGCAATCCGGACATTGGCCGTGCCAGCGGCTGAAATCATTGCCGCAGTTGCTGCAGAGGAAGATGGTGGTTTTTTCTTTCGCCATGTTTTTTTACCTGGAAATTATGATTCGCTACTTTTTGCTTATAGTCCTATGTCTACCGCGAGGAGCTGTATTTAATTGTCTGCTTAAAACCTCTACTCCAAGTGTGTCTAGACCAATTCCCCCAGGGCTTGATTGGCAAATGGTAAAGCGGCTTCGGTTAGGCGCAATCTGCCTGCCACAATCTCAATCATTTTTCGTCTCGTCAGGGTCTGGAGAATCTCACCGTAATATTCTTCAGGATCAAGATCGAACCTTTCTTGCAGGCTATTTAAATCAATGCCCTTCGGGAGTCGCAGGCCCATAACCACCGTTTCCCGGAATGATGCCTCCCGGGGCAGGGCCTCGGTTTCCAGCCAGGCTGTCTCACTGTTCAGCAGTCTTTTGGCGTATAGTTTCGGGTTTGGGGTGTTGCGAATTCGCAGGCCGGACCAGTTGGCAACTGCTCCGGCGCCCAACCCCAGGTATGAACCGTTATGCCAATAGATCAGGTTGTGCCGGCAACGATGACCGGGGCGGGCGTAGTTGGAGATCTCATAACGCTCAAGGGGGGTGCTGCTCATAATTGCCAAGGTGTCTTCGGCCATAATCGCCACCTGATCATCATCTGGTAGTTGCAGGTTACCCTGTTCGACCTTTTCGGCAAAACGGGAGCCGCGGTCGATGCTCAACTGATAGGCCGAGAGATGATCTGGCTTAAGCGCCAAAGCCTCCCCCAGGGTATCTTGCCACTCCGCGATGGTTTGGCCGGGTAGACCGTAGATCAGGTCCAGATTCAAATTCTCAAAGCCGGCCTGCCGGGCCAAATAAGCCGCTTCGATTCCCTCCGCCACGGTGTGGCTGCGCTCAATTAGGCGCAGGGTTTGATCGCTAAAGGACTGGATACCGATGCTCAAGCGGTTGACCCCGTTCTTTCGCAGTTCGGTTAACTTGGCCAGATCGACGGTGTTCGGGTTGCTTTCAATGGTGATCTCGGCCGTGGCGCTGAAGGCGAACTTGTCCTTTAAAACGGTCAGGAGTTCGGTGAGTTCCGCTGTCGAGAGAATGGTCGGGGTGCCGCCACCGATAAAGAGCGAGCCGAATTTATCATCCTGCACCCGTTTACTCCAGAAGTCAATCTCCTTGTACAGGGCGGTCAGATATGAGCCGGGGGCGGAATTCTTGATCGGGAAGGAGACAAAGGCGCAGTAACCACACTTGGAGCGGCAGAAGGGGATGTGGACATACAACCCATTCATTGGTTCATCGGGTGTCATTGGCGCCCCTGCTGGTATTCTTGCCTGATCTCGCTCATCATGCCGTGGTCGGCGAAACTGTACGGGATTTCCCCGCTGCCGATGATCAGGTGATCGAGAAGGTTTATGTTCACCAGGCTGCAGGCCTCGAAAAGATGGCGGGTCAGGCGGATATCGTCGTTGGATGGAGACAGTGAGCCGGAGGGATGGTTGTGGGCAATGACCAGGGCGGCGGCATGATGCTGGAGGGCCAGTTTGATCAATTCCCGGGGGTAGATGGTATTGGTGGTCAGGGTGCCTTCGGCGATGGTCTCGGTATCGATTATTGAGTGGGAGGCATTCAGGAAGATCACGGTGAATACTTCTTTTTTTAGGTCGCGCATCGCATGAACCAGATAATCAGCCACTTCCCGTGAAGAACGCAGATAGTTGCGATTTTGCAACCGTTCCTTGAGGAAGCGGCGGGCCACGCCCTGAACAAAGGTCAGGGCAAAGGAATTAATCGGCCCAAGACCTTGCACCTCTTGCAGTTCCTGTTGGGATGCCTCGAGAACTTCTGGCAGAGAGCCGAATCTCTTCAGAGCGGCCCGGGCGCATTCTTTGCAATCCCGGCGCGGGGTGCCGAGGGTCAAGAGTAACTCAAGGACCTCTGAGTCGGTCAGGGCCTCGATGCCTCGATCCTTAAATTTGTCCCGCAGCCGCTGGCGGTGACCGGCCCCACGGAGCTTCTTGCCATCATCGGTCATATAAAGAAGGCGCCTAAAATGAAAAATGGTTTGAAGTAATTGTAAGTGCTAAGTCTCTGAAATGTGCGAATTATCTTATCTGGTTGCGATTATGCCACGGTAGAGCGCTAGCCCGCATATTTCACGAGTATTTTTGAAAAAATAGTATATGTGTCTGTTTATGCGATTCTTGCTTCATGTCTCTAGCAAGACGTCTCGGTTACAGTTTGTACCAAATGGCAGAATAGATTTTTTTCAAAACTACTCACCCATCGGGCTAGAAAAATGCGAGTCCCGATAATAGCAGAATCACAGCCACATCGAATCGTTAGTGTCTTCACAAAGCAACATACTTTATTTCGCTGGCCGGTCCAGCAGTTTTCCGATGTGTGATTTTATTTATTCAACGCATCAGCAAATAGCTTATTGGCCATTTTGGGGTTGGCCCGCCCCTTGGTCTTCTGCATCAGCTGGCCGACAAAAAAGCCCATGACCTTGGTCTTACCTTCCTTGAACTGGGTAACCTGATCAGGGTTAGCGGCGACGATTTCCTGGACGATCTTCAGCAGATCGCCCTCATCACTCATCTGGACCAGATTCTTCTCTTTGACCACGGTATCGGCATCTTTGCCGGTCTCCAGCATCTCCAGAAAGACCTTCTTGGCAATCTTGCCACTGATGGTGTCTTTCTCGATCAGCGCCAGGAGATTGGCCAGATGGGCCGGGCTGACCTGGCATTGGCCAATCTCTTGGTCTCTGTCGCGCAACTCCCGGATCAACTCGGTCATAATCCAGTTGGAGAGTTTTTTTGCATTTGGATATAGGGCCAGTGCCTCCTCGAAGAAATCTGCCAACTCCCGCTCACTGGTCAGGATCACCGCATCGTAGCTGGGTAATTCCAGTTCCGCCATGAAACGGGCCTTGCGCTCGTCGGGCAGTTCCGGTTGGGCCTTACTGACTTCGGCCAGCCATTCTTCAGAGATTTCAACCGGGACCAGATCCGGGTCCGGGAAATAGCGATAATCGTGGGCCTCCTCCTTGGAGCGCATTGAGCTGGTCTTGCCTGCATCCGGATCCCAGAGCAGGGTCTGCTGGACCACTTCGCCGCCTTCCAACAGGATATCGCGCTGGCGGCGTTCTTCATACTCGAGGGCCCGCTGGACATTACGAAAGGAGTTCATGTTTTTGAGCTCAGTCCTGGTGCCGAGCTCCTCCTGGCCTACGGGGCGCAGGGAGATATTGGCGTCGCAGCGGAAACTGCCCTCCTGCATATTGCCGTCGCAGATGTCGAGATAGCGCAGAATGGCATGAATTTTCTTTAGATAGGCGGTGGCCTCCTCAGCCGAACGGAGGTCCGGTTCGCTGACAATTTCGATCAGCGGCGTACCGGTCCGGTTCAGATCGACATAGCTCTGGGGTTTGCGGTCGTCGTGGACTAATTTGCCGGCGTCTTCCTCCATGTGGATCCGGGTCAGGCCGATGCGTTTTATCTGGTCATCAATTTCGATCTCGATCCAGCCGTGTTCGGCGATGGGCAGATCGAACTGGGAGATCTGATAACCCTTGGGCAGGTCGGGGTAGAAGTAGTTCTTGCGGGCGAAAACGTTGGTTTGGTTGATCCGGCAGTTGGTGGCCAGTCCCATCTTGATGGCATACTCCACCACCTTGCGGTTTAGAACCGGCAGCACGCCGGGTAAGCCCAGGCAGAGCGGACAGGTATTGGTATTGGGCGGCTTGCCGAATTCGGTTGAACAGCCGCAAAATATCTTGGTGTTGGTGCTCATCTGGGCATGAACTTCCAGCCCGATAACGGTCTCAAATTCCATTGGTTACTCCGTGTTTTTTCCTAAAGAGGTGGGAGGGTAGTTTAATTCGCCCTCTTAATCCAACTCCGTAGTTTCTCCAGCTCAGTGGGCCATTCATTGCCAACTCTTATTTTAAGGAACATACCGAACAGTTCATCAACGGTGCGCAGCGGGATCTCATAGAGACCGATGCGGTCAAGGAGTCTGCCTTCAGCGGCTCCGGGGTCATCGCTTTCCTCGGAGTCGGTCATGGTTTTCGGCAATCGCACCGAACGGTATTCAAAGAGGCTGCCTTTCAGGCTGAAACGGAATTCATGGTCATCCCGGGTCATCATGATTCGGGCCTGCTCAATTTTTTTACCCATGGCCAGGCCGGTCCGGGCTTCCTGGAGCTCTGCTTGCAAGCCTTGGCAGATCAGTTTCTCGTATGAGTCGCCTTCGCCTGATTCCAGCAGGATATGTTTCTCAAAGACCAGGACGATATCGGTTCCTGAATTTTCCAGAAAAACCGCGCCGCCCCTTTCTTCGCTTTTATACCAAAGCCAGGTGAGGAATTCCTGGCCCAGAAAGCGTTTTTCAACCATCAAATCAACTAAATCCATCGTAAACGCTCCTTAGATCAGGATTTCAGGGCTGATGTAGGCCAGCCTGTCCGCCATCTCCGGATCAAGCAGATGGCCGGCGGTAATGTAGGGGATCTGCATCATCAGATGCAGGTCGAATGATTCCTTGAAGAACTCTTCAAGTTCGCCAATGGCCTTCTGGCTGGTGGAAAAGAACAGGACCGTATTGTCGGTAAGGTTCCAGGCCAGATCGTAAACCGCCGGGATCGGCAAGGCCCGTTTCAAGAGACTCAGCCGGACGCCGTCTTTAATATCTTTACGGTGATCGCGGCTCAGGCGCGGAATCTGGCGTTCCCGCTTGATCCGTTCCTCTTCCTTCATGGTGAATTTTTTGAGGGCGGCGGCCGGCACCTTGCGTTCGTCTATTCGCAGGGAAAAAACAGCATAGTCGCCAGCCACATAGGAGGAATAGGCGAATTCGCTATCGAACATGTTGAGGCACGACACCCAGCCAATCGAACGCTCGTCGTAGTTATCGTCAATATCGCGGAAGGCGTACTTGCCAAGCCGTTCGGCGACGAAGTTCCAGAAGTCGGCCGGCAGCTCCCCCTCGACGCTGAACCGGACGAAACTTGCCGAATTTGTTAAGAGTCCCATGGGATGTTCCTTTGTAAGGGATAAAACGGTTTTAGGGCTGGTTAAGTCCAAGCGGTCTTCCCGTTTTTATTAGTCCGTTTACCCAGGAAGTAGCGGTGAAGCGGACATGGAAGATATAGCAGACCTGATCTGCATCGACAAGCAATTTCAGGTGGGGCTGGCAAGAGAATATTGCAGAGATAATAGCCACGAATATTGAGAGACTTCATCTCTGGGCCATGGGCGGGGTGGTTGTAAAAAAAAGATAAAAAATTGATTTCGAGATATTGACAGGCTATTATCTTTAGTGTAAATAACCACCTTCTTCGGGCGGGTCGTTAACTCAGCTGGTAGAGTATCTGCCTTTTAAGCAGAGAGTCGCGCGTTCGAGCCGCGCACGACCCACCATTTTTTTGTTGTTTTTTTACACATTACGTCCCCATCGTCTAGTCTGGTCCAGGACACCGGCCTTTCACGCCGGCAACAGGGGTTCAAATCCCCTTGGGGACGCCAGTTTTTCCCAAAGGGAATCAAGCACTTAAGCTTGGTTCCCTATTTTTTTGTTTTTTTGCCTGGTGGCTTTTATTCTTAGAAGAACCTTGAGTGCCGGTCGTAATGATGACAGTCTCCAGAGGTTGAGGGGGCTTTTCAGTAGTTACCGGATTGTGATGGCTCAAATTATCTGGAAGTTGTGTGGGCAATTTCCGGGGATGTTAACAGACGGATTTGTCTTCATTCAGTATCTGCCGGATTAATTGGGCGATGGCGTTCATTGTAACCGCTGTTGTGCTCAACCCGCAACCTTTTGATTGCCCTGGAGATCATCGGTCAGCGGCAACCAGTCTTGCTCGAGAGTGTCTCCAGTCAGTGTTGCTGGTTCAGGGAACCTGGGGTGGAGTGTTGCCTGGCTTGGCTACAGCGAAAGCACCGACCCAGGGGTGTTTGCTAGATTCGGCTGCGGAATCCACTTTGGGGGTTGCTTCTTTTGCGAATAATCCTGCAACGGCCTTGTGGTCAGGGCTACTGCCCTCGTCATTCAGCCAGCCCCAAATTGACTTGTTCGGCGTGGTAAACGGCATAATTCCATTTAAAAGTAAGGCGTCAGGGATATAGTAGTTACTCAAGGTCTGTATATCACTAACCGATGCCAGTTCCCAAATCATTCCACCTTTGGTCAGATTATCGATATTATCTTGGGCAGTCTCCCAATCTTGATTTGCAAATTCACCTACCTCTGAGTACCAATACCATCCTGTGTTGGTATCCAGGAAATAGCCATCAGAGTCTATTATCGCCGCGGTCGTGCCGCCTCCGGTACTGAAAATAAAAATCCCGGTTATGAAAATGGTCACTGTGGCCCGTGAAAGCTTCATATTTAGCATGGTCCTTCCTCCTAGAATATAACAATATTACTGTGTCTATGTTTTCGTCGCAACAGTGAAAGCGAGAGAGCCGCCAAGGAACTATCCCGCCGCAGACAGCAGTGAGGGGCTTATCGACAAATGCGTAGTACGCCGCAAGGGCGGGGAATTATCCTTAAAGAGATTAAAAGGCCTTCCGCCAGGAGATATGGTTCTGCCTTAGATTGTTGGGTGAATCACCCTTGACTCTTATGATCGAATAATTATCTTCTGCAGGAAAAAGAGGATATCTTGCTGGTGTATTGGCTCCGCTGTTCGGGTTTTGGGTTTCTCGTTGGTTCGTAGCTGCCTCTTCGAGAATCCCTCTCTCCTTACCCGGGCGGCTGGGCCAGATTTTTTTACCGGCAATGTAAGATTTATCCCCTCTGGCCCTTTAGAGCCATCAGCAAATTCTTCCCCCAATTTTTTATAAAAATTGTACTATCATCAAGCTATGGGCTCTTTAAAGATTGTCTCGGGATGTCTGTTGGTCGCGATCGTTGTTTATTGGTTGATCCCCGCCTCCTATGAAATCCGAAACGCTGTTCCTACCGGTGAGACTATTGTCTGTTTTGGTGATAGCTTGACCGCTGGAATCGGTGCCGCCCCAGGAATGGATTATCCTGCTCGGTTGTCGCGGCTTATCGGTACGGAAATCATCAATGCCGGGGTGGCGGGTGATACAACCGCCAGGGCCTTAGATCGCGTTGAGGCGGTTCTCGAATTGCAACCACGGATCGTTATGATAACTCTGGGTGGTAATGACCTTAAAAACGGGGTGGGGCGAGAGGTTGCTTTTAGAAATCTCGAAGAGATTGTCAGCAGATTCCAGGATAATGGTGCTTTGGTCGTTATCGGTGGGCTGGATGTCCCGTTCTGGGGGCGGGGATTTGGTGATGCCTACGAAGAGCTGGCTGAGAAAAGCGGCGCTGTTTTAGTGGTGAACATTTTGCAGGGCATTTTGGGGAAAGCGGATCTGATGAGTGACCGTATCCATCCAAATAGTGAGGGGTATGCGGTTATGGCGCAATATTTCTACAAAGCCCTTCGCCCTTATCTCTGATTGGCACCTGGCGCCTTCCAGCAGCAAGGGAATTAATGCTCTGACTACCAGTTATTTTCAGGGTCGAATTGCTTTTAATAATTTATGGCGCAACTGGTCAAGTTGACAGTTGGCAAGTCGTGCAGCCAGAGATGATAAGCTTGGCGTTACAGCGGCCCGGCGTCGTGTTTGTAATTGGGCCAGGTTGCGCCAAACATCCGGCATCTGATCGAGTCGGTGGAGCATGCCTCCGTTGTGGTCTTCCGCGAGATAGATGACCCGGCCAATTCCCGCGAGCAGCAATCGGGTAAAACACATGGGGCAGGGCTCAAGGGACACCAGCATGGTAAGTTGGCTTCGATCACCGTAAACGGGGAACTGTTCTTCAAAGAGGTTCAATATCACCATTTCGGCATGCCGGTCTGAAAAGAACCCGTTCTGGAAAACTTCATTTCGGCCCTCGGCCAGTATTTGTTTCTTGTTGTCAAACAACACGGCTCCGACTCCGTAACAGCCATTTTCAAGCGCTGTCAGGGCAAGTTCGCAGCAACGATATCCGAGCCGGTCATCTTGATAATCCTTGTGCAACTGGTAGATATCGAGGTCTTTTGTTAATTCTTGCAGGACCTTCATGCTTCCATTTAACTTTTGATCAGGGTGAAAAGTAAAGCGCTTGGTCGATATTTTTTGTAAAAGAGAGTCGTCGGACACTAAATTTTGATTTATACTGACCGGGTATTTATCTGAATTAGAAGAAGGAGGGTAAGAAATGAAATTGAAAGTGATAATTGTATCGCTAATGGCTTTGGGGCTGATCATCGCTCCAGCCCAGGCCAAGAAGGGCAAAAACAAATCCCTGCCGCCTGGTTTGCAGAAGAAGGTTGCGCGGGGCAAATCCCTGCCGCCCGGCTGGCAAAAAAAGTTGTCCAAGGGCCAAATTATTGATCGGGATGTCTATGGCGCCGGTAAAATAATAGTGCCCCTTGACCCTCTGGGGATTGTAACCATGAAAATCGACGATAAGATCTTTCGGGTCATGGAGAAAAGCCGGAGGATAGTAGATATCCTGCACGAATAAACGGGCGTATGTTATTTAACGGCTCGATATTACACATCTGAACTATCTGATTTGATATTATTAGATCCTCTAAAGTTGGGGGGCAATGTTTTTCCAGATACAAATATATGTTGGTTCCGGTCTCCAGATCGTATTCAACCCAGGTATGTGCTTCTGGCGTGTACTTCTGGGCTAATGATAGCATTTCGGTATGAGTTCGCAGAATCAAGTCCCATTGCGCAAAAAATTCGAAATAACCCCGGTCCGGAACAGTTGAGCTCACATTAGTCACAATCAGCTTGCCCCCTGGGTTTAGATTGTCGTAAAGAGCCTTTAACATGATGCCTGCCAATCGATCTTCGAGATAATCGTAAAGGCCAAAGCAATATATTAGGTCTTTGCCGTCATCGCGAAAATCTTGCCCCTTTAGTGATTTTAAAAGGCCCAGTAGCGAAGAACTGAATAATTTGACATTTTCTGGGGGGTGGGGCAGTTTTTGCCTGACAAAATTAATAGCTTCCTTTTTAACATCAAAAAGCAAGAAGTTGTTGTTTTTGAAATTGGATTCACATGATGCTCTTTGAATTTCTATGGCAGGCCCGCATCCGACTGACATAATGGTGCCACCTGGTTTGGATATGGCTTTGAACTCGGTCATTAACCGATTGATTCTGTTGCGATGGGCCACAGCGACAGGAATTGACCGAGAATACTGATTTATGAGGATGTTATAGGTTTGTTCTCCTGAATACTCTAGGAAGTAGTAATAGATAGTTAGATAATCCCCTGGGTATCCAAACGGTTTATTGACAACTCTGTCATTAAGTCCTCCCACGCAGATGAACTTGTAAATTTCTTTATGTAATAATTTTCTGCATCGTTGGTATTGGTCCTCTTCCCTTTCGTAGCCTCTGCCCGCTTGCCAAGCCAACTCAAAATAATTGCTGATTTTACTGTATGTACCCTGTTCTTCTTTTTCTTTTACAAAGGCAATTCTTTGTTCAATATTTTGAAATTTACCATCATGCAAATCGCATTCGGCTTTAAGCTGGCGAAGAAAACAGGAGAGTTCTTTTAAAATTTTCCATATAGAATTGTCCTTTTATACGGTCTGTTCTCTTGCCTTAAATGTCCAGAGCGGTCAGGAATTTGTTTGTCTCGGCTTTTAATTCTCCAAATTCAGCTTCGATAGCGGCTAGCAGTTTAGTTGTGTCTGAGGTGTTTCCACGGGTGGATGCTTTTTCCAAAACCTTGATTGCCTCCAGAAAACTTACGGCCCCCAGAGTGGCTGCGCTCCCCACCAGATTATCGGTCATAGAGTGAAGATTGTTGCTATCTTCTTTGGAGATGGCTTCCCGTAATTTTTTAAGGATTGTTGTGGTGCTGTCCTTGAACATTTTTATTAGCGTTAGGCAGAGCTGTTTGCCGTTAGGGGACTTGTCTGTCAGAACTTGAGGGCAGGATTGGGAGCGATTCGTCGCTCCCGTCTGCTTTTAGATCGATTTTTTTGTTTTGCTAACATCGGGCCGGGAAAGTCTGATTTTGATCAATTCGGCCAGAATCTGCGGTTTAACCGGTTTTGTAAGAAAATCATCCATGCCGGCCTCAATGCATTTTTCACGCTCTCCTTCAAGGGCGTGGGCGGTCATGGCAATGATTGGCAGGTTGCTTTTTTGGCGTAAATCTTTGTCCTCGGAATTTTTCCAGGCCCTGATCCGGCGGGTGGTATCGTAGCCGTCCATCTCCGGCATTTCGCAATCCATGATTATCAGATCAAAAGGCATGTTTTGCAGTAACTGCAGAGCTTCGTAACCGTTGGTGGCTATTTGGGCTCGGTAGCCGAGTTTATCAAGGATGGCCATGGTTACTTTTTGGTTGATGAGGTTGTCTTCTACCACCAGAATCAGTATTTCCCGTTTGCGGGTTTCGGCAAGGGAATGTTTGGTGATCATGGTGCCAATTTGTGGCCCTTGCGACGGGTGGCCATGCACCACGGCTTCTAAACATTCTTTCAGGAGCGTCTCTTTTATCGGTTTGTAGAGATAGGCGGCGAATCCCTTTGCGGCCAAGCGGGCCGCATCCCCGCGACTGCCAACACCAGTCATCATGATCAGTTTTGTGTTGCTGATTTTCGGGTCTTGCTTGATTGCGGTCCCCAGTGCCTCACCGGTCATCCCCGGTGGCATTAGTGTGTCAATGACGGCCAGATCGAAAGGCTGCCCCCTTTCTGCTGCACCACGTAAAATCTCCAGGGCGGTTTTGCCGTTGGCAGCTTCAGTAAAGTTATGGCATCCCCAGGATTTCGCTACTTTTTTTAGATAAAGGCGGTTTGTGGCATTATCGTCTACGGCCAGGAATCGGCAATGACTGAGATCCAGGGAAGTTTGTGTTTCTGTGCTGGTTTCCCGGGCGGCCTGGGGTCGTTTGCGAAATTTGGCGGTAAACCAGAATGTTGCTCCATGGCCTGGGGTGCTGTTGACGCCGATATTGCCGCCCATCAACTCGGCGAGCTGTTTGGAAATGGCCAGGCCAAGACCGGTACCGCCATACTTTCTGGTGGTGGAATAATCCGCTTGGGTGAAGAGGTGAAAAAGAGATTGATGCTGCGCCACTGGGATGCCTATGCCGGTATCTTTGACGGTAAAAAGTAACACCGCCTCAGAGCCTAGATCCTCCTTAAGGGATACAACAATTGAAACTTCGCCTTGTTCTGTGAATTTAATGGCATTGCTGGCCAGATTGATAATCATCTGTCGCAGTCTGCCGGGGTCGCCGATGAGTAGAGATGGCACTTGCGGGTCGATCTGGCAGATTAGTTCCAACCCTTTCTGGTCGGCCCGTAAGGCCAGGATGTCACAGGTATCTTCTAGGGTGTGGTGCAGGTCGAAGCTAAGTTCTTCCAGGTCAAGTTTGCCCGCCTCGATCTTGGAAAAATCGAGGATGTCGTTGATAATTGCCAGCAAGGCATCGGCGCTGGTTCGGACAGTTTCTGTGAACTCGCGCTGTTTCGGTTGTAGTTCGGTGTCAAGGAGCAGGTCGGTCATGCCCATGATGCCATTCATCGGGGTGCGGATCTCGTGACTCATGTTGGCAAGGAACTGACTTTTGGCCTGGTTGGCCGATTCTGCGGCGTCTCGGGCGACTCGCATGTCTTCGGTTCTTTTTTTGGCAGTGATATCGGTCAACATACCGTCCAGATAAAGGATCTCGCCCTTGTCGTTGCGGGTGGCGTTGGTGTTGATTAAGATATCGATGATGGTTTTGTCTTTTTTGTACATCTGTGCTTCGCAGTTTGTACAGGAGCCGTGTAGTTCAAGTTCCCGGTTAAGTTCTTTCCTCCTTGCAGTGGAAACGAACATCGTTCTGAGGTTGGGGCTGTTCTCGATCAGTTCTGCCGGGGAAGAATAATCGAATATATCGGCCAGGGTCTGATTGGCTAGGATGATGTTGCCGATGGGGGTTGTTCTAAAAATTCCCTCATTGGCATTTTCGAAGATGGTTTGGTACTGCTTCTCGGCTTCGGCCGTCTGGGCTTTCATGTCATTGACCCGGTCGGCCAGGGCCAGGGCCAGCAGAATCATGGTCAGCGACGCACCGTATTGGGGGCTGGAGAGGGTGATGAAATTGGCCGGCAAAAGGCCGAAAGCCCTCAGGGCACTGATGACAACGCTGAGCAGGAACATCGACCAGGCCAGCATAAAGTAGCGGGCGGGCCGGTATTGTTGTTTCAGGCAGAGAATGCCTGCCGTAATGACGACCAGCATGGTCACCAGAGCCAACAGTACGGCGAGTCTGATAGCCAATGGATAATAGCCCGCCAGGGAGAAAATGATCGGTAATATAAGGATTAAGTTCAGAAATAATAAGGTCTTGTCCAAAAAGGGGCTGTATTTTTGGGTGGTAAGGAATGATCTGGAAAACATGGCCACCCCCATCACCGAGGTTGCCACAAATATGGGCACTGAATAATTATTCCACCAAACCAGGGTCGGCCAGAGATATTCGAAGGAAGAACCGTTGATCGACGCTTGGTAGAGGCCGAAGCTGACGATGAATAAGAGGTAGAAGAAATAATTTCTGTCCCGCAGGGTTAACAACATCAGGGCGCTGTAGAGGATCATAACCAGGATGAAACCGTAGTAGAGGCCATGCCCGAATTGGCTGTTATGGTCTTTTTCCGCAAAGGCTGCGTCGGACCAGAGGGTAAGGAGGATATTCATGGAGCTCTCGGTGTCAAAGCGGAGGTATATTGGAGTGTTGTCCGGCAGGGAGTTTGGGATGGTGAACAGAAAATTGCGGTTCTTGATCTCCCGCTCAGCGAAAGGCCGCAGATCCCCGACTGTTTTCTGCAGATATGCTCCGTCGGCCATTGGCAGGTATAGATTGATATGATCAAAAAGAGGATAGCCGATTTCCAGCAGCCAGCGATCTGCGCTGCTCCTGTCTCCGCTTATAGAGAAGCGGACCCAGTAAACCGATGAGGTGAAACCGAATGTGGGATTTTGCTGATGGCTTCTGCTGAATTTGGCGGCAAAAGGCTCTGACCGGACCTGTTCGAGGGTCAGAGCCCCCTCCGGGTCCTCTAAGATATCAAGATGTTTTCCTAGGGGGTATGATGTTGTGCCGTTTTGGATCAGGATCGGGGGGGAGGCGCTTGCCGGTATTACCTGGTGGAACATGAAAAAAATAAAGCTGAGAAAAAATAATACTGCCCTAGGTGATAACATTGTATCTTCTCATTAGAATTTTCTTTGGGCACCGAAGAAGAGAGATTACAACATGTTCTCCGCCGCCAAGACTATCATCCTCTGCCAAGGTGTTTCGCCGGCTGTTGTTTGATTTAACGCTACTGTATCGATGATATTACCTTTAATTGCATCATGCAAACAGTTATATCTCGAAGAAATATAACGAAAATTTTGCGTGTTGATTTTAATTACAGTTAATAATGTTGTAATGTATTTTGTCTCTTAGCCACGAAAACGTGGTAATAGTGATGATTTTATCGTTAAAATCAAATTGATTGATTTATGAAAAATAAATTGGCAGCACCGGCTTTATCCTCCAGTGGCGAGCAAGAGGATATCTTGGTCCCTCCCCTCGACTTTGAAAGCTGTGTTAATATGCTTGGTGGCGACCGGATGATGTTCCAAGGGCTTCTTCTGGAGTCCTTGGGGTTCTTGGATATTCAGCTTAAGGCCATTGCCGCTGCTTTGGCAGAGGCTAATTTAGATGTGGTTTGCCAGGTTGCCCATTCTATTAAAGGTGGGGCGGCGGTTCTTTCTGCACACTCCTTGATGGATGCTGCTGCAGTTCTTGAAGAGCTCGGCAAATCAGGTGATTTGCCGAAAAGCGAGGCCTGTTTCCTGATAGTGGAAAGAGAAATTGCCCGGTTGCGTTGCTATTGCAAGGAGTTGACGAAGTAGGGCTGCTTTATTGCCTATCGTTTTGCTGGGAATAATAATCTTTACTGTTTAAATGGTGGTGGGATTTTGCTATACATATTGATTCTTAGCTGATTTGTTAATAATCAAAGTTAGATCTGGAGCTACGCATGTGACAAGGATTGTAGTTGTTGAAGATCACCCACTGGTGTTGGAGGCGGTTAAGCAACTTTTTAGTGGCAACGAGAGGATGGTGGTCGTCGGTGAGGCTCATTCTGGTGAGATGGCTGTAGACATGATCCGTGAGTTGAAGCCTGATGTGGTGATTCTGGACATATCTCTACCGGACATTAATGGTCTCGACCTGTGTCCGCTGTTCCTGGAGGTTGCTCCGAAAACAAAGGTTGTCTTCTTCTCGATGCACGAGGAAGTGTCCTATATTCACCGGGCTCTTAGCAACGGGGCTATTGGCTATGTCTTGAAGTCGGCCCCGGTGGACTGTCTGATTGCCGCTGTTGAGCATGTTCGAGACGACAAATATTATTTGAGTCCTGAGGTTAATCAGACGGTGGTTAAAAGCTTCTTGGGAGGGGAGTACGATCCTGATAAAGCCAAGGGGAAGCTCGTTACCGCGCCGCTGCCCGGCGGTTTGAGTGACAGGGAATTCCAGGTTTTACAGTTGGTCCTTGATGGCTCTACCAATAAGAGAATAGCGGATTTACTATGCCTTAGCCCCAAGACCGTTGAGAAGCATCGGGCCAATATCATGGAAAAGGCCAAATCCCGGACCCCGATGGATCTTTTCCGGTTTGCGGTTAAAAATAAGGTTATTGATCCTGGTTGTTGGTAGTTCTTTACAAAATCGGCTGTTTTATGCAGCCGGTTCATCCCTCGTCTAATTCCCCATATTTGCCAGTTGGCGTGCCGTTCTGTCCAGATTGGTAGCACAAGTTTTAGTCTGCAGCGTTATTTCCCGGAAAGCTAGGAACTCTTTACGAAGGTTGTGGGTGTGGTTAGATGGTGGTTAGCTGACAAATGCAACGAATTCAGGTTGAGATGTTAGTCGCTAATTGCTGGCTATTCACGATTTAAGAAGAAGATGTCAAGTTTCTTTGCAATAACAATGTCGGAGTAAGGTCGGCCGAGCCAGAAGTCCTCGCTTATCTGTGAGACTCCGGTATTGTGGGAAAAGGCGGGGGAATCGGTTATTCTGGCTCCTGTCTTTTGGCAGAACCGAAGAGATGACTATAAGTGGCGGAAAAGTATAGCAGTTTAATAATATATTTCAACTAGTAGAGTTGAGTGACTAAAAGGGGATGGACTATGGGTTTACAGGAAAAGATCAAGGCTGATCTGAAAGAGGCTATGTTGGCTAAAGATACGGCCCGAATTTCCACTCTGCGGATAATTATGGGAGAATTTGCCCGGCAGCCCAATAAGGAGTTGACCGACAAGGAAGTCCAGGGCGTGATCCGTAAGCTGGTTAAATCAGAAACGGAAATGTTGACCATTAACGGGGCTGAGAGTTCCGACTATATGCAGGTTTTAGAAAGTTATCTGCCTAAGCAGCCAACCGAGGCGGAGATTCGGGATTGGGTAACCGCTAATATTAATATTGGCGACTTTGCCAACAAGATGCAGGCCATGAAACCGATCATGACCAACTTTGGCGGCGCGGCCGATGGCAATTTGGTTCGCAAGATCCTGGAGAGCCTTTAAAGGTAGATAGTGGACGTATCGGGGGGGGGCGCGAAGATACAAATATACGCCAGCAGGAAATAAGCGAAGGTTGTGAGTGGTGGTGGGGGAAGCGAGGTCGTGGGGCAGCGCTTCCCCCTTGTTCCGGGTAAAGTTTGGGCTTAGCTGCCGAAGCCGTCAGTCTTTGAAGCGGGCCGCCAGCTTGGTCACCGCCATCGCGTAGCGGTTGGAGTTGTTCCACTTGGTTATGGCCTGGAAATTGGGATAGCCAGCCAGGTAGCGCATGGTGCCGTTTTTTTGTTCAAGACCGACGATGGTCACTTCCCGGTTATCGGGGGTGGGGATCATCGGCACCTTCTGGGTAGCCATGACCTCGCGCCAGGGTAAGAGTCCTTTTCTGCCTTTCTTGTAGGCTTCTTTCAGTTTCCCCCCCTTTAATTCCTTGCCGATATCCATGTAGATAGGCGCCTTGAAAGTCCACTTGTAGCGGTGAAGATAGTTGGCGATGCTGGCCAGGATGTCCGGAATTGAAGCCCAGACATCGCGCCGATTGTCATTGTCGAAATCTACCGCATATTCACGGAAACTTGAGGGGATAAACTGGGTTTGGCCGAAGGCGCCTCCGTAAGAACCGGTAATCCCATGGGGATCGATCTTGTTTTCGCGGCAGAGCAGGAGATAGTTGATTAACTGTTCCCGGTAAAAGTCGCTCCGACGCGGGTAGGCATCGAACATGGTGTTAAGGGTTCTGAACATATTAAACGCCCCCTTATGTTTGCCGTACCTGCTTTCGATGCCCCAGATGGCCACCACGATTTCCCGCTCAACGCCCAGCTCTTTTTCAATCCGGTCCAGGAGTTTTCGATGTTTTTTGAGCTTCTTGCGGCCTTCGTTGATGGTCTTGCCGGTGATGAAGCGAGGGTAATATTCGTACCAGGGTCGTGATTCCCATTGCTTGTCCATGAGCTCCAAAGGACGGCGCAGAATGGCGACGTCTTTAAAGAGTTTGTCCAGCTCCTGGCGCTTGAAGCCGTGTTTTTCTTGCAGTTCATAGAAAAGTTTTTGATAACGTGAACTGGTGAGATTGATGAGTTGGCCGTCTTCAACCAGATCAGCGGCCAGTGGTTTGGCTTTAGCCGAGGCCGCGGTGGCGGTCCCGGTAATAAGTGGCAGGACCAGTAAGGCACCAAGCATCAGGGTAACCAGCTGCTTGCGTGTCGTGCTGCTCATTTTGTCTTTTATCATCCAAAAACCTCGTCAAAGGTGGTTATAAATTCATTCAGCATTTCAACCGGTAACTCGTTGATCCCCGCTGCGGCCGGGCGTCCGCCGCCGGTGGGGAAGGCGCGGCACAGCTGGTCCGCCCCGATCCGGTTGGTTAGCGGCGCCCGGATACTTGCCATGATGGTGTTATTGCCGTTGTCTACCAACAGGGCATGGGCCATATTTTCCAGGTCTCTGGCCTTCTCGTTGATAAAGACTCCGGCGACCCGGCGGCACCAAGGGGCAGCCGGAAAACGGTAGATCCGGCCGACCGTAGTTTCCCGGAAGGGTTGGATCTGGCGACCACTTGCCATGTCGGCATCAAAGCCCTCACGGAGTTTAGCCAATTCCGGCGCAGAATGCCAGAAATCCAAGGGGTCTCGGTAATTTTTCAAGGCATTGTACAGGTCAGCGGGGTGAAAATAAAGATCTTCGACTGATTTGCCGTAGCCGTTATAGTTTAAAAGTTCTCCGAGTTCTCTGAGGATTTCCAGTTCGCGATCATTAAGGGTAGTTCCGGCTGCCGCTTGTTGGGCTGATTTATGCAGGTTGTCACCGAAGGCCCCGGTGATTGCCCAGTTGCGGAAGCGGCCGTCTAGCATCCGGTCAACGATCAGCGAGGTGCATGTTTCCGGTTCCGGATGTATGTGGCTCTCCAGGTTGGCCGAGTCCGGTAATTCCCCGGCATAATGATGATCAATATAACAAACCCGGTTGTGCTTGAGCAGTTCCGCCAAGGGTTGCCGATTGCTATCAAGGGAAATGTCAAAAACAGTTATTTCAGCGTTCTCGATTCCGGCCAGATGGTCAAGCAGCCGGATGTCCCGCTTGACCCCGGTTATCAATGTGGCGTTGGGGCGAGGTTCGGCCATCCGTAGCTGGTGCAGGGCGCAGATGCCGTCGCTGTCGCCGTTAAAGACATCGTAGTATTTTTCTGCTGTTTGGTTCGTCATGACGGTCCTGTCTGGGCTTAATTGTTTTCCGGAGGTGATTAGGTCTGCTCGCGCTGACCTTTCGATTGTTTTCTTCGCAGTCTCCGCTTGGCTGCGAGGCCATTATATTTCGGATTTACGCAGTTCCAGAGCCTTGCCGATCCCGGTCAGGGAGAAGGTCAGCATCACCCGGCGGTCTTCGGAGTCCCTGCTGCTGGTTAGTTCTACCCCCCAACACTGCGAGTTATAGAGGAGGCCGATTGTTTCGGCGGTTGCGTGGTTATCCAGCAATGATCTGCTGGTGTTGTAACGGGCTGAGAGTTTATCGGTTAATTGGAGTTGGGTTGAGATGTTCAGGTTTGTGGCCACGCCCTTCACATAGTCGTAGTCTATTGTCAGCCTATCTTGTCGGCTATTGTGGTATCTGCCTTGCAGGTTATAGCGGCCCACCCCTTGGCCGTAGACATCCAACGCCGTTTGGTAACGGAAGAACAGGTTGGTTAACGGGGATATCTCCAGATCCAGGGCCAGATCTGAAAAAGGTCGTCGCTTATCGCCGGGCCTGGTCAGATCGCGTCTGGCCTCTTGGAGATTGTAAGATTGCTTTAACTTGAGATAACCGAGCTGCCGGTTCGGGAGGATCTTTGGATCGGCATTGCCCGAGCGGAAGTAGTTATTCAGCTCAAGGGTCAAGCTGTTATCATCGGCCAGGCGGTCAAAACCATCCAGGTTTGGCAGCTCGCTCTGATCGGTGCTGGTCCGGTAGTTGTAGCGCAGGTTGGGGCGGAAGGTGTGGGTGAGCCTGCGCTCAGCGGTGATGAGGAAGTCGCGGCTCAGAAGGGTGGCCATGTTGGTTGTGAAATCCCAGGTGTTACGGTTTTTGGCGTTGGTCGAGTTCCAGCCGCTTGTCGGAGTACCGATAGTCTCAACCCGATAAGCCGTTTCGCGAAAACCGCCGGCGATGGTGCCTTCGATCAGGGCGCCAAATGGCATGGGCATAATCAGTCTCGGCAAGAGATCCAACCGCTGGTAGCCGATGCCCTCCTCCGGCCGGTAATAGACATATTCGGAATCCCAGCCGAGACTGAGGGGTAGATTGTTGAGCAGCGGCAGGCGGGTGCTGTACAGGGCCCGGGGCAAGGTCTGCGCTGGTTCGGTCCCGGTTAATTTGGCCAAGGGGTCATCTACATAGCGTACTTCCAGGCCGCCGCTGCCAAGTTGGCCGCGACGGGACAACTGGAGAATCGATTCCCGAAAATTAAGACTTGCCTCCTGGAGGCTGCGCTTGAAATCGTTAAGAAAATTACGGTTGCTCTGGGAAAAACCGCTTATTCCGTCCCGGTATTCATGGAGGAAGTCCTGGTCCGAAACTGCATCGACATCGAGTCGCAGAACCGAGTTTTGGGAAAAATAGTGGTCGGCTTTACCCCGGACCCAGTAACGGTCATGCTCGGCCCGCAGGTAACCGTCCTGGCGGTAATCGTCAGGGCTGGCCGGCGGCCCCGGATCCTTGGTGCGGTCATCCAGGTAGTTGATGGCCAGGGTGGTTCGGGAGTTGTAATCGCTAACAGAGCGGAACTCCAGGCCCGCGAAAGTGCCGCGTTTTTCGTAATAACCGGGGAAAAAGGTCAGGTCACTGCTGGGCGACAGATTTATAAAGAGGGGAGTAGTAAAACCGATTCCGTCCCGGCTGGAGTGGGAAATTTCCGGGAACAGGAAGCCTGTCTGTCTGGTGGTTTTGGCGGGCAGGGCCAGATATGGAATGTATAGCAGTGGGACCTTCTTTACCTTAAAGGTTGCGTGTTTCAGGTAGGCCATGCCGTTAATAGTGATATCGGCCTTGCGCCAGTTTATCGACCAGGCGGGGGATTTGTTGCCGTCGGTCTGGCAGGAGGTCGCTTTGCCGCCGAAAAAAACATAACGATCACTGGCAATTTTTTCGACCCGTTCGCCGCTGAACTTAATTTCATGATCGGCCAGGGAGACGGTGGTAGAGGTCAGCTTGCCGGTTTGATCCTGCAGGTTCAGCAGAATGCTGCTGGCCGAGATGGTGCCGCTTTCCTCTTTCAGGAAGACATTGCCCCGGGCGTCAAGCACTGAACCCGTGGTCAGATATGTCACGGTGTCGGCTCTGATCTCCAAGGGCTTGGCGGACTGTTCCTCTGTATGGCGAAGGACAACATCTCCTTCAGCGGTGATCTGTTGAGGGTTGGTATGGTAGGTGATTTGGTTGGCTTCAAGAGCCCATGGTTCAGCGGTGTATTCCTCGGCCCCGCTCTGATTGGCCTGGCCGGTAAACGCCAGGGCCAACAGGAGAATAAAGCTGAGTTGAGCCGCTCGTCGGCTCGAACGAAACTTATGCCCTTGCGGTACAAAGCTGAGTTGAGCCGCTCGTCGGCCCGAACCGATAAGTGAGTCCACGAGACATCGAGACCCATGCCCTCCACAAGGGGGGATTAAACAGAACCCTTGCGGTACAGAGGCCAATTTGGCCAGTTGGTTCAAAGAATAATATGGGGAAGGAGATGGTTGCAACCTGATGACCTGGCGGTGGTTTATTGACGGCAACTGTCGGCTGTTTACAGGCCGTAGTCGCCGGTGAGACTTGATTGACTCTTGAAAAGTAGACAAAGGGTATAGCAATATCGGGATTGCTATACCCTTATAGGTGTTTCTTGCCGTCTTGGTTCAGTGGCACGCTTTTCAATCTTTCAAGACCGCGCCGGTGCTGCCGGATGTGACCTGTTTAGCATAGCGGGCCACATAACCGCTGGTGATTTTTGGGGCCGGAGGCTGCCAGGCGGTGCGGCGCTTGCTTAATTCGTCTTCGGCTACCTCAAGGGTTATGCTGCGGCTGGGGATGTCGATAGAGATGGTATCTCCCTCTTGGACCAAAGCGATAGGCCCGCCGTCGGCAGCTTCCGGAGAAACGTGACCGATACAGGCTCCCTGGGTGCCGCCGCTGAACCGGCCATCGGTGATCAGGGCGACACTGCCGCCCAAGCCCAGGCCGATGACTGCCGAAGTTGGTGAAAGCATTTCCGGCATGCCGGGTCCGCCCCTGGGGCCGCAGTAACGAATAACTATCACGTCGCCACTGTTTATCTGGCCGCCGAGGATGGCATTCTGGGCCTCTTCTTCGGAGTCGTAGACTCGGGCCGGACCGCTGTGGACAAGCATCTCGGGTACTACCGCCGATTGCTTGACCACGGAACCATCCGGAGCCAGGTTGCCGTAGAGGATGGCGATGCCGCCCTCTTTGTGATAAGGCGCATTGACTGGTTTGATTATCTCGCGGTCCCGGATTTCTGCCTTGGCCAGGTTGTCTTTGAGGGTTTTGCCGGTGGCGGTCATCACCTCGAGATTGAGTCCGTCCTCCGTGGCCAGTAATTCTTTCATTACAGCCTGAACCCCCCCCGCCTCGTCAAGCTGCTGCAGGCTGTGGGGGCCGCCGGGAATGAGGCTGCAGACATGGGGGGTTTTGCGGCTTACTTCGTTGAAGTGGGTCAGAGGCATAGCAACCTCGGCCTCTTTAGCGATGGCCGGTACATGGAGAACGGTGTTGGTCGAGCAACCCAGAGCCATATCAACGGCCATGGCGTTCTCAAAGGCTTCGGCGGTGGCAATGTCCCGGGGGTGAATGTTTTGGTCGAGGAGGTTCATTACCGCCATGCCGGCTTCTTTGGCCAAGCGGATGCGGGCGGCGGCCACCGCCGGAATGGTGCCATTACCGGGCAGGGCCAAGCCGATAGCCTCGGCCAGGCAGTTCATGGAGTTGGCGGTGAACATCCCGGCGCAGGAACCGCAGCCGGGGCAGGCGGCGTCTTCCAGTTCATTGAGGTCTTCTTCGCTCATGGTATTGGCCTTGACTTGACCGACCCCTTCAAAAACACTGACCAGATGGACGTCTTTACCTTTAAAACGGCCAGTCAGCATCGGGCCGCCGCTAACCATCAGGGCTGGGATGTTGACCCGGAGCATGGCCATCAGCATGCCCGGTGTGACCTTGTCGCAGTTGGGGATTAAAACCATGGCGTCGAAAGGATGGGCCTGGGCCATGATCTCCACCGAGTCGGCGATGATCTCCCGGCTGGCCAGGGAGTATTTCATCCCTTGGTGATTCATGGCGATGCCGTCGCAAACTCCGATGGTCCCGAATGAAATTGGGGTGCCACCCGCCATCCTGATCCCGGTCTTGACTGCCTCCAGGATTCGGTCCAGATGGACGTGGCCGGGGATAATCTCGTTGTGGGCGTGGCCGACGCCGATCAGGGGGCGGCTGATCTCTTCATTGGTGTAGCCTATGGCTTTTAAAAGCGATCGATGTGGCGCTCTCTCCAGCCCTTTCTTCATTAAATCACTGCGCATTTTGTGTTGCCTCCGATATTATCCCGTATTTTCGGGTGCTTGCCGCTGGTTAAACATCCGTCCCAAGTATCTATGGTTTGGCGGCGTCAGCCGAAATTATATACAATTTTACAAAAGTAAGGTTCGGCTCGTGCAGTGTCAAGGTAAAACACATTTGCCGGGGATAAATACTTAGACCTTCGTAAAGGCCGCCGCTAGCAAACATGTCTTGCCAACTATATGTATTTATTATAGATTGGCTTTGCTAATATTTTTTTATAAATAGCGGGCCAGCAACCCGGCAACCTTGGTAACTGCTGAATCATGGCATACTCTTTCTTTCCTCAGTCTTCTTTCCAATGAAACATCTGTTCGGGCCGGTAAATTCAAGACGATTGGGGTTGTCACTGGGTGTTGATCTGGTGCCGGCGAAGATCTGCAATTTTGATTGTATCTATTGCGAGGTGGGGGTTACCACCGGCTTGACCGTCAAGCGACGTGAATATTCGCCAACCAGTGAAATCATTGCTGAGCTGGATGAGTTCTTCGCTGAGCTGGATAATAAATCGCCGGGTTGGCCCGATTTTGTGACCTTGACCTCTTCCGGGGAGCCCACCCTGCATACCGGTATTGGCGAGGTGATCAGGTATGTCAAGCGACAGCTGGACATTCCGGTCGCTGTTTTGACTAACGGGTCTTTGCTGTCCGATCCCCAGGTGAGACTTGATTTGCTGGCTGCCGACATAGTGGTGCCTTCCCTAGATGCGGCTCGTCCTGCAACTCTTGCCGCAATCAACCGGCCGGCCCCGGAATGCGCCAACCCTGAGAAAATTATCGAAGGACTGGTGTCTTTTGCTGAGGAGTTTGGCGGTGAAATCTGGCTGGAGATTTTGTTGGCAGCCGGTGTTAACGATAGCGACGAAGATATTGACGCTCTGGTTGTTGCCGTTGACCGGATCAGGCCCGACCGGGTTCAGCTTAATACGGTGGTGAGGCCGCCCGCTGAGTCGTGGGCTCGGCCGCTACCTGAAGAAAAGATGCAAGCGATCGCTGAACGCTTTAAGAATTGCCGGGTTGAGATTGTTGCCGATTATAGCGGTAGAGCCGCTAAACGGCCGAAGCAGCCCGAGAGAATGAAAATTTTGGAGATGCTTAAACGCCGCCCCTGTACAAAAACGGATATCTGTGAGGCCACTGGCCTGGATGGGGCAGACGTTGATAGGTTACTTAATGAGCTTGAGAGATCAAGCCTGATTAGAGAGACGATGCATGATGGCAGAAAATACTACCAGGCCGCAAAGCGGCGCTAAAGGTTCAAAAGACAGTAAAGAGGGGCGTTCCGTACTTGCCAAGCTAGGTAGATGGCTGACCGGCAAAAAAGAAGATCAAGCGGCTCTTGCCGGTTCTTCGGGGCAAAAGGCTGGCGGTGATGCTGGTAAGAGATCCTCTGCAGGCAACAGGCCGCAGGGGTCTTCCAGGGCAAGGAAACGTTCGCCTAATCGTTCCCGCTCGAGACGGCCCCGCAAACCAGCCCCATCCGGTAGCCAACAGCCGCAGCAGAAGCAGAGTAAAGCAAAGCCGCCTTCGAAAGGTAAAAAAGAAGAGGCGGCGACGGTTAAAGGTAAAGGCAAGAATGTTATTCGCAAATTGTTGATCAATACGGATGAACCGGAAGAGTGCCGGATCGCTATGATCGAAGATGGCCGGATTGAGGCCTTTTACGTGGAGACGGTTCTGCACGCCCAGACTAAGGGTAACATCTACAAGGCCAGGGTGGTATCGGTTGAGCCCAGTCTGCAGGCTGCTTTTGTTGATATGGGTGAGGGGAAGAACGGCTTTTTGCCCTTCGGCGATATCCATCCTGACTATTTTCATGGCGATGATGTTGATCTGGATACCCATTGGAAAGATCTGGCCGTTGAGAAGCTGCTTCGCAAAGGCGATGAGGTTTTGGTTCAGGTTGTCAAGGAGGCCGTGGCTAACAAGGGCGCTAATCTGACCACCTTCTTGTCTATGCCCGGCCGATATCTGGTCCTGATGCCGGGTAGCGATAGTGCCGGGATTTCAAGGAAGATAGAGAGCGAGGCCCAGCGGAAAAAACTGCGTAATCTGCTTGAAAGTCTGACGCTACCGGAAGGTATTGGTTATATAATTCGCACTGCCAGCAGGGATATAACCAAGAGTGCGATTTCTCAAGATCTCAACTACCTGTTGAACCTGTGGGAAGAGATCAAAGGTCGTGGTCAGAAAATGTCCGCGCCTGCTTTGATTTATAAGGAACAGGACATAATCGCTCGTTTTCTGCGTGATCACTATACTGCCGATATCCGTGAGATCATGGTCGATAATGAGGATGCCTTTGAGAAGGTGAAGAATTTTCTGGGGCTTATTCCGGCCCGGCAGAAGAAGGCGAAAGCCCTGCTCCATAAAGGCGCCAAGCCGATATTTAATCATTACCAGGTCGAGAAGCAGATCGAGCAGATTTACCAACCGACCGTCAGTCTGCCCTCAGGCGGGTCAATTGTGATTGATCCCACCGAGGCCTTGGTGGCCATAGACGTTAACTCCGGGCGAACCTCCAAGGGTAAAAATTTTGAGGAATCGATCTTTCTGGCGAATATGGAAGCGGCTGAGGAGCTGGCCAGGCAGTTGCGGTTGCGGGATCTGGGGGGCTTGATTGTTGTCGATTTTATAGATATGCGTCCCTCCAGCCATATTCGCGAGGTTGAAAAGAAGGTCAAGGAAAGCATGAAAGAGGATAAGGCCAAGGTGGATATCAGCCGCATATCCAGATTTGGTCTCATGCAGATTTCCCGGCAGAAGCTGGCCTCGCCAGTGCAGCGGGGCAGTTATACTATCTGTGAGCATTGTCAGGGGCGTGGGGTGGTGCGTTCTGTTGAAACGCTGGCCTTGTTTTATCTAAGACGAATTAAGACCGGGGTGACCAGAAAAAATGTCCGCCAGGTGGAGTGCCAGCTGCCGGTTGCAGTGGCTCAATATCTTAAGAACAAGAAGAGTAAAGAGTTGGTCGAACTTGAGAACAGGTACGAAGTTGTCATAAATATTGAGGGGGACCCGACGATGCCCCCCACGGATAGTAAATTGGATTTTGTTAAAAGCTGATGAAGCAGATTGTCGGGATGACCTGCGTTTAATGGGTTCGTGGGCAAGTTTCAAAGGCTGAAGAGCAAATGATGGTTTATGTTCGGCATCACTTTTATGATGAATGGATCTTGGCTGGTTCAATTTTGTGGTTAAGGTTGTTGCGGTCAGTTACAGCTAAAAAAAAGAGTTATGTTCAATCTTAAGTTTATTAAATGGTTAGTTGCCCTGGCGGTCTTTGGTGTGATGCTTCTGCCCATTTATGTTGTTTTCTATCTCAGCCCGTCTCTTGAGAGGTATGTTGCTGAAGAGACGGAGAGCCACACCGTCCAGGTTGCTAACTACCTTTCTTCCGAGTTGTTTGATTCTGCTGAAGCATCTCACCTGACCCTACCCGATAATATAGATCAGATAGTTAATGATGCCAGTAGCGATTTTAAGCTGCTCGAAGTTAAGCTTTTTTCAGCTTTGGGCGAGGTTGTTTATTCGACCAACCGGGAAGATGTCGGCAAGATTAACCGTAATGATTACTTCCAGAAAATTGTGGCTTCCGGTAAGAAATTCAGCAAGGTCGTGCAGAAAGAGACAGCTTCACTTGAAGGGCAGATGTTCAGGGCCGATGTGGTTGAGACCTATGTGCCGTTGATGCAAAATGGCAAATTTATCGGTGCTTTTGAAATATATTCCGACATCACCGATCAGGTCGGAATACTGCATGGGCTGACGACCGGCTTTTATCGGACGATATTGCCCATTGCTCTTTCCTTGCTGTTGGCAATCTTCTTTGTTCTCTCTCGATTCCGGGATAATTTTATCCAGCGGTTGACCGTTGAGAAAAAATTGCGCGAAAAAGAGCAGCGCTATCGGATCCTCTTTGAACAGTCCAATGATGCCATTATGGTCTTTGATCGTCAGGCGCAAATCAAACAGGCTAACGAACAGGCTTGTCGCCTTTTGGGCGTTGAGCATAGCCGCTTGATCGGGGTTAATGTTAAAGAATTTTTAGACGAAGACAATCAGGGTGAATGGCTAGTTGCAATCGGAAAAGTTCTGGCCGGCGAAAATTCTTGCTTTGATTCGCATTTTGCCAATATTGACGGCGTTTTGATGGATGTCGAAGTGAGGGCTGGTCTGACCGGCAGAAAAAAAGATCTGGTCCAGGCCATTATCCGTGATGTTTCCGAGCAAAAATCTAACCAGCTTGCAGTTAAACGTGGCTATCAGACCCAGACCATTCTCAATAAACTACTCCATCTGTCATTGGAAGACCTGACTCTAATTGAAACCTTAGAGCTGTTTATCTACCACCTTACCTCGTTCCCCTGGTTAGAACTTGAGCCCAAGGGGGCGATTTTCCTGGTCTCGGCCAAGCCTGGCATTCTTGAACTTAAAGCTCACCGGGGTCTTAATGAAAATCTGCAGACTATTTGTGCCGAAGTACCATTTGGCCAGTGCCTTTGTGGCAGGTGTGCCAGCTCGGAGGAGGTCGTTTTTGCGGATTGTGTGGATGACAGACACGATAATAGATATGACGGCATCGGTCCCCATGGCCATTATTGTGTGCCGATCCTGTCTGCCAACCGCCGTTTAGTTGGGGTCTTTACCCTGTATGTTCGGCCCGGCACTATTAGGGATAAATTGGCCGAAGAAACACTTAAGGCCGCTGCAAGCGTGGTCGCCGGCGTGATCCAACGCAAGAATGCCGAAGAAGAGTTGCAGAAATCCCGCAGTGAACTGGAAATCAGGGTACAGGAGCGGACAGTCGAACTGAATGAAGTGAACCTCAGTCTTGGCCAGGAACTTATAGAGCGCAAAGAAGCAGAGAGGGCCTTGGCGTTTGCTATCGAGGAGAAGGATGATCTGATTGTTAACCTGTTTGAGATTATGTACGAAATGTTGGCTAACCGTGATCATTCTACCTTTGAACATGCACTTCGGGTAGCGGAGATATCTCGTCGGGTCGGTCTGGAACTGGGTTTAAGCGCTGAGGACATGGAAACTTTGCGCTTAGGCTGTCTGGTCCATGACATCGGTAAGGTTGCGATTCCTGACGATGTTTTGCTTAAGCCGGGGATGTTCGACCGGATGGATCACAACATTATGAAGGTGCATCCCCTGGTTGGGGCCAGTCTTTTCGCCAAACACCATCATGACTTTCGGATTCGTAAGATTATTCTTCATCATCATGAGCGGTTGGACGGCTCAGGTTATCCTTACGGATTGAAGGGGGAAGAGATCGGAGCACTGGAAAGGATCGTTGCTGCCGCCGACGTTTTTGAGGCCCTTGTCGCCAGAAGACCTTATAAGAAGCCGGTCTCCAGGGAAAAAGCGGTGGGTATTATCCGGTATGAGGTCAAAGAGGGACGTCTAGATCATAGTATTGTTGAGCTCATTGCCAAAATAACTGAAGAGTGGAGCCCTCTTGAGGTTGTCAGTGAGTTTCGGGCAGATTACAGCGAGGATCTGGAGGTGTTCCGGCAGATGTCTTATTTCAGAGAACCGCTCAGTGACTTTTATAACTATCGTTATCTACTCTATCTTGATGCCGCTAAAATGTTGGCCCAAAGCAGCAACCTTCCCTACCATCTAATTGTAGCCAGTTTCCCGGGGATTAGAGAGTTCAATAAGAGTATAGGTTTTATCAAGGCCGACCAGATTCTTGACGAAATCGGCCACAAACTGCATCTTACTGCTGAGGAATTTGACGGCATTGGTGATCTGAAAGAAACCAGCATAATACTGCTCCGCAAAAGCTCCGACTTTCTGATATATGCTGAATGTGATGACGAACTCCTTGAAAAACTTATCTGTGATGTTGAAAGGCATCTTGAGGAGAGTAAGCAGGATTGGGGGCTGAATTCACGATACCATCACTTTAAATTTGATCACGGTTATCCTGCCGAGCAAGCTATCAATCAGGTTTTTTCCGTCCACTAGTTTTCAGCTCTCCCCCCCCTCTTTTTTTATCAAACAACGCGGTAAAGCCCCTGGTTGGTTGCTGGCGGTAATTAAATTGGCTGCAGTCAATATTTTCGCTGCCATTGGTTGTTTGTTGCGGCGCATCTAAGTTGGTTGATTATCTCAGGGTCAGGCTCAAGGGGTACTGGTGGTTGATTGGGGGCTGGTAGGGCCAAAACTCTTTGGAAGGGGGTTTTGGCAAGGTTGAGATTGTAGGCCTCGATCATTAACAGTTCCAGATTGACCGTATCCATGATGTTGTAGGCCAGGAGGGTCTCCAGAGCGCGACGTTCTCCGCTCTGTTGGTAAAGGTTCCAGAGCAACACAGCCATGTAGCCGTTTACTCCGTCCAGTTCGCCCCGGGTGAGACCAAGTTGTTTTTCACATCCTTTCAAGCCCCCTTTCAAGCCGAGACTGTTAAGAATATAGCGTAGATCAATATGAGCCAGATTAAGGGTGATATTGAAAAATCGTTCGATGACAGGGACGTCAAAGGATTTGCCGTTGTATGTGACCAGAACGTCGTATTCCAGGAGATCCAGAGGGAAATCATTAAGGTTCTCGCCCTGGACATAGTACTTAATGGTTTGGCCATCGTAAAGGGCGATAGTGGTGATGTCGCAGGAGTCGCTCAGGCCAGTGGTCTCAATGTCAAGATAGGCTGTTTTATCCCGAAAATGGGGGAATATGCGCCAATGCTGGGAGGCAGGCAGTAGCCCGGTGAAATATTTGGGGCAGGCGGCTAAATTACAACGGGATTCTTCGAGGACATCGGCAATGTTTGCAGTTCGGGCTGGAGAGAAGGCTTTAGGCTGCTTTTTTAAGAAGTCATCCCAGTCAAGGGCGCCGGCCTGCCAGAGATCAGATTCTGTTTTAAGGCCGATGCCCTGGATATGGAGAAAAGTGTTGGTTAGCATGGAGAGTTTTAGCACCCTGGTTGTTGTTTATCATGTTTTATATACCCCTCAAGGGGGTACTGAATGGAGTGCCCGTCAGGTAAGCGAAGACTCTGGGCGAGTATTGAACTGAGTACCCGTTGGGAGTGCTGAACAGAGTGGCCCGTCTGAGCGAACACTGCCCGGAAGTCCCCGGCGGGTGAAAACACACAGAGTACCCCCGCAGGGGGCATTGAGAAGAATCCAGTTCGTCTGGGTTGATCGCCGATCTGACAAAAAAGGGAACCGGCAGAACCGGTTCCCCTTTTTGTGGTTTCTGTCAGGACTGGAATTATTTAACGAATTCCTTGCTGCCTGCCACCAGAGTATCCACCACGGAAGGATCAGCCAGGGTGGAGGTGTCGCCGAAATCATGCTCTTCGGTCATTCCGGCCGCGATTTTGCGGAGAATCCGGCGCATGATCTTGCCGCTTCTGGTCTTGGGCAGCCCGTCAGAGAACTGAATGAACTCGGGAGTAGCAATGGGACCGATTTCGGCCCGGACATGTTTGCGCAGGGTAACGCGCAGTTCATCCGAGGACTCGCTTCCTGCTTTAAGGGTGACATAGGAATAGATGGTCTGGCCCTTGATCTCATGGGGAGCGCCGACCACGGCGGCCTCGGCCACGTCAGGGTGGGAGACCAAAGCGGATTCAATCTCGGCGGTGCCAAGGCGATGGCCGGAGACGTTGATAACGTCGTCCAGACGGCCCATGATCCAGAAGTAGCCGTCCTCATCCTTGCGGACCCCGTCTTCCGGATCGTAAATGCCGGGGAATTTTTCGAAATAGGTTTTCTTGAAACGGGCCGGGTTCTTGTAAACGCCACGCAACATTCCGGGCCATGGTTTTTTGATGATCAGGCGGCCGCCTTCATTGACAGCAACCGGCTCGCCGGCATCGTTAACGACGGCTGCGTCAATGCCGGGCAGCGGCCTTGAGGCGGAACCTGGCTTCATTGGTGTGGCGTAAGGCAGGCCGGAGATCATGATGCCGCCGGTCTCGGTCTGCCACCAGGTATCGACGATGGGCAGATTGCCATGGCCGATATTTTCATGGTACCACATCCAGGCCTCGGGGTTGATCGGTTCACCAACTGAGCCGAGGAGGCGCAGGCTGGAAAGATCATGTTTCTGGGTCGGTCCGACACCGTCCCGCATCAGGGCTCGAATAACGGTGGGGGCGGTATAGAAGATATTGACCTTGAATTTTTCAACGATCTGCCAGAACCGGGATGTATCAGGATAAGAGGGAACCCCCTCAAACATCACAGTGGTGGCGCCAAGGGCCAGCGGTCCGTAAAGAATATAGGTATGACCGGTGATCCAGCCGATATCGGCCGTACACCAGTAAACATCATCATCCTTCAGGTCGAAAACCGTCTGGCAGGTATGGGCCGCGTAGGTGAGATAACCGCCGGTAGTATGGACCACGCCCTTGGGGGTGCCCGTGCTACCGCTGGTGTAGAGGATAAAACTCATGTCCTCGGCGTCCATGCTCTCCGGTGCACATTGGTCGGTTATGTCAGCCGCCTTAATTTCGTCATGGTACCAGACATCCCGGCCATCCTGCATATTGATTTCATTGCCGGCCCGGGCGACAACCAGACATTTCTCTACGGACGGGCATTCGCTCAAGGCTTCATCTGCGTTTGGTTTAAGCGGAATACTCTTGCCGGCTCGGATAACGGCATCGGCGGTGACCAGGACCTTGGCCTCACAGTCCTGAATCCGGCTCTTTAGCGCTTGGGCCGAGAAACCGGCGAAAACTACACTGTGACTGGCCCCGATCCTGGTGCAGGCCAGCAAGGTGATAGCCAGTTCCGGAATCATCGGCAGGTAAACTGAAACCCGATCACCTCGTTTAACCCCTAATTTTTTGAGAAGGTTTGCGGCGCGGCAGACCTCGGTATGCAACATCTGATAGGTATAGACCTTGACATCTTCATCAGGTTCTCCCTGCCAGATGATGGCGGCCTTGTTACGGCGGCCGTCGGTCAAATGCCGATCAAGGCAATTGGCGGAGATATTGAGTTTACCGTTAACAAACCAGTTGATCTCCGGTTTATGCAGGTCGGCATCAAGAACCTTGTCCCATTTCTGGTCCCAGGTAAGCAATTCATCGGCGCGTTCGCCCCAGTAACTTTCCGGGTCTTCAATCGACCGCTTGTAATGGGCTTCGTACTCTGCCATGTTCTTGATATAAGCTTGGTCTTGGCCTGCGGTCGGTGGTTGAAAAACCCGGTCCTCGTGGGATAGACTTGTGATTTTTTCGTCGCTGCTCATGTGTCCTCCTAAGATCTCTTTTGAAGATTAGCTGTTCTAAACTACAGATTACGGGCAGTAATTATTCCCACTGCCGAGGGGAAAATGGTCGGTCGCATTGGTAGACAATATGGTATGTCAGGAAAAAATAAAAATCCACTGAAAAGCTGAATTAAAAAAACGGCGTGACTGCCGTTAAGCAGACACACCGTTCATAACTTCCGATAAAACAGACTTGAGCTATTAATGATCGGAAGCGGAACCTGCTCCGGCCGGGACACGAATATCCTCAACCATGTGCTGAATATGCTCAGGTGGGGGCGCGGTAAATTGGGAAACGGTCAGGGCTACCGCAAAGTTGATAAGTGCACCGACGGCGCCAAAAGAGCCGGGAGAGATTTCCCACAGCCAGTTGGAGGCATTGTCGGCAGCCATGCGCCATTCCGGGATGAAGAACCAGCCCTTGAACCAGAAGATATAGATCAGGGTAGAACCGAGACCTGCCAGCATCCCGCAGACGGCGCCGGTGCTGTTCATCCGTTTGACAAAAATACCCAACATCAGGGCTGGGAAAATAGAAGATGCGGCCAGACCGAAGGCCAGGGCCACAACCTGGGCGGCAAATCCCGGGGGATTCATGCCGAGCAGACCGGCGACGACGATGGCGCCACCCATGGCGATCCGGCTGGCCAGCAGTTCCTGCTTTTCGTCGATGTTCGGGGTAAAGATACCCTTCAGCAAGTCGTGGGAGATGGCGGCAGCGATGGCAAGCAGCAGGCCGGCGGCGGTTGACAGGGCTGCGGCTATACCACCTGCGGCAACCAGAGCGATTACCCAGTTGGGTAGTCCGGCAATCTCCGGGTTGGCCAGGACCATGATGTCACGGTCAACCTTAACCATTTCGTTACCCTTCCAGCCATAGCTGGCTTCTTTGTCGGCCAAGCCCTTACCATAGTACTGGATCCTGCCGTCACCATTTTTATCTTCAAACTTCAACAGGCCGGTTTTTTCCCAATTGGTGAACCAGGATGGGGCCTCTGCGTAAACGAGGTTGCCGTTGGCTGCGCCTACTTCGCCGGTTTGCACGGTTTCCATCAGGTTAAGACGGGCCATGGCGCCAACTGCCGGGGCAGTGGTGTACAGAATCGCGATGAAGACCAAGGCCCAACCGGCGGATGAACGAGCGTCCCTAACCTTGGGTACGGTGAAGAAACGGGTAATTACATGGGGCAGTCCCGCAGTACCGATCATCAACGACATGGTCAACAGGAACATATTTAGGGTTGAACCCTTTTGGGTTGTATATTTAGCAAAACCAAGATCTGTACAGATCAGGTCCAGCTTGTCGAGCAGATACATGCCACTGCCATCGGCCATGGTGCTGCCAAGACCGAGCTGTGGGATCGGGTTGCCGGTCAGGTGCAGGGAGATGAAGACGGCCGGTACGGTGTAAGCAAAGATCAGCACACAGTACTGGGCGATCTGGGTGTAGGTGATGCCTTTCATTCCGCCGAAAACAGCGTAGATGAAAACGATCGCCATCCCGGCAACCAGACCGGTGGTGAAATCAACTTCCAGAAAGCGAGAGAAGGCCACGCCGATACCTTTCATCTGGCCGATAACGTAGGTGATTGAAGCGGTGATCAGGCAGAGGATCGCCACCATTCTGGCGGTATTTGAGTAAAAGCGGTCGCCGATGAACTCCGGTACGGTGAATTTCCCGTATTTACGGAGGTAGGGTGCCAGGAGCATGGCGAGCAGCACGTAGCCGCCGGTCCAGCCCATCAGGTAAACTGAGGCATCGTAGCCTTTGAAGGCGATCAGGCCGGCCATGGAGATAAATGAGGCCGCGGACATCCAGTCGGCGCCGGTGGCCATACCGTTGAGGACAGGATGAATACCCTTGCCGGCAACATAAAATTCAGCAGTGCTTGAGGCCCGGGCTTTGATCGCGATCCAGATGTAGAGAGCGAAAGTAGCGCCGACTACCAGAAAAGTCAGTGTTTTAAGATCCATTACTTTAGTCTCCCTTAATTAGTCTTCGTGAACGTCGAATTCACGGTCAAGTTTATTCATTTTGCTGGCATAGAAGAAGATCAGGCCAACGAAGATGTAAATAGAACCCTGCTGGGCAAACCAGAAGCCAAGCTTATAGCCGCCTAGAGGGATGGCATTAAGGGTGTCGACGAGAAAGATGCCAAAACCGAACGAAACGACAAACCAGACGATAATACAGCCGATAACCAGCCTGATATTCCGTCTCCAGTATTCACTGGCGCTTTTCATAATTTTTCCTCCTTAAAAAAAACATTTGTTGGTTGGAAAACCAAAAAAAATCGGGCGGTCAGACCTAGTGAGGCAGGCGATTAACCTCACCATCGTGCCACCCGAAAAACACCTTTGTCTACAGACAAACTACCACAGTGTGCCACCCGGCAGTATCAGGGTTACCCTGATTTTATGCGGATAAATCCCTGATTTGCAGGGCGGTCACCTCTGGCGGAAAGAGGCGCAAGACAAGGTTTTTTTACAGTTTTTCATGAAGGAAATCTATCGGGGAAACCCTGATATTGGGACTCCAGAGCCCTGAATTGCGTCACAGTACAACAACCGTTCTTACCCCGTTTAACAATAAAACAGCAGGAACAGGATTCAGTTTGATACTCGCTCGGAGTCTTCGCTTACCTGACGGGGATAAGTGCCTTAACCGTAGCCTGCAACTCCATAAAATCAATAAACATTTCTGGTTTTCTCGAAGTCGAAGTTTACACCCCTCAAGGGGGTACTGAAAAGAGTGCCCTGAAAGGGTGCTTATCTGTTTTTTGTTGCATGATATCCAGTGATAAGGCACTAAAGATCCAACGAGGTCAAACCCTCCTTGATGGCATATTTAGTTAGATCGGCTACGGTGTTGAGGTCAAGTTTCTTCATGATTTTACGGCGGTGGGACTCCGCCGTTTTGATGCTGACATAGAGGTGTTCGGCGATATTCTTGGTCGACCAGCCTTCGGCGATAAGTTGTAATACCTCCCGTTCCCGGGTGCTCAGCACAGAAGCGGCGTCGGCCGGTTTGCTCTGGAAACGATCCACATAATCTTCCAGCATCACCCCTGCAATTTCGGGACTAAGATAACATTTATTACCGGTTACGGTCTTTATGGCCTGTTCCAGCTCCTCGGCGGCGCAGTCTTTCAGGAGATAGCCGACACCACCGGCTTGGAACATCTCTACCAGAAAACGTTTGTCCGAGTGCATCGACAGGGCAATGATCTTGGTATTGGGCAGAGCGGCCATGATCTGGCGAGTTGCCTCAATGCCGTTTAACTTCGGCATGGAAATATCCATAATTACCAGATCAGGGCGTAGTTCTGTGGCCAACTGTACCGCCTGCCGCCCGTCTTCGGCCTCGGCAACCACCGAGACGTTTGGTGTTTTTTCCAGTAACGATCTGAGCCCGGCCCGCATAATCTTATGATCATCCGCCAGTAACACCGAAACTGTGGTCATTATACGCAAACCTCCTCTGTGCTTTTCTTGGATGGCAGGGGGACCTCAAGGGTAATGGCTGTGCCCCGGCCCAGTTTGGAATCTACCCGCATCCTACCACCAAGATGGGATAACCGCTCCCTGATACTGAACAGTCCATAGGCATGGCTGGTCACCGCCAGTGTTTCGACGGTAGGTACCTCAAAGCCGATACCGTTATCTTTTACCTCTACCTGAAAAGAGTCTAGGCTTTGGCTGGTGCGGACCTCCACCTGCTGGGCCTCGGCATGTTTATAGACATTGAATAAGAGTTCCCGCACTGATCTGAAAAGCACCCCATTGATATCGTCGCTCAGATTGGCCCCGCATCTTGCCCTGACCAAACAGTTTATTCCGGTCTTTACCCGGAAACTTTCAGCCAACCATTCCAGGGCCGCTTCCAGTCCCAACTCGTAGAGGACCGGGGGGCAAAGCTCTAAAGTCAAGGAGCGGGTATCACGAATGGCCTGGTCCAGAAAGCCTCGAGTCTCGTCAAACTGTTGCCGGGCCGGTTCGTCGGCCAGATGATCGCGCAGGGCGTGCAATTTTATCTTGACCAGGGACAGGGTCTGGCCAATCTGGTCATGCAGTTCGGCGGCCAGGATGCGCCGCTCGCGCTCTTCGGCCAGCGATAGCTCCGAGGCCAGCGACTGGAGCTGCTGCTGGTAGAGAAGCAGTTTTTCCTCTGCCTGCTTGCGCTCGGTAATATCATCATAGACATTGACGATTTCGCCGGACGGAAGTTTGTAGATATAGTTCTCCTTCCACAGCCTGAGACGGTCATCCTGGTAGATTGCCACCGGGTGGCGTTCGGGAGTTCCTTCGGCCCATACCCGTTGATAAACAGCGAGGAGACCGTCGGTGACGGTCGAGGGTAGGGCCTCGGTAATGTCGCGGCCGATAAGATCATCACGTTTTTTCCCCTCGATCCTTTCGGCGGCCCGGTTAAAGTTAACCACCAAGAAAACATCGCCATTGTCGGAAGGTTCCAGGACCACGACGCCGCTACTCATATTGTCGAACAACTCACGAAAACGTGCCTCACTACTGGCTAGTGCTTCCCTGGTTTTTTGCAGCGCATCAAGGTCACGTATCACCATGAGCAGATGTGGGGCCGACTGGTGTTGCATCTGCATGGCCGATAATTTGCCAAGTCGTGGTTGGCCCTTTTTATCCTGGAATGCCACCTCCAGGTCCATAACAGAGCGGCTCTGGGACAGTTCGGTCAGAAGCTGGGCGAAGACATCCGGTTTGTACCAAATCGGTAGATCCGGCATGCGTTGGCCAATCAGTTCCTCGCGACTAAAACCGGTGAACCGTGAAAAACTCTCGTTGCAATCCACCACCTCGGCGGTCACCATCCGACAGAGGCATACGGCGTCGGCACTGGTCTGAAAGGTCGTGTAAAAACGTTGCCTGCCGGCCTGTAAAGTCTCCTTTTCCGCCTCCAAGGTTTAAGCTCCCTACGTCTCTTTTCTATACGCCAATTACATGTTATATAGCGGCTGCCCAAGGGGCTGGCGGCATTCCATAATGGTTTCTTGATACAATATAAGACTGAAAATACAATATCTTTATAGTACTTGCCGTTTTAAATTAATGGCCGTTCGAGCCAGGGGGGGATCGCTTGCGCTTGCCATTTCAATCAGGTACCATGGCCGGACATGGTGACGTTGTTAATGCCACTACAGACAGGAACAGGAGATATGTGATGCCGCCCACGGTTCTGCTGGTCGATGATGAACCCAATATCCTCTTATCGCTGAAATTTCTGATGCAGAAGGAGGGGTACGAGGTGTTGGTCGCCGAAAACGGGGGGGAGGCCATGGCGATTGCCCGTCAACGCTTGCCTGATCTGGTTATTCTCGATGTCATGCTGCCGAGTCCCAATGGTTATGAGGTGTGTCAGGCTATGCGCGGTGATCCGCAGCTGACCGGGATTTATATCTTGATGTTAACGGCCAAGAGTAATCCTGCCGAGAGAGAAAAGGGGTTGGCCATGGGGGCGGATGATTATGTCAGCAAGCCCTTCTCCAACCGGGAACTGGTGGATAAGGTGCGGGTGATCCTGGGTTCGAATCTTGCCGTTTCCCGGGACGAACAGCAAAAGGCGCCATGACTGCTTCCTTCTCCTTAGCATCCCTTTCTGAGCTGCTGAGCGATCTGTTTGAACAGGTCCGGGAGGGGGTGATATTATGTGATGCAGCTGGTGATGTCCTGGCCGCCAATCGATCGGCCGGTCACCAGTTGGGTAGAACCTCCTTCGGTACCACCGGGCTTGACGAACTCTTCGCCGGACCCTACCTGTCACGGGCCCGTGACTACGTTCAACAAACTCCCGGCAGTACAATTGATTTTCTCTGTCCGGAGCGAGATGGTAATCATCTTTTCGATTGCCGACTTTGCTGGTATGAGGGCTCGACTGTGGATTCCCCTTTTTGTTTACTGACCTTCAGCGAGGCGCGGTATGGTGAAAATCCCCTGTTGTCGGACGGCAGACGCTGTGATTCCATTGCAAAATTACGCGGCCCATTGGCGAATTTGAAGGCGGCCGCTGAAAATCTATTGGCCCATCCCGATATGTCTCCGGTTATGCGGAGTGGTTTTGAAAATGTTATTGGCCAGGAGAGTGTCAGCCTGACCAGCACATTTGATGACTTGGCGGACCTATGCAGGGAGATTCCGGCAGGTCGAAGTAATCTGGGGCCAAGCAACGGGGCGGCTCTGGTCGGTCGGATGTTGGCCCTGGCCGGCAGTTCCCTGGGGTTGACCCAGCCGGTCAAATGTGACTCGCAGAATGTCCTGATCGATGATCTCTGGATGCAGCAATTACTGCTCTCGCTCTATGATTTTCTGGTGGAAAACAAAATAAGTCTCACGGAGATTCATTTCTATCCCGAGGCAACGGACCGTTTCATTTATCTCGATCTGCTCTGGGAGGGTCAGCCCTTGAATGCCGCCGACATCGAAGAGTGGCGGCGTCTACCATTGAGTAAGGTACCCGGCAGCCCGAGTGGAGCCGATATCCTGCGGAGCCATGGCAGCGATCTATGGAGTCAGAAGGCGGAGAAGTCGGGCCTGGCCCTGGTTCGCCTGCCTTTGCCCCTTGCTCCGGGAACCGGTACCGATGGCTGAGCAGAAAAGAATAAATGAACGGCTGATTGGTTTGGTCTGTCTGGGGATTATCGCCCTTAACTACCCGTTGTTGGGCCTGTTCAGCAAGAAACTGCTTTTTTGGGGGGTGCCCCTGCTCTACCTCTATATCTTTTCCCTGTGGTTCCTATTCATCATGGTGCTGGCCCTGGTTATGCGCAAACGGTCTTCATCGACATCAACGCCGGAAACCGGATCTTAGGAGGGTGCTATGTTGCCGGAATGGCTAATCCTCCTGATCTCGCTGGTCTATCTGGGGGTCTTGTTCGGCATTGCCTCCTATGGTGATAATCGGGCCGATACCGGACGCTCCATCATCAGTAACCCCTATATCTATACCCTCTCGATTGCGGTCTATTGTACGGCCTGGACCTATTACGGAAGTGTGGGACGGGCCGCAGCAACCGGCATCGGTTTCCTGCCTATTTATCTGGGGCCTACTCTGATGGCGGCACTATGGTGGTTGGTATTGCGCAAGATCATCCGTATTGCCAAGGTCCAAAGAATCACCTCCATCGCCGATTTCATCGCCTCCAGGTACGGCAAGAGCGCCTTGGCCGGTGGCCTGGTGACGGTTATTGCCATGGTCGGCACCGTCCCTTACGTATCCCTGCAGCTAAAGGCCATCTCCCGGACCTTTAACTTCATGCATTCTTACCCGGAGCTTGAGCGACTGCACGATCATCCGCTAACCATCTGGAATGATACCGCCTTTGCGGTGGCCATCATTCTGGCGGCCTTTTCTATTCTTTTCGGGACCCGGAATATCGATGCCACAGAACGGCATGAGGGGATGGTGGCCGCCATTGCCTTCGAGTCGGTGGTCAAGCTGTTGGCCTTCAGCGCGGCGGGTATCTATATAACCTTCTTCCTGTTCGATGGCCCTTTTGATCTGTTCGGGCGGATGGCGGAGGTCCCTGAGCTGCAAAATCTGCTGACCTTTGCTGCTCTGCCCGGAGGCTATATAAACTGGTTTACCCTCACCTTTCTGTCGATGTCTGCGATCATGTTTCTGCCCAGACAGTTTCAGGTGTTGGTGGTGGAAAATGTCAACGAAGAGCATGTTGCCAAGGCGGCCTGGCTCTTCCCGTTGTATCTCTTTGCCATCAATCTGTTTGTGTTGCCCATCGCCATGGCCGGGATCCTGCGCTTTGGCGTGAGCGGAGCGGATCCGGATATCTTTGTCCTCATGTTGCCAATGGCCGCTAATCAAGGATTCCTGAGTATCCTGGTTTATATCGGCGGTCTGTCGGCCGCTACCAGTATGGTGATTGTCGCTACCATCGCCTTGTCGACCATGATCTGTAACCAACTGGTTATGGCGGCCCTGTTGCAGATCCCGCTGCTCAGGCAAAGGGACCTGAGTGGCATGGTTTTGGCGATTCGGCGTGGCTGCATAATTATTCTGCTGCTGCTCGGCTATATCTATTTCAGGATCATTGGTGAGTCGGTGGGCTTGGTTTCCCTCGGTCTGGTTTCCTTTGCAGCGGTGGCCCAGCTTGCGCCACCGCTGCTCTTCGGCATCTTCTGGAAGGGGGCCAGCCGCCGGGGGGCCATTTACGGACTGACGGCCGGGTTCACTGTCTGGGCCTATACCCTGTTCATTCCCACTTTTGCCGGTTCCAATGGTGCGGTCGCCTCCCTCCTGGCCCATGGCCCCTTCGGCCTTACCCTGCTGCGGCCTTATCAGCTCCTTGGTCTTGATATGTTCGACCCGATTACCCATTCGGTATTCTGGAGTATGCTGGCTAATCTCGGTCTCCTGGTGACTATGTCGCTCATGGACCGCCAGACCACCATCGAACGTATTCAGGCATCTTTATTTGTTGACGTCTACCGCCATAGCGGCGGGCCCCATATATGGCAGGGCAAGGCCATGATCACCGAATTAAAGAAACTTCTGGCCCGTTTCATCGGGGAGGGTCAGGCCGAGAGGGCCTTACAGGATTACGGCCGCAGCAGGGATATCGAATTGGCGGCCGGGATGCAGGCCGACACCGATCTGGTTGAGTTTGCCGAGAAGCTGCTGGCCGGTGTCATTGGGGCCGCTTCGGCCCGGATCATGGTGTCGTCGGTGGTCAAGGGTGAGGTGATCAGTCAGGAGGGGTTGCTAGGCATTCTCGATGAAACCTCGCAGGTGATTGAGTACAGCCGCCGCCTGGAGCAGAAGTCTCGGGAACTGGAGGAGGCGACCAATAAACTGCAAAAAGCAAATCTACGACTACAGGAGCTTGACCGTTTGAAGGATGAGTTTGTCTCAACGGTCAGTCATGAGCTCCGTACCCCCCTGACCTCTATCCGCTCCTTTTCCGAGATCTTGCAGGATAATCCTGATTTAAACCAATCTGAGAGGCAGAGGTTCCTGGACATCGTCGTCAAGGAAACCGAGCGCTTAACGAGGTTGATAAATCAGGTCTTGAATCTGGCGAAGATCGAGGCCGGTCAGGCCGATTGGCAGATGCGGGATCTTGATATGGTGGAACTGACCCGCGAGGCCCTGGACTCCACCAGCCGGCTTTTTTCCGATAAGGGGATCACTCTAAACGTCGAGCTGCCGGAGCAACCGGTCCTCCTTTTTGCCGACCATGATCGATTGATGCGGGTCTTGATCAATCTTCTTTCCAATGCGGTTAAGTTCTGTCCACCGGATGGCGGTCGAGTTGAGGTTGTCTTGCAGCATCAACCCGACGGTGTCCGCTGCGAGATCGGTGATAACGGTTGCGGGGTCCCGCCGGGTGATGAGGAGATTATATTTGAGAAATTCCATCGTACCAGTACGGCCGGTGACGGCAACCCACAGGGTACGGGGCTGGGGTTGTCGATCAGCCGCCACATCATCGAGTATCATAACGGCCACATCTGGGTGGACCCCTCAACGTCGGTTGGGGCCCGGTTTATCTTTTTCATTCCCTTTGGGGTTTAGGTTGGGGAGTAAGCGATCTGTCAGGGGCCGTTGGGGAGGGCGGGTTTGTGCAGGCAACCTGCATCTGCTTTCGATTCTTGTTCATTCACCGTGAAATACATTACAACATGTGTCAAACGGAGACCTGATCCGCACCTTTCTTTATAAATACACACACCTCAAATTGACCTTCTTGATCGACCGTGTTATCGTATGACAACAACCTTATCGATAAGGAGAGTCGGATGGAAGCTGTGAAAATTTCACCCAAGTATCAAGTCGTGATCCCCAAGAAAATCAGAGATTCTTTACATTTGAAGCCGGGCCAGAAAATGCAGGTCATTGAATATGGTAACCGCATTGAACTGATTCCAACCAAAAACATTAGGGAAATGCGAGGTTTCCTGAAAGGCATCGACACCAAATTTGACCGTGAGCAGGACAGAGTATGAACGTCGTTGATTCTTCCGGTTGGCTCGAATATTTTGCTGATGGACCAAATGCCAACTATTTTTCCGGTCCGCTGCATGATATTGAAGGATTGATTGTCCCGACGGTAAGCATGTATGAAGTGTTTAAGGTTGTCTTGCGAGAACGAGGCGAAGACGGAGCCTTGCAAGCCGTCGCCCTGATGAAACAAGGAAAAGAAGCTGAACTGACCAGTGCTTTGGCCATCCAGGCCGCAAAAATCAGCGCCCATTACCGAATACCAATGGCAGACAGTATTATTTTGACAACCGCCCAGGCCCATCAGGCCACGTTGTGGACCCAGGATGAAGACTTCAAGGGTATTGACGGGGTGAAGTATTTCCCCAAATCATCAAAAAAGTAACCAGGCTATAACTCTGGGGCTTGACAAGAGCCAAGCAAAGATTTGACCGTATGCCGTAAAACGGCTGTTTTTTCTAGCTGGTTAGAGTCCAGCAGGGGGAGTTGTCCGTACACCTCCTTAGCACCGGGAAGCAGCGTCTGGG